>NZ_LN831024.1:1560294-1872352 GCF_001457615.1 Pseudomonas aeruginosa | reverse complement strand
TAGACGATGCTTTCCTCGATCGCCAGGTAGCGATGCTTGCTGCTGCCGGAAAACAGCCCGCGGACGTCGAACAGGTCGTCCGCGGCGTACTGGGCGAACACTCGCCCGTCGTCGCCGCGCTCCTCGACCACGCCCTTGAGCAGGACGAACAGCCCGGGGACCGCCGAACCGGCCTCCAGCAAGGTTTCCCCCGGCGCGTAGTAGCCTACGCTGAGGGCCTGCTTGAGGGTCTCGCGCTGATGGGGACGCAACTGGTCGAAGGGCGGCGAGGCGAAGTTGAAACTGTCAGGCATGGCTCATCTCGCTGTAACCGGGACGCTGAAACGAAAGGCGGCGGACCGGAAATCCGGCCGCCGCCTCGGGCTACGTCTTCACGTAGCGCTTAGTGGGCCACCGCGCCAGAGGCGCCCAGGCCGGTCTGGGAACGGATGAACTGCGGGAAGAAGCGCGCCCGCTCCTCGTCGGCCGCCGCCGACTTGTCGGTGATGGAGAAGAACCAGATACCGACGAAGGCGACGATCATCGAGAACAGCGCCGGGTACTCGTACGGGTAGATGGCTTTCTCGTGGCCGAGGATCTGCACCCAGATGGTCGGGCCGAGGACCATCAGGCCCACCGCGGTGATCAGGCCCATCCAGCCGCCGATCATGGCGCCGCGGGTGGTCAGCTTCTTCCAGTACATGGAGAGCAGCAGCACCGGGAAGTTGCAGCTGGCGGCGATGGAGAAGGCCAGGCCGACCATGAAGGCGATGTTCTGCTTCTCGAAGAGGATGCCGAGCACGATGGCGACCACGCCCAGGGCCACGGTGGTCATCTTCGAGACCCGCAGCTCGTCCTTCTCGTTGGCCTTGCCGCCCTTGAACACGCTGGCGTACAGGTCATGGGAGACGGCCGAGGCCCCGGCCAGGGTCAGCCCGGCGACCACCGCGAGGATGGTGGCGAAGGCCACCGCCGAGATGAAGCCGAGGAACAGGCTGCCGCCCACCGCGTCGGCCAGGTGCACCGCCGCCATGTTGTTGCCGCCGATCAGCGCGCCGGTGGCGTCCTTGAAGTCCGGGTTGGTGCTGACCAGCAGGATCGCGCCGAAACCGATGATGAAGGTCAGGATGTAGAAGTAGCCGATGAAACCGGTGGCGTAGAACACGCTCTTGCGCGCTTCCTTGGCGTCGCTGACGGTGAAGAAGCGCATCAGGATGTGCGGCAGCCCGGCGGTGCCGAACATCAGCGCGAAGCCCAGGGAGAATGCCGAGATCGGATCCTTGACCAGGCCGCCCGGACTCATGATCGCCTCGCCCTTCGGATGCACCTTGATGGCTTCGGAGAACAGCGTGCTGACGTCGAAGTTGACGTGCTTGAGCACCATGATCGCCATGAACGAGGCGCCGGAAAGCAACAGCACGGCCTTGATGATCTGCACCCAGGTGGTCGCCAGCATGCCGCCGAACAGCACGTAGAGCACCATCAGGATGCCCACCAGGACCACCGCGACATGGTAGTTGAGGCCGAACAGCAGCTCGATCAGCTTGCCGGCGCCGACCATCTGCGCGATCAGGTAGAACGCCACCACCACCAGCGAGCCGCAGGCCGACAGGGTGCGGATCTGCTTCTGCTTGAGGCGGTAGGAGGCGACGTCGGCGAAGGTGTACTTGCCCAGGTTGCGCAGGCGCTCGGCGATGAGGAAGAGGATGATCGGCCAGCCGACCAGGAAGCCGATCGAGTAGATCAGGCCGTCGTAGCCGGAAGTGAAGACCAGCGCCGAAATACCCAGGAAGGATGCCGCCGACATGTAGTCGCCGGCGATCGCCAGGCCATTCTGGAAGCCGGTGATGCGGCCGCCTGCGGCATAGTAGTCGGCCGCCGAGCGGTTGCGCTTGGATGCCCAGTAGGTGATGCAGAGGGTCGCGCCGACGAAGGCGACGAACATGACGATGGCCGAGACGTTCAGCGGCTGGCGCTGCACGTCGCCGGTCAGCGCGTCGGCCCAGAGGGCCGGAGCGAAGGCCGCAAGGCCGAGCGCGGCAAGGAGACGAGCGATCATTGCTGCGCCTCCTTGAGGATTTCCTGGTTCAGGCTGTCGAACTCGCCGTTGGCGCGACGCACGTACAGGCCGGTCAGGATGAACGCGGCAAGGATCAGTCCGACACCCATCGGGATGCCCCAGGTCACGGACGAATCGGGACTGATACGCGCGCCCAGCAGCTGCGGCTGGAAAGCGATCAGCAGGATGAATATCACGTAGAGGCCAAGCATGATCGAAGAAAGTATCCAGGCGAAACGCTCTCGCTTGGCCACCAACTCCTTGAAGCGCGGATTGGTATCAATCCGCTGGTAGATGCTGTCGTTCATTGTTTTTATCCTCACAGCGGGGTGACGCGGAATGTCGTCGATATCCACTGTAGGACGCTGGTGCAAGCGCTCCAGACGACTTTAGTCGTAGCGTTTCGCCAGCCGCTCTAGACCGGTATTCCCGGGCCTTCCGGCAGATTCCGGAGCCAGCCTTCGGCAAGGAAAAACGCCGTGCCCGGTTGCCCGGGCACGGCGTTCCCCGATCGAACCAGCCGTGCTACTGCACCCAGTCCTTGACCCGTCCCGGGTTGGCCGCCACCCACTGCTTCGCCGCATCCTCGGGTTTGGCGCCCTCCTGGATCGCCAGCATCACCTGGCCGACCTCGTTGCCATCCCTCCAGCCGAACTTCTTCAGGAACTCCCAGACCGGCTTGGCCTTGGCCTCCAGCGCCGGGTTGGCGACGGTGTCGACATGCTCGGTATCGCCATAGACCTTCTTCGGATCGTCGAGGAACTTCAGCTTCCACTTGGCGAACATCCAGTGCGGAATCCAGCCGGTCACCACCACCGGCTTCTTCTCGTTCTCGGCACGGGTCAGCTCGGCGATCATGCCGCTGCCGGAACTGGCCACCAGCTTGTAGTCGAGGCCATATTGCTTGATCGCCTCGTCGGTCTTGATCATCACCCCGGCGCCGGCATCGATGCCCACCACGCGCCCGCCGAAAGCGTCCTTCTGCGCCTGGAGGTCGGCGATGCTGTTGGCGCTCACGTATTCGGGGACGATCAGGCCGATGCGTGCATCCGGGTAGTTGATGGCAAGGTTGACCACCTTATCCTTCATCTTCTCGTAGTAGGCGCCGTGGGTGCCCGGCAGCCAGGCCGAGAGCATGGCATCGAGCTTGCCGCGCGCCACGCCCTGCCACATGATCCCCGCCGCCACCGGCATCAGCTTCACCTCGTAGCCGAGCTTCTCGCGGATCACCTCGGCGGCCACATGGGTGGTCGCCACGCTGTCCGACCAGCCGTCCACGTAACCGATGGTGATCACCGGCTTGTCCGCCGCGGCCGCCATCCCCACAGCCGCCGACATTGCCAGGCCCGCACTCCAGCACAACAGTCGTCGCATCATTCGCATCAGACGTACCCCTTGTTCTATGCCGACGGGGACGCTCCCCGGCGGTCGCGGCACTCTGCGGTGCCGCCGTCCATCATCGGCGCGCCCGGACGGCGGACTGCTCTGAGAACGACACCCATCGCACCCGATAACGACATGCCTCGAACTGCGCTGCGGCACGCTGCGGATGTGCTCCGAGACAGTGCGATCGAAGCGCTCTATGCACTCGATTGGACAGGCCGATTTCCGCTTGGCCGAGCGCCTGGATAGGCTTTCGCCAAAGAGGAATGATTCTCGATCAAAGGAGAGCAGCCATGCTCAAGACCCTGACCTTCACCGTCATGCACTTCATCATCGCCTTCAGCGTGGCCTATGCGCTGACCGGCAGCATAGCGGTCGGCGGGCTGGTGGCGGCGGTCGAGCCGCTGTGCAACTCGGTCGGTTTCTACTTCCACGAGAAGATCTGGAAACGCTTCGAGAAAGACGGCGCGCCGCGCCCGGCCAGCGCCCATGGCTGGCTGCACCGCCACGCCTGAAGGGATATTCGCGAGGCACGGCAAGAGGCGGGAAAGACCGATTGGAACGCTGGCTGCAATAACCCACTGCACTACTGAGGCTTGCAGTTGTCATAGCGGCAGTATATTCACTCAGTACTTTTCCCTCGAAGGGATTCCCCCGATGCCCCACTTCCTCCGTTTCGCTGCCCTGCTCGGCGGCCTCGCCCTCGGTTGTGCCAATCTGGCGCAGGCCCGGGACGTGGACGCCGCGAGCTACGGCTATCCACTGACCAACCCGTTCGAGGCGACCATCGCCACCACGCCGCCGGAACTGCGTCCCGAGCTTCCGCACAGCGAGGACATCGACCAGAAGGACTACAGCCTGAAATTGCGCCCGGAGCGCGAGTTCGCCCTGCCGGACAACTTCTGGCCGGTGAAGAAGCTGCGCTACCGCCTGGCCCGCCAGGATCATGCGGCGCCGCTGATCTTCATCATTGCCGGGACTGGCGCCCACTACGCCAGCAGCTTCCCGGAATACCTGAAGAAGCTCTTCTACCAGGCCGGCTACCACGTGGTGCAGTTGTCCTCGCCGACCAGTTGGGACTTCATGGCCAGCGCCTCGCGCTTCGCCACACCGGGCTTTTCCAGCGACGACGCCGATGACCTGTACCGGGTGATGCAGGCGGTGCGCGCGCAGCAGCGCGACCTGCCGGTGACCGACTATTACCTCACCGGCTATAGCCTGGGGGCGCTGAACGCCGCGTTCGTCAGCCACCTCGACGAAAGCCGCCGGAGCTTCAACTTCAAGAAAGTGCTGCTGCTCAACCCACCGGTGAACCTCTACACCTCGGTGAGCAACCTCGACAAACTGGTGGAAACCCAGGTCAAGGGCATCACTGACTCGCGCACCTTCTACGAGGTGGTGCTGAGCAAGCTGACCCGCTACTTCCGGCAGAAAGGCTACGTCGACATCAACGACGCCATGCTCTACGACTTCCAGCAGTCGAAGCAACGCCTGAGCAACGAAGAAATGGCCATGCTGATCGGCACCTCGTTCCGCTTCTCCGCCGCCGACATCGCCTTCACCTCGGACCTGGTCAACCGTCGCGGCCTGATCACCCCGCCGAACTACCCGATCAACGAAGGCACCAGCCTGGAGCCCTTCTTCAAGCGCGCGCTACAGTGCGACTTCGAGTGCTACATGACCGAGCAACTGATCCCGATGTGGCGAGCCCGTTACGACGGCGGCAGCCTGACCCAACTGGTCAACCAGGTCAGCCTCTACAAGCTGCAGGACTATCTGCACGACAGCCCGAAGATCGCCGTGATGCACAACGCCGACGACGTCATCCTCGGCCCGGGCGACCTCGGCTTCCTCCGCCGAACCTTCGGCGAACGCCTGACCGTCTATCCCTATGGCGGTCACTGCGGCAACCTCAACTACAAGGTCAACGCGCAGGACATGCTGGACTTCTTCGCCACGCCCGCTGCCGGACAGACCCAGGTCGCCAGCGCGGCCCTCACCCAGCAGGCAGGAAACTGATCGATGAGCCGAACCGCACACTGGATGTTCGCCCTTCTGCTGAGCGCTGCCGCCAGCGCCCAGGCCGACGAGGCCGCCGCGCCGGCCGAACTGCCGCCACGCCAGCTCGACGGCGACGGTTTCAGCCGTCCACTGGACCAACTCAAGTTCAATCCCGGCCTGGATCAACGCGAATTCGAGCGCGCCACCCTCGACGCACTGAACATGTACGATCCCTGGGAATCCTGGAACCGCCGGGTCTACCACTTCAACTATCGCTTCGACGAGTGGGTGTTCCTGCCCGTGGTACGAGGCTACGAATACGTCACCCCGCACTTCGTCCGCAGCGGCGTGAGCAATTTCTTCGACAACCTCGGCGACGTGCCCAATCTGCTGAACAACCTCGCCCAATTGAAGGGCAAGGCGGCGATGGAAACCACCGCGCGGCTGCTGTTCAACACCACCTTCGGTGTGCTCGGCCTGTGGGACCCTGCGACCAGGATGGGCCTGCACAAGCGCAGCGAGGATTTCGGCCAGACCCTCGGCTTCTACGGCGTGGGCAGCGGCCCCTACCTGGTGCTGCCGATCCTCGGCCCGTCCAACCTGCGCGACACCGGCGGACTGGTGGTGGACTACGTCGGCGAATACCAGGTGAACTACCTCAACGTTCCCCAGGCCAGCGGCGACCACCCGGAGATCACCGCCCTGCGCGTGGTGGACAAGCGCTACAACACCAGCTTCCGCTACGGCCAGATGAATTCGCCGTTCGAGTACGAGAAACTGCGCTACATCTATACCGAGGCGCGCAAGCTGCAGATCGCCGAGTGAGACGAAGAACCGCCGCCCTGGTGCGGCGGTTTCTTTTTCTCAAAACAATCCAATAACTCGATAGGAATCACACAAAACTCGCATCCATATATCGAGCACAGAGGACTATCATCGAGCCATACACGAACCAGGAGGTTCCCATGACCCGCTACCGTGATGTCCTCGAACTGCATACCGGCCACCCCGCCTCCGATGGCGCCGGCGTCCGCCTGACCCGCGTGATCGGCGGCCCTTCCCCGGAACGCTTCGACCCGTTCCTGATGCTCGACCAGTTCGATACCCAGAACCCGGATGACTATGTCGCCGGTTTCCCTTCGCACCCGCACCGCGGCTTCGAGACCGTGACCTACATGCTCGAAGGGCGTATGCGCCACGAAGACCACCTCGGCAATCGCGGCCTGCTCAAGCCCGGCGGCGTACAGTGGATGACCGCCGCCCACGGCATCATCCACAGCGAGATGCCGGAACAGGTGGAAGGCGCGATGCGTGGCTTCCAGCTGTGGGTCAACCTGCCGGCGAAGAACAAGCTGGCCCCGGCCGGCTATCACGATATCGAGCCGGAAGACGTGCCGCGCCTGGAAACCGCCGGAGGCGTGAAGGTCACGGTGATCGCCGGTCGCTTCGACGACGGCCAGGCGCAGCAGATCGGCGCCGTGGAAAGGCCGGACACCGAGCCGCACTACTACGACCTGCAACTGCCTGCCGGCGGCCGCATCGCCCCGCGCCTGCCGGACGGCCATCGCGTTCTGCTGTACGTCTACGAAGGCAGCCTGACGGTGGAAGGCGAACGCCCGGTGGAAATCGCCACCAATCGCCTGGCTCGGCTGTCCGAAGAAGGGGAACTGAGCCTGCGCAGCGAAGCCGGCGCCCGGGTACTGGTGCTCGCCGGCAAGCCGTTGCGCGAGCCGATCGTCCAGTACGGTCCGTTCGTGATGAACAGCCGCGAGGAAATCGAGCAGGCGCTACGCGACTATCGCGACGGTGTCCTGGCCGTCTGAGCCGTGCGCGAGCCGCCCTTCGGGGCGGTTTTTTCCTTCCGCCTGTCCCGTCCTGAATAAGGTTTACCGCTCGATCCGCAGGAAGCGCTCCAGTTCCGCCCGCTTGCCCATCGCATCGTGGTAGCCCAGTTCGATCAGTTCGCTGCAATAGCCGCGCTCGAACAACAGGTAGCTCAATACCCCCGCCCCGCTGGCGCGGGTCGCTCCGGGACCGCGCAGGAAAAGCCGCAGCACCCGCGACAGCTCCCGGTAGTGCCGCGCGGCGATCTCGTCCAGCGGCCGGCTCGGCGACACCAGCAATACCTCCACCGGCTCCAGCCCACCCGCCTGGCGGCGCACCTCCGGCGCCACCAACTGGCCGATCTGGTTCATCCGCTGCAACTGCTCGATGTCGCCTTCCAGGCTGTCGATGAAGGTGCTGTTCAACAGGTGGGCGCCGATCTGCGCCAGGCTCGGCGGTCGGTCGGACGGCGGCAGGCCGGTCATGGCACTGTCGCCACCGGTGGCCGGGTTGCCGCTGACGCCGATCACCAGCACCCGCGTGGCGCCCAGGTGCAACGCCGGGCTGATGGGCGCCTGGGAACGCACCGCGCCGTCGCCGAAGTATTCGCGGTTGATCCGCACCGGCGGGAACAGCAGCGGGATCGCCGCGCTGGCCAGCAGGTGCCGAAGCTCCAGGCGGGTGGGAATGCCCAGGCGCCGATGGCGTACCCAGGGATCGATGGTCGCGCGCCCCTGGTAGAAGGTCACCGCCTGCCCCGACTCGTAGCCGAACGCGGTCACCGCCACCGCGCGCAACTGGCGCTGGCGCACCGCCGCATGAATCCCGGAAAAATCCAGCTCACGTGCCAGCAGCTCATGCAACGGCCGGTTGTCCAGCAACGCCACCGGCACCCGCCGCCCCAGGCCGAGCAGGCTATGGCCGAGGAAGCGCGAGGCCTGGCGGGTCACGCCCGGCCAGTCGCTGCGATAGACATGTTCGGTGCGGAATCCCTGCCAGACCGCGGTCAGGCGCTGGATCGCCTGGCGGAATTGCAGGGCGCCGCAAGCCAGGCCAACGGCGTTGATGGCGCCGGCGGAAGTACCGACGATGACCGGGAAAGGATTACCGGCACTGTCCGGCAGCAGGTCGGCGATGGCGGCCAGGACCCCGACCTGGTAGGCCGCGCGGGCGCCGCCCCCGGAAAGGATCAGGCCGGTGAGCGGCGGACGTGGGGCAAGGGGATCGGACACAGCGGGGCTTCCGTCATGAACTGCGGCGAGTATAGCCAGACCCCGCGCGCGTCCGGAATGCCCGTCCTCAGCGCTTGCGCCGTTTCGGATAGAGCTTGGCTTCGCCTGGCGGGCGGGTCTTGAAACGCCGGTGCGCCCACAGGTACTGCTCGGGCTGCTGGCGCACGCAGCGCTCGACCCACTGGTTGATCCGCAGGCAATCGGCTTCCTCGCTCTCGCCGGGGAAGTCCTCCAGCGGCGGGTGGATGGTCAGGCGATAACCGCTGCCATCGGTCAGGCGGCTCTGGGTGAACGGCAACACCCGCGCCCGGCCCAGGCGGGCGAACTTGGTGGTGGCGGTGACGGTGGCCGCCGGGATGCCGAACAGCGGCACGAACAGGCTCTGCTTGGCGCCGTAGTCCTGGTCCGGTGCGTACCAGATGGCGCGGCCGCCACGCAGCACCTTGAGCATCGAGCGCACGTCCTCGCGCTCGATGGCGGTGGCATCGAGGTTGTGCCGCTCGCGGCCACGGCGCTGGACATAGTCGAACACCGGATTGTCGTGCTCACGGTACATGCCGTCGATGGTGTGCACCTGGCCGAGCAGCGCCGCGCCGATCTCCAGGGTGGTGAAATGCAGGGCCATGAGGATCACCCCCTCGCCCTGCGCCTGGGCCTCGCGCAGATGCTCCAGGCCTTCTATATGGGCAAGACGGGCCAGGCGCGCCTTCGGCCACCACCAGCTCATGGCCATCTCGAAGAAGGCGATGCCGCTGGAGGCGAAGTTCTCCTTCAGCAGACGCTCGCGTTCGGCGGGCGACTTTTCCGGAAAGCACAGTTCGAGGTTGCGCGCGGCAATCTCGCGGCGCGAGCCGACCAAGCGGTACATCAGCGCCCCCAGGCCACGGCCGAGCATCAGCAGGACGGGATACGGCAACTGCACCACCAGCCAGAGCAGTCCCAGGCCGAACCAGAGCGGCCAGTAGCGGGGATGGAGGAAAGCGCTGGAGAAACGGGGGCGATCCATGGACGGTTCCGACGACGATCAAAGCCCGCCATTCTACCCTGCCCGCCGTCCCGGCGGGACGCCGCGTTGCCGATCGACGCCGCCCCGGCTATCTGCCACGCTTGCGGGCATCCGGCGTTCTCGTTATAAGTCCCTGCAATTCAACGACCGACAAGCCCCATGAGCCAAGCCGACCTCCTCGATCAAGACCCCGTATTCCAGCTCAAGGGCAGCATGCTCGCGGTGACCATCCTCGAACTGGCGCACAACGACCTGGCGAGGCTCGAACGGCAACTCGCCGACAAAGTGGCGCAAGCGCCCAACTTCTTCCGCGACACCCCCCTGGTCATGGCCCTCGACAAGCTGCCCGAAGGCGAAGGCCGCCTCGACCTGCCGGCGCTCCTCGAGGTCTGTCGCCGCCACGGCCTGCGCACCCTGGCGATACGCGCCGGGCGCGAGGAGGACATCGCCGCCGCCCAGGCCCTGGACCTGCCGGTGCTGCCGCCCTCGGGCGCCCGCGAACGACCGCTGGACATCAAGGACAGCGCCCCGCGCAAGCCTGCCGAAGAGCCCAGCCCGAGCGCCGGTGAAGCCAGGCCCGAGCCGGCCAAGGCGGAAGAGAAGCCCGCCGAGCCCGTCAGCCGCCCGACCAAGGTGGTGAAGACCCCGGTGCGCGGCGGCATGCAGATCTACGCCGCCGGCGGCGACCTGATCGTGCTGGCCGCGGTCAGTCCCGGCGCGGAACTTCTCGCCGACGGAAACATCCATGTGTACGGCCCGATGCGCGGACGCGCACTGGCCGGCGTGAAAGGCGACGCCACGGCGCGAATCTTCTGCCAGCAGCTGGCCGCCGAACTGGTCTCCATCGCCGGTAACTACAAGGTCGCGGAGGACCTGCGACGCAGCCCGCAGTGGGGCAAGGCAGTGCACGTCAGCCTGTCGGGTGACGTGTTGAACATCACCCGCCTTTAACGGATACTGCCGCCACTTTCAGGGACCAGAATTCTTACGTTTTTCATTGGGGTGAATCACCTTGGCCAAAATTCTCGTAGTCACTTCCGGTAAGGGTGGCGTCGGTAAAACCACCACCAGCGCAGCTATCGGCACCGGCCTGGCCTTGCGCGGTTTCAAGACCGTCATCGTCGACTTCGACGTCGGCCTGCGTAACCTCGACCTTATCATGGGCTGCGAACGCCGCGTGGTGTACGACTTCGTCAACGTCGTCAACGGCGAGGCCACCCTCACCCAGGCCCTGATCAAGGACAAGCGCCTCGAAAACCTGCATGTCCTGGCCGCCAGCCAGACCCGCGACAAGGACGCCCTGACCAAGGAAGGCGTCGAGAAAGTCATGGCCGAACTGCGCAAGGATTTCGAATACATCATCTGCGACTCCCCGGCGGGCATCGAGAAAGGCGCCCACCTGGCCATGTACTTCGCCGACGAAGCGATCGTCGTGACCAACCCCGAGGTTTCCTCGGTACGCGACTCCGACCGCATGCTCGGCCTGCTGGCAAGCAAGTCGCAGCGCGCCGAGAAAGGCGAGGAGCCGATCAAGGAACACCTGCTGCTGACCCGCTACAACCCGGAGCGCGTCACCAAGGGCGAGATGCTCGGCGTCGACGATGTCGAGGAGATCCTCGCCATCCGCCTGCTCGGGGTGATCCCGGAATCCCAGGCCGTGCTCAAGGCGTCGAACCAGGGCGTGCCGGTGATCCTCGACGAGCAGAGCGACGCCGGCCAGGCGTACAGCGATGCGGTCGACCGCCTGCTCGGCAAGGAAATACCGCATCGATTCCTCGATGTGCAGAAGAAAGGATTCCTGCAAAGACTGTTCGGAGGACGTGAATGAGCCTTTTAGACTTCTTTCGCAGTCGGAAATCGCAGAACAGCGCTTCCATCGCGAAAGAACGACTGCAGATCATCGTTGCCCACGAACGTGGCCAGCGCGCACAGCCGGATTATCTGCCCCAGTTGCAGAAAGACCTGCTGGAAGTGATCCGCAAGTACGTACCGATCGACCAGGAGCAGATCCAGGTGGAACTGGAGAACCAGGGCAACTGCTCGATCCTGGAACTCAACATCACCCTGCCGGATCGTTGATTCGCCCAGGGTCCATACTGCGGCGGCCATTGGCCGCCGCAGTCGTTTCACCGAGCCTGCCCGCCAGGCTCCCTGCCGCCTCCCGGCGATGAGCCCGTTCGCTATGCCGCTGTCCCAGATCCGAATCGTTCACCAGGATGACGCCCTGCTGGTGGTCGACAAGCCCACCCTGCTGCTGTCGGTGCCCGGCCGCGCCGATGACAACAAGGACTGCCTGGTCACCCGCCTGCAGGAAAACGGCTATCCCGAGGCCCGCATCGTCCACCGCCTGGACTGGGAAACCTCCGGCCTGATGGTGCTCGCCCGCGACGCCGACAGCCACCGCGAGCTGTCCCGCCAGTTCCACGACCGCGAGACCGAGAAAGCCTATACCGCCCTTTGCTGGGGCCTGCCGGAACTGGACAGCGGGCGCATCGAGCTGCCGCTGCGCTACGACCCGCCGACCAAGCCGCGTCACGTGGTGGACTTCGAGCACGGCCGCCACGCCCTGACCTTCTGGCGTGTGATCGAGCGTCATGAACGCTGGAGCAGGGTCGAGCTGACGCCGATCACCGGCCGTTCGCACCAGTTGCGCGTGCACATGCTCTCCATCGGCCATCCGCTGCTCGGCGACCGCCTCTACGCCAACCCCGAAGCCCTCGCCGCCCACGAACGCCTGTGCCTGCACGCCAGCCTGCTGTGCCTGACCCATCCGCAGAGCGGCGAACGCCTGCGCTTCGAGTCGCCGGCGCCGTTCTGAGCCTTCCCCGCCGCGTCCCGGCCCGCCGGGACGCCGCCCGCCGATTTCCGGTACCCCGTCTTGCCATACAACGACCAGCTTCCGCTTTTTCTGGCCGGCCCCGCCGCCAACGACCTGAACCCCGTCGGACAATACGATAGACTGCATGGATTGCCGTCCGGAGCCACTATGCGCGCAGAACTCAACCAGGGCCTGATCGATTTCCTCAAGGCCTCGCCCACGCCTTTCCATGCCACCGCCAGCCTCGCCCGCCGCCTGGAAGCCGCCGGCTACCGCCGCCTCGACGAGCGCGACGCCTGGCACACCGAAACCGGCGGCCGCTACTACGTGACCCGTAACGACTCGTCGCTGATCGCCATCCGCCTGGGCCGTCGCTCGCCCCTGGAAAGCGGCTTCCGCCTGGTCGGCGCGCACACCGACAGCCCCTGCCTGCGGGTCAAGCCGAACCCGGAGATCGCTCGCAACGGCTTCCTCCAGCTCGGCGTCGAAGTCTATGGCGGCGCCCTCTTCGCCCCCTGGTTCGACCGCGACCTGTCGCTGGCCGGGCGCGTCACCTTCCGCGCCAATGGCAAGCTGGAAAGCCGCCTGGTCGACTTCCGCAAGGCCATCGCGGTAATCCCCAACCTGGCCATCCATCTCAACCGCGCCGCCAACGAGGGTTGGCCGATCAACGCGCAGAACGAACTGCCGCCGATCATCGCCCAACTGGCGCCGGGCGAGGCCGCCGACTTCCGCCTGCTGCTCGACGAACAGCTGCTGCGCGAGCACGGCATCACCGCCGACGTGGTACTGGACTACGAGCTGTCGTTCTACGACACCCAGTCCGCCGCGGTGGTAGGTCTCAACGACGAGTTCATCGCCGGGGCGCGCCTGGACAACCTGCTGTCCTGCCACGCCGGCCTGGAAGCCCTGCTCAACGCCGAAGGCGACGAGAACTGCATCCTGGTCTGCACCGACCACGAGGAAGTCGGTTCCTGTTCGCATTGCGGCGCCGACGGTCCGTTCCTCGAACAGGTACTGCGCCGCCTGCTGCCGGAAGGCGACGCCTTCAGCCGGGCGATCCAGCGCTCGCTGCTGGTCTCGGCCGACAACGCCCATGGCGTACACCCGAACTACGCCGACAAGCACGACGCCAACCATGGCCCGGCGCTGAACGGCGGTCCGGTGATCAAGATCAACAGCAACCAGCGCTATGCCACCAACAGCGAAACCGCCGGCTTCTTCCGCCACCTCTGCCAGGACAGCGAAGTGCCGGTGCAGAGCTTCGTGACCCGCAGCGACATGGGATGCGGCTCGACCATCGGCCCGATCACCGCCAGCCAGGTCGGCGTGCGCACCGTCGACATAGGCCTGCCGACCTTCGCCATGCACTCGATTCGCGAGCTGGCCGGTAGCCATGACCTGGCGCACCTGGTCAAGGTGCTCGGCGCCTTCTACGCCAGCAGCGAGCTGCCCTGAGCGCCAGGCGCGCTCACGCCCCGGGCATTCGCCCGGGGCCACTCAGGCGTGCGCAGCGTGCCATTCGCTGCGCAACAGCGTGTAGATCGCATGGTCGTGGGCACGCCCGGCGATGATCTCGTTGGCCCGGATCACTCCGTCGCGCCGGAAGCCCTGGCGCTCGGCGGCGCGCTGGCTGCGCAGGTTCTCGGTGGAACAGCGGATCACCAGGCGCTGCCGGTCGTAGCCAAGGAAACCCAGCTCGATCGTCTTCCCCAACGCCCTGGCCAGCAGCCCGCGCCCTTGCGCGGACGCCGCCAGCCAGTAGCCGATGCTGGCGCTGCGACTGTCCTCGGTGAAGTCGTGCAGGTCGATGACGCCGACCAGGCATCCGGATTCTACGATCCCGCAGCGGCAGCTCCTGCGCTCCGCCCACAACCGCTGGCCTTCGCCAATGAAACGGCGGGTATCGTCCACGCTCTGCGTCAGCGGCACCCACGGCATCCAGGGCGCCAGGTGCTCGCTGTTGGCACGTACCAGGCGGAACAGTTCCTCCGCGCGCGGCTGGTCGAGCAGCTCCAGGTGCAGGTCGGACGAAATCGGCAGTATGAACATGCGAGGGCTCCTTTTCCCGGAGCCCCATCCTCGCAGAAGGTGCCGCAGGTCGTCGACGCGTGGCGTTACTGCGGTACCTCGACGCTGATATGGATGGCGTCGTGGCGCCAGAACTCCAGGTCGCAGTCGATCAGCCGACCACGCTGGTCGCGGTTGATCCGGCTGATGCGCAGGGCCGGGCTGCCCACCGCCACCTTCAGCGGCGCCGCAGCCTCGGCATGCAGTGCGGTGGGCACCATGTCGAAACGCACCCGCCCATAGTGGATGCCGTACTCGCTGGCATAGAGTTCGGTCAGCGAGCGGGTCAGGTCGTGGCCGAGGATCCCGGGGAAGTACTGCGCGTTCAGGTAGTGCTCGACATACAGCACCAGCCGCCCGTCCACCCGCCGCGCCCGGCGGATCTGGTAGACGCTGGACAGCGCCGGCAGCTCCAGCAGCTCGCAGACCGCCGCGCTCGCCGGCATCTGCCGGGCCGACAGAACCTCGGTCGCCGGCACCCGGCCCTGTTCGCTGACCATCGCATGGAAGTGACTGCGGACCAGCGGGTTGTAGGCCAGCCGCTCGGGGGAGACGAACCAGCCGCGGCGCTCCTCGCGGTAGATCAGGCCCTGCGACTCCAGTTGGATCAGCGCCTCGCGCAGGGTGATCCGGGTCGTCGCGAACAGCTCGCTGAGCTTGCGCTCGGCCGGCAGCTTGCCACCCGCCGGCAGCAGACCATGGCCGATCTGCTCGCTGAGCGCCCGGCAGATC
This sequence comes from Pseudomonas aeruginosa, assembly GCF_001457615.1. GTDB lineage: Bacteria > Pseudomonadota > Gammaproteobacteria > Pseudomonadales > Pseudomonadaceae > Pseudomonas > Pseudomonas aeruginosa. The sequence continues at coordinate 1,857,248 of NZ_LN831024.1, read as the reverse complement.
GCCGTTACGGTGGGTAGCGCTTCGTCACGCATCGACAGCTTCCTTATTGGTCTAGTCCAGCCCCAACAAGGGGCATTTCCGCCGGCCCGCCCTGTGCCTCCGGCTCGTCCGATGCTAGGAAACCCAGATGACCGGGACGTGACAGCTACAAGACAACGGTCTTCCCGGAGGCGCCCGGCGCCCATGGAATCGAGGGCTTAAGCATGGTCTACGCTTCTGCGGATGCAAGCCGCGGCGATGCCAGGCGCGGCTAGCTGACATGAAACCGTCATCCAGCGGCTCTAGATTGGCCTGGGTCTTGCTGATCTAGACCACACCCGCGGCAGTCCCGCCCGAAGGAGCGTCGAGAACTCCCGAGGCTGCCCGACCGAACCTCTCGAACGAAGGAGCACCGAATGAAACGCATGCTTGCTTCATTGCTGGGAACCGCCATCGCCCTCGGCAGCGGCCTGGCGTTGGCCGCCGAAGCGGACCTGCAGGCGCTGGAACAGGCCGCGCGCAAGGAAGGCCAGGTCAACAGCGTCGGCATGCCCGACAGCTGGGCGAACTGGAAGGACACCTGGAAGGACCTTGAGAGCAAGTATGGGCTCAAGCACATGGATACCGACATGAGTTCGGCCCAGGAGCTGGCCAAGTTCAAGGCCGAGAAGGACAACGCCAGCGCCGACATCGGCGACGTCGGCGCCGCCTTCGGCCCCATCGCCGTGCAGCAGGGCGTCAGCCAGCCGTACAAGCCGAGCACCTGGGAACAGATCCCGGCCTGGGCCAAGGACCAGGACGGCCACTGGGCACTCGCCTACACCGGGACCATCGCCTTCATCGTCAACAAACAACTGGTGAAGGACGTACCGCACAGCTGGGCCGACCTGCTGCAGGGCAAGTACAAGGTCACCATCGGCGACGTCAGCGCTGCCGCCCAGGCGGTCAATGGGGTGCTCGCCGCGGCCATCGCCAACGGCGGCGACGAGAAGAACATCAAGCCGGGCCTGGAGTTCTTCGGCAAGATCGCCAAGCAGGGCCGCCTGTCGCTGACCAACCCGGTGATCGCCACCCTGGAAAAGGGCGAGGTCGAAGTCGGCATCGTCTGGGACTTCAACGGCCTCAGCTACCGCCAGCAGATCGACCCGGAGCGCTTCGAGGTGCTGATCCCCTCGGACGGCTCGGTGATCTCCGGCTACACCACCATCATCAACAAGTACGCCAAGCACCCGAACGCCGCCAAGCTCGCCCGCGAGTACATCTTCAGCGACGCCGGACAGATCAACCTGGCCAAGGGCAACGCGCGACCGATCCGCGCCGAGAGCCTGACCCTGCCGGACGACGTGAAGGCCCAACTGCTACCCAACGAGCAGTACGCCAAGGCCCAGCCGATCAAGGACGCCAAGGCCTGGGAGGAAACCTCCAAGCGCCTGCCGCGGCAGTGGCAGGAAGCGGTGATCATCAACATGCAGTGACGCGGAGCGCGGCCGCCCTCCCCGGCGGCCGCCCCGCATCGACGGATACCCCGAATGCGCCACGACGTCATCCTCGTCCTGCTGGACGGCCTCAACCACAGCGTCGCCCGCGACTGCATGGGGCATCTCCAGGCCCTCTGCGGCGCCGGCCGCGGCCAGTCGTACCGCCTGGAATGCGAGTTGCCTTCGCTGTCCCGGCCGCTCTACGAATGCATCCTCACCGGAGTGCCGCCGATCGATAGCGGCATCCTGCACAACGACGTGGTCCGCCTGAGCCAGGAACAGAGCCTGTTCCACTACGCCCGCGCGGCCGGCCTGAGTACCGCGGCAGCGGCCTACCACTGGGTCAGCGAACTGTACAACCGCGCGCCGTTCGACCCGGCCCGCGACCGCCACACCGACGACAGCGCACTGCCGATCCAGCGCGGACACTTCTACTGGAGCGACCACTATCCGGACTCGCACCTGTTCGCCGACGCGGAAAGCCTGCGCCGCCGGCACGCACCGAACTTCATGCTGGTCCACTCGATGAACATCGACGACGCCGGGCACAGGCACGGCCTCGCCAGCCCCGCCTACCGCAACGCCGCGCGGCGCGCCGACGCACTGCTGTCGGAATACCTGCACCAGTGGCTGGCGGCCGGCTACCAGGTGGCGATCACCGCCGATCACGGAATGAACGAGGACCGCAGCCACGGCGGCATCCTCGAGGAGGAGCGCGAGGTGCCGCTGTTCGTCTTCGGCGACGCCTTCAGCCGCGACGACCTGGCGCAACCGCTGCAGACCGACCTCTGCGGCACGCTCTGCGAAATCCTCGGCGCCGCCCACGACAAACCCGTCTGCCGGGAGCTGCTCGCCCCATGAAACGACTCTCCGGCAAATGGCTGGCGCTGCTGTTCCTGCTGCCCTTCGCGGCGTTCTTCGTGATTTTCCAGATAGCGCCGCTGGCCTGGGTCGCGCTGAACAGCCTGAAGGCCAGCGACGCCTGGAGCCTGGCCAACTACCTCGAGCTGTTCGGCTCGCCCTTCTACCGCCAGGCGATCCGCCACAGCCTGGAGATCGCCGGCTGGTCGAGCCTGCTCGGCCTGCTCATCGCGGTGCTCGGCAGCCATTCGCTGCGCCACGTCGACAGCCGCCTGCGCGACTTCGTCATGGCCTTCTCCAACATGACCAGCAACTTCGCCGGGGTACCGCTGGCGTTCGCCTTCATCATCCTGCTCGGCTTCAACGGCGCGCTGACCCTGTTGCTCAAGCAGGCCGGCTGGATCGACGACTTCAATCTCTACTCGAAGACCGGCCTGATAATCCTCTACACCTATTTCCAGATCCCCCTCGGGGTGATGCTGCTCTACCCGGCCTTCGACGCCCTGCGCGAGGACTGGCGCGAGTCCGCCGCGCTGCTCGGCGCCAACGGCTGGCAGTACTGGCGACACATCGGCATCCCGGTGCTGACCCCGGCGCTGCTGGGCACCTTCGTCATCCTCCTGGCCAACGCCCTCGGCGCCTACGCCACGGTGTACTCGCTGACCACCGGCAACTTCAACGTGATCCCGATCCGCATCGGCGCGCTGGTCGCCGGCGACGTGTTCCCCGACCCGAACATGGCCAGCGCCCTGGCCATGGTGCTGGTCGGCCTGATGACCCTGATCACCCTGGTCCACCAATGGCTGCTGCGCAGGAGCTACCATGTCGCGCGCTGATCGACGTCCTGCCGCGCTCTACCATCGCCTGGTGGTCTGCGCGCTGTTCCTGATCCTGGTCCTGCCGCTGGCGGCGACCCTGCTCTACTCGCTGGCCACCCAGTGGTCGGCGACCCTGCTGCCGGACGGCCTGACCCTGAAGTGGTACCTGACGCTGTGGAGCGACCAGCGCTTCCTGCTGGCCTTCGCCCGCTCGCTGCTGGTCTGCTTCGGCGCCCTGGCGTTCAGCGTGTTGCTGATCCTGCCGCTGATGTTCGTCATCCACTACCACTTCCCGCGCCTGGACGGCGTAATGAACGTGCTCATCCTGCTGCCCTTCGCGGTGCCGCCGATCGTCTCCTCGGTGGGCCTGCTGCAACTCTATGCCAGCGGGCCGCTGGAAATGATCGGCACGCCCTGGGTGCTGGTCGGCTGCTACTTCACCATCGCCCTGCCGTTCATGTACCGGGCGATCACCAACAACCTGCAGGCGATCAACCTGCGCGACCTGATGGACGCCGCCCACCTGCTCGGCGCCAGCACCTGGAAGGCGGCGCTGCTGGTCGTGCTGCCGAACCTGCGCAAGGGCGTGATGGTGGCCCTGCTGCTGTCGTTCTCCTTCCTCATCGGCGAATTCGTCTTCGCCAACCTGCTGGTCGGTACCCGCTACGAGACCCTGCAGGTGTTCCTCAACAACATGCGCAACAGCAGCGGCCACTACACCAGCGCAGTGGTGGTCTCCTACTTCGTGTTCGTCCTGGTCCTGACCTGGGCGGCCAACCGACTGAACAAGGACAAGGCCTGATCATGTCGTTCGTCAGCGTCGAACAGCTCGACAAGAGCTACGGTGCCACCAGCATCTTCCGCGATATCGACTTCGCCGCCGCCCGCGGCGAGTTCGTCACCCTGCTCGGCCCCAGCGGCTGCGGCAAGTCCACCCTGCTGCGCTGCATCGCCGGGCTGACCGAGGTCGACAGCGGGCGCATCCTCATCGACGGCGAGGATGTGGTGCCTTTGCCGCCGCAGAAGCGCGGGATCGCCATGGTGTTCCAGAGCTACGCGCTGTTCCCCAACATGACCGTGCAACAGAACGTCGCCTTCGGCCTGCGCATGCAGAAGGTGCCTGCGACGGAACTGAAGCAGCGGGTCGCCGAAGCCATCGAACTGGTGGAACTGGGCGAGTACGCCGCACGCTACCCGCACCAACTCTCCGGCGGCCAGTGCCAGCGCGTGGCGCTGGCCCGCTCGCTGGTGACGCGCCCGCGCCTGCTGCTGCTCGACGAGCCGCTGTCGGCCCTCGACGCGCGCATCCGCAAGCACCTGCGCGAACAGATCCGCCGCATCCAGCAGGAGCTGGGGCTGACCACGGTGTTCGTCACCCATGACCAGGAGGAAGCGCTGACCCTGTCCGACCGCATCGTCCTGATGAACGCCGGACGCATCGTCCAGAGCGGCGACGCGGAGACCCTCTACACCGCGCCGGAAAACGCCTTCGCCGCCGGCTTCATCGGCAACTACAACCTGCTCGACGCCGAACAGGCCAGCCGCCTGCTCGGCCAGCCCTGCGCGCAACAGGTGGCGATCCGCCCGGAATCCCTGCGCCTGGGCAACGAACCGAGCGAAGGCGTGCCGGCGCTGGTACGCTCGCACAGTCTGCTCGGCAACGTGATCCGTTACCGCGTCGAGGCCGCCGGGGTGGAGCTCACCGTCGACGTCCTCAACCGCAGCGCAGACCGCCTGTATCCGGCCGGCAGTCAGCTGACGCTGGTCATCGATCGCAACAGTATTCGAGAGGTAGCTTGATGAGCCTGGTGATCTTCGACCTGGACGAGACCATGATCCACGGCGACTGCTCCAGCCTGTGGAGCCAGCGCATGGCGAGTCTCGGCTGGGTCGACGAATCCTTCGTCCGCCGCGACGCCGAACTGATGGAGCAGTACGCCGAAGGCAAGCTGTCCATGGACCTGTACATGGACTACACCCTGCAACCGCTGATCGGTCGCAGCGTCGAGGAAGTCGAGCGGGAAGTGGAGGCCTACGTCGAGGAGGTCATCGAGCCGCTGATCTACAGCGACGCCTGCGCCTGCCTGGCGCGCCACCGCAGCGCCAACGACCGGGTGCTGATCGTCTCCGCATCCGGGGTGCACCTGGTCAAGCCGATCGCGGCGCGGATCGGCGTCGACGAAGTCCTCGCCATCGATCTCGAAGTGCTCGACGGACACTACACCGGCCGCACCCTCGGCACCCTCACCTATCGCGAAGGCAAGGTATTGCGTCTGCTCGACCTGCTGGAAGGAGACGATCGCCAACTGGCCGACGCCTGGTTCTATTCGGACTCGCGCAACGACCTGCCGCTGCTGAAGCTGGTCGGCCATCCGAACACGGTCAATCCGGACCCGACCCTGCTCGCCTACGCCAAGGAAATGGGCTGGCCGGTCAACGCCTGGCGCTGACAGGCTCGCTGCGAAAGCGCGAGCGGATCGCGCTTTCCATCGCCTCGCCGAAGCGGCCCTTCAGGCCAGCGACGGGTCCACCACCAGCACGACCTTGCCCTGCACCTGGTTGCTCGCCAACGCCTCGAACGCCGCCTCGGCGTCGACGATCGGGAAGGTTCGCTCCAGCTGCGCGCGGAGTTTCCCGGCGGAGAACAATGGCCAGACCTTCAACCCCAGTTCGGCGATCAACTGCGCCTTGAACTCGGCATCACGGGTACGCAGGGTCGAGCCGGTCAACTGGATGCGTTTGCCTAGCAGTTGAGCCAGGTCCAGTTGCGCCTCGCGGCCGCCCATCAGGCCGATGATCACCCAGCGCCCGTCGCGCCGCAGCAACTCCAGGTTCAACCCGGCATAGCGGGCGCCGACCGGATCGAGGATCACGTCGAACGGGGCGAAATCGCGCAGCGATTCCAGGCTCTGCTTGCGCAGCACGCCGCCGGCGGCGCCCAGGGATTCGCAGTAGGCCAGGCGTTCGGCGGAACCGACGCTGACCCAGCAGGGGTTGCCGAACGCCTTGCACAATTGGATGCCGGCCGAACCGACGCCGCTGGCGCCGGCGTGCAGCAGCACTTTCTCGCCGGGCTGCAACGCCGCCAACTGGAACAGGTTCAGCCAGGCCGTGGCGTAGACCTCCGGAATCCCCGCCGCCTCCGCCAGGCTCAGCCCTGCCGGGACCGGCAGTACGTGGCGCGCGTCCACCACCACTTCCTCGGCCATGCCGCCGCCGGCGAGCAGCGCGCAGACCCGGTCGCCGACCTGCCAGGTGCTGCCCGCGCCCACCTCGCTGACCACACCCGCACACTCGAGCCCCAGCGCCGGGCTGGCGCCGGGTGGCGGCGGGTAGAGCCCGGCCTTCTGCAACAGGTCGGCGCGGTTGAGTCCGGCGGCCGCCACGCGGATGCGGATTTCGCCCTGACCGCAGGACGGGGCGGCGATTTCCGACCACTCGACACGACCTTCGATACCTTGCAATGCGTTCACGCTGCCTCCATAGTGGGGTTGTCACGGCCCGATCACCCAGAGTCGGGCTTTTTGCATTGCGCCAAGGGAACCCGGCGCCGGCTAATAAGGCCTAATATGCGTCATTACTCCGCGATCAGTCGAATCAGCATGAAGCGTTTTCTGCCCCGTACCGCCCTGTTGCTCCTCCTCGGCGCCAGTTCGCTGCCGCTGTTCGCCTCGACCGCCGTCTCCGTCGGCAGCGCCCAGAATTCCTGGGACAGCCTGCAGCCGGACCGCGAGCAGGTCATCGCCAGCCTCAACGTGGTGGAACTGCTCAAGCGGCACCACTACAACAAGCCGCCGCTGAACGATGAACGCTCGGCCAAGATCTACGACAGCTACCTGAAGATGCTCGATCCGGCGCGGATGTACTTCACCGCCGGCGACATCGCCGAGTTCGATCGCTGGCGCAACAGGTTCGACGACTTCCTCAAGAGCGGCGACCTCGATCCCGGCTTCGTCATCTACAAGCGCCACCTCGACCGCCTGAAAGGTCGGCTCGACTACGCCCTGGCGATGCTCGACAAGGGCGTCGACAAGATCGACTTCAGCGTCGACGAGAGCCTGCTGATCGACCGCGAAAAAGCCCCCTGGGCGAAGGACACCGCAGAGCTCGACGACCTCTGGCGCAAGAAGGTGAAGGACGAGGTCCTGCGCCTGAAGATCACCGGCAAGGACGACAAGGCGATCCAGGAACAGCTCACCAAGCGCTACAAGAACCAGCTGTCGCGCCTCAAGCAGACCCGCAGCGAAGACATCTTCCAGGCCTACATCAACGCCTTCGCCCAGTCCTACGATCCGCACACCCAGTACCTGTCGCCGGACAACGCGGAAAACTTCGACATCAACATGAGCCTCTCGCTGGAAGGCATCGGCGCGGTGCTGCAGAGCGACAACGACTACGTCAAGGTCGTACGCCTGGTGCCGGCCGGCCCGGCGGCGAAGAGCAAGCAGATCGCCACCTCCGACAAGATCATCGGCGTCGCCCAGGGCAAGGGCGAAATGGTCGACGTGGTCGGCTGGCGCCTGGATGAAGTGGTCAAGCTGATCCGCGGGCCGAAAGGTTCCCAGGTACGCCTGGAAGTGATTCCGGCGAGCAACGCGCCGAACGACCAGACCAGCAAGATCGTCGCCATCACCCGCGAGGCGGTGAAGCTGGAGGACCAGGCGGCGAAGAAATCCATCATCAAGGTCGACCACGAAGGCCGCAGCTACAAGCTCGGCGTGATCGACCTGCCGGCCTTCTACCTGGACTTCAAGGCCTACCGCGCCGGCGACCCGAACTACAAGAGCACCACCCGCGACGTGAAGAAGCTGGTCGCCGAATTGCAGAAGGACAAGGTCGACGGCATCGTCCTCGACCTGCGCAACAACGGCGGCGGCTCCCTGCAGGAGGCCACCGAGCTGACCGGCCTGTTCATCGACCAGGGCCCGACCGTACTGGTGCGCAACAGCGACGGCCGCGTCGACGTGCTCAACGACGACGAAGGCAAGGCCTTCTATACCGGCCCGCTGGCGGTACTGGTCAACCGTCTCTCGGCCTCCGCCTCGGAGATCTTCGCCGGCGCCATGCAGGACTACCACCGCGCGCTGATCCTCGGTGGACAGACCTTCGGCAAGGGCACCGTGCAGACCATCCAGCCGCTCAACCACGGCGAACTGAAGCTGACCCTGGCGAAGTTCTACCGAGTCTCCGGTCAGAGCACCCAGCACCAGGGCGTGATCCCGGACATCAGCTACCCGTCCATCGTCGACGACAAGGAAATCGGCGAAAGCGCCCTGCCCGACTCGATGCCCTGGGACACCATCCGCCCGGTGGTGAAGGACGAGGCCAACCCGTTCAAGCCGTTCCTCGCGCAACTCAAGGCCCAGCACGACGCGCGCACCGAGAACAACGCCGACTTCGTCTACGCCCGCGAGCGCCTGGCGCTGGCCCAGGAGCTGATGAAGGAGAAGACCGTCAGCCTGAACGAGGCCAAGCGCCGCGCCCAGCAGACCAGCATCGAGAACCGCCAGTTGGCCATGGAGAACGCCCTGCGCAAGTCCAAGGGCCAGGAGCCGCTGAAGGAACTCAAGCGCGAGGACGAGAACGCCCTGCCGGAAGAGGACGACAAGACCAAGCCGCAGGACGACGCCTACCTCACCGAGTCCGGGCACATCCTGCTGGACTACCTGAACCTCAACTCGGCGGTGGCCAAGCACTGAGTTCAGCGGGAGCGTCATAAAACAGTCATGGGACTGTCGTGAAATACGGGGCCGGTTGCACAACCGGCCCTTTTTCATTGCGACGAGAGCGTTCCATGACCGTCACCGAGCAGTTGAGCGCCCTGGACAGCATCCTGGCCCACGGCGACCTGCACTGCCTGTTCCAGCCCATCCTCTCGCTTTCCGAACGGCGCCTGGTCGGCTACGAAGCGCTGACCCGCGGTCCGTCCAACAGCCCGCTGCACTCGCCCCTGGCGTTGTTCGCCGTGGCCCGCCAATGCGGACGGCTGAGCGAACTGGAACTACTCTGCCGACAACGCGCCTTCAGCCGCTTCCGCGACATCCAGGGCGACGCCATGCTGTTCCTCAACGTCTCCCCGGAGTCCCTCCTCGAAGCCGGCCATCCGCCCGGCCGCACCCTGCAATTGCTGCAACAGCTGGGGATCTCGCCGAACCGGGTGGTGATCGAACTGACCGAACAGACCCCCATCGACGACTTCGACCTGCTCGACACCGCGCTGCACCACTATCGCGCCATGGGCTTCTCCATCGCCCTCGACGACCTCGGCGCTGGCTACTCCAGCCTGCGCCTGTGGTCGGAACTGCGTCCGGACTACGTGAAGATCGACCGCCACTTCGTCGACGGCATCCACCTGGACACCGTGAAACGCGAGTTCGTCGGCTCCATCCTGAAGATGGCGCGGGCCTCTCGCGCCCAGGTCATCGCCGAAGGCATCGAACTGCCCGAGGAACTCGCGGTACTTAGCGAGATGGGGGTCGACCTGGTGCAAGGCTATCTGTTCGGCCGCCCGCAGGAACACCCGGCGAGCGACGTACAACAGATGCTGCCCAGCGCTGACGCCCCCAGCCAGTCTTCCAGCGACGAGCACGGCGACCTGCGTGCGCTGCTGCTGGAACAGCGCGCGGTCGACGTTCGCACCTCGACCCAGGAAGTGGTGGAAATCTTCCGCCGCCAGGCCAACCAGAACTCCCTGGCGATCCTCGACGAAGAAGGGCGTCCCATCGGCATCGTCCATCGCCACGCGCTCACCGACGCCTTGCTCCGGCCCTTCGCCTGCGACCTGTTCCTGCGCAAGCCGATCAGCCGCCTGATGAGCGACGATTTTCTCGCCGTGGAACTCGGCCAGACCCTGCAGCAGGTCAGCCGCCTGCTGACCAGCCGCGCACGCCAGCGTATCGAGGAAGATTTCATCGTCACCCGCGGCGGGCACTATGCGGGCATGGGCCGGGTGATCGACGTGCTCAGGCTGATCACCGAGGAAAAGCTCCAGCAGGCGCGGCACGCCAATCCGCTCACCTTGCTTCCCGGCAACGTGCCGATTCAGCAATGCCTCGAACGCCTGCTGCAACAAAGGCGCGAGGCGGTGATCTGCTACATCGACGTCGACAGCTTCAAACCCTTCAACGATCTCTACGGCTACGCCCGCGGCGACGAGGTCCTGCTGTGCCTGGCACAGTGCCTGAGCGAACGGATCGACCCGGGCAGCGACTTCGTCGGCCACATCGGCGGCGACGACTTCATGCTGGTGCTCGGCCCCGAGGACTGGCGCACACGGATCGACCGGTTGCTGGAAACCTTCCAGAGCCAATGCCGGCGCTTCTACAGCCGCGAGCACCTGGAAGCCGGCTGTTTCGTTGCGCACAACCGCCATGGCCAGCGCGAGGAGTACCCGCTGCTGTCATTGTCCGTCGGCGTGGTGCACCTACCGGCCGAAGCCTGCCAGGGAATGGATGCCGCGCACCTGGCGACGCTGGCCTCCGAGGCCAAGCGCCAGGCCAAGGCGGTGCCAGGCTACAGCCTGCACCTGATCGAGGCCGCCTGAACCGTTCGTTCAGCTAGAGACCGAGCGCGGACGCCCGTTGCGCATAGTGCTCGGCGCGCTCGCTGTCCGGCGCCAGGCCCGGGCCTCCATCGCGGTAGAGTTCCGCCAGCTTGCGCGCCGCCAGCGGGTGGCCCGCCTCTGCCGCTAGTGCCCAGTGGCGGCTGGCTGCCAGCGCGTCGGGCGCTTGCCGGCTGTCGCCCTTGAGCGCCTGCACGCCGAGCTGGTAGGCCGATTTCCCATCGCCCGCGCTGGCAGCCAGGCGCAGCAGGCGCAGGCCCTCCTCGCGTGCGCCGAAGCCCTGTCCACGGAACAGCAGCAGGTGACCGTAGAACGCCTGGGCGTCGCGGTGTCCGAGGTTGGCCATGGGCGAGAACTGCCCTTGCATCCACTGCCAGGCTCGCGGCTGCTTGACCAGCCAGGGCCAGCCCAGCAACTGCCGGGCCACGCCGTAACCGAGGCGGGCGCGCAGGCGCCAGATCCATTCAGAGTTCATCGGGATACTCGAATTCGAAGACACGGACCACTTCCGCCGCATGCCAGCCAGCCGCGGCCGGGCCGTCCGGCGGACCGGAAAAACGCCCGAGGCGCTCCACGCACTCGAAGAAACCGGTGCGCGGCAAGCGGCTTGCGCCCTGGCTGATGACCAGCGAACTGCGCAACGGACGCCCCGAGCGCGCATCCAGCGATGCCAGGTGCTCGAGAGCCGCGGTGAGGGTGGTCATCGCCGGAGTCGGCAGTTGCAGGCGCTCGATCAGCGCCCGGTAGGTGAGCAGATGACGCTGGCGACGCGCATCCTCGATTTCCAGCAGCAGGCTATCCCAGTGTTTACGGCTGATCAGCACACTCAAGGTCAGGCCCCCGTCGCTTTGCCCAGCACACGCTCCAGGGCGAACAGGATGGCCTCGCTGGCCTCGCGTTCGCCGCGTTCGATCATCGCCATGTAGGAAGGACTGATACCGACCTCCCGGGCCACCTGTTCCAGGCTCAGGCCGCGCGCCTCGCGGCGCTCCAGCAGGCTCGCGGATGGCACCGCCGGCGCGGTCGTCTCCACCGCGACACTGGCGGCCGGGCGACCGGCGGCGGCCAGCAACGCCTGGTATTCGGCCCAGGGCAACACCGCGTATTCCGCCTCGCCGTCTCGCGTGATCACTTGGACATTCATGTCGGTCTCCTTGCAAGCCGCCATCTTATCAGGCACCGCGCCGCTGCGGACTGGCTATACTGCTGCCCTGGTCACACAGTCTGCCTGGTGGAGGAGCCCACGGGTGCGCCGGAGAAGTCTTGGTTTGTGCATCCTGCTGGGAGTCGGACAGGCCTTCGCCGGCGAGCTGCGCTGGGGCTTCAGCCCCGCCGACGGCATGCCCTACGTGGACATCGTCGATCACCAGCTGCAAGGCGGCTTCACCCGCCAGTTGGGGGAGCGGGTCGCGCAGCGGCTGGGATTGTCGCTGCGTTTCGTGGAAACGCCGAACCGAAGGATCGACGGCTTCATGGCCAGCGGACATATTCACGTGATCTGCAACTCCAACCCCGGATGGGATAGCAAACCCGAACGCTACCATTGGTCTCCCGCCCTCTTCGAAGAGCAGGACGTCCTGCTGCAGCGCGACGACCGTCCGGCGATCCGCGACTTCGCCGAGCTGCGCGGCAAGACCCTGGGTACAAGTCTAGGCTATGTCTACGCGGACGATCTCATGCAGGCCTTCGCTGCCGGGGAAATTCGCCGCGAAGATACCCGCGACCTGGCCAGTCGCGTGCAGATGCTCAAGCGTTCGCGCCTGGACGCCGCGGTGGACATGCGCCGCCCGCTGCTCTACCTGACGCGCCAGCATCCCGAGCTGGGCCTGAGCGTCAGTCCGCTGGTACTGCAGAGCTATCGGATGCACTGCATCTATGGCGGACAACTGCCGGTCCCCGTCGAAAGTATGGACCGGGTGCTCGATGAGATGGTCAGGGACGGCAGCATCGGGCGCCTACTGGAAAACAGCCTGCAAGCGCCTCAGGAACCCTGAACGCGCTCCGCCCTGGGAGCCGGCAGCTCTCGCAGCGCCTGTTGCGTCTCGACGCCCTGGGCGTCACGCCAGACCTTGAAGGCATCCAGCTCGGCCTGCCAGCGACGCACTACCCAGGCCAGGACGGCGAGATCGTCGAGCAGGCCGACACCGAAGATGAAGTCGGGAACGATATCCACCGGCGAAAGGAAATAGGCCAGCGCCGCGATCACCGAGAGCAACGCCTGGCGGCTGAGTCCGCGGTATTCGCCGCGAACCCAGGCCACCAGCAGTTCCTGCAGCAGGCGCAGGTCGCTCTTCACCAGCTTCAGGCGCGAGCGCTTGCGTGCTACCGCAATCAACAAGGCGGGCACCCGGCCACGGGCCAGGAAACGTTCCGCGATCCCCAGGTAACGACTGAATCCTCGTGGTGCATCCATCCTTCCACCTCGCTCAAGCGCTTGCCGCCGAGGCTCTCCGGGTTATCCACGCATACTGTGGATAACCTTGTGAACAGCCCCCCCTTCCGTCGGCGAGAAGCCCGTCGCTACAGGCTTTCCGACAGATCGGACACTTTTTAGACAATGCTCTAAAAGCATTGAAAATCAAGGGTTTGACCTAGCGCAACGGACAACCCGAGGTCAATACCGTAGGTCGGGTCGACGTGCGACAAATGTGTGCATAAGGGTAACACCGGCCGTGCCCTCGACCTGTTTTCAGACCCTCGCGGCAGCGCCTGGGTTCAGCCGAATCCGCAAATGAAAACGCCCCGTCATGGACGGGGCGTTTCATGCATCGCGGCGGAAAAATTACTTCTTCGCGTCCGCCTTGGCTTCGGGCTGCGCTGCGGCACCGGCCTCGGGCTCCGCGTCCGGCTTGGACGGATCCTTGATGCCGAGCAGTTCCATGTCGAAGACCAGTACCGAGTTGGCCGGGATCGCCGGGCTCGGGCTCTGCGCGCCGTAGGCCAGCTCGCTGGGGATGTACAGCTTGATCTTCTCGCCGACGTGCATCAGTTGCAGGGCTTCGACCCAACCCGGGATCACGCCGCTGACCGGCAGGTCGATCGGGCTGCCGCGCTCGATGGAGCTGTCGAAGACGGTGCCATCGGTCAGGCGGCCTTCGTAGTGGACGGTCACCACATCGGTGGCCTTCGGTTGCGGGCCATCGGCCTTCTTCACGATTTCGTACTGGAGGCCGGAAGCGGTGGTGGTCACGCCGTCGCGCTTGCCGTTTTCCTCGAGGAATTTCTTGCCGGCCTTGGCGTTTTCGTCGCCGATGGCGGCCATCCGCTCCTCGGCACGTTTCTGCAGGAAGGCGAAGGCTTCGGTCAGCTCTTCATCGGTGAGCTGCTGCTTCTTCTTGCCGAGGGCGTCTTCGATGCCCTTGGCGACGGCTTTCGAATCCAGGTCGTCCATGCCTTCCTGGGACAGGCTCTTGCCCATGTTCAGGCCGATACCATAGGAAGCTTTCTGCGCCGGGGTCTTCAACTCAACGTTGGTCTGCGAATCGCAGCCGGAGAGAACCAGACCGACCAGTGCGATCGCTGCTGCCAACCGATGTTGTTTCATGCTGAGTCCTTTAATCTGTTCGCCGCTCGGGCATATTCGATGAAGCCGCGAGCTTAGCAGGCTGTCGCGACCAGTGGCTATGGGCAATAGGAACAGGTGCGCGCGGATAAGTTCAAGGCCGAACTTTCCGAAAAATGAAGGAGATAGCAGAACGAACGCGTGGAACGAGGACAGAAGAACAGCGGAAAGGAAGCGTCGAAAAACGTCGAATTATGAAACGGGAAGGAAGCGCAAGAGATACAGCGAAGGAAGGAAATGGCGCAGCGGACGGGACTCGAACCCGCGACCCCCGGCGTGACAGGCCGGTATTCTAACCGACTGAACTACCGCTGCGCGTAACTTGCGAGATTGGTGGGTGATGACGGGATCGAACCGCCGACCCTCTGCTTGTAAGGCAGATGCTCTCCCAGCTGAGCTAATCACCCTTCACTCTCGAAGTGGGGCGCATTCTACGGAGCGATTCGCCCCCTGGCAAGCCCCTCGATGAAAAAAATTTTCTGCCGTTCCAAGGAGTTAGCGACGGACCGGGGTTGGCCTGAGCCGCCAGCGGCGGAATAATGGGTCCTTTGTGCCCGGAGAGAACGACCCCATGTGGTTCCGCAATCTGCTCGTCTACCGCCTCACCCAGGATCTGCAACTGGATGCCGATTCCCTCGAGAAAGCCCTCGGCGAAAAACCCGCCCGCCCCTGCGCCAGCCAGGAGCTGACCACCTACGGCTTCACCGCGCCGTTCGGCAAAGGCCCGGACGCACCGCTGGTACACGTCAGCCAGGACTTCTTCCTGATCTCGGCACGCAAGGAAGAGCGCATCCTGCCGGGCAGCGTCGTGCGTGACGCACTGAAGGAAAAGGTCGACGAGATCGAAGCCCAGCAGATGCGCAAGGTCTACAAAAAGGAACGCGACCAGTTGAAGGACGAGATCGTCCAGACCCTGCTGCCGCGCGCTTTCATCCGCCGCTCCAGCACCTTCGCCGCGATCGCGCCGAGCCTCGGCCTGATCCTGGTCGACTCGGCCAGCGCGAAGAAGGCCGAAGACCTGCTCTCGACGCTGCGCGAAGCGCTCGGCTCCCTGCCGGTACGCCCGCTGAGCGTGAAGGTCGCGCCGACCGCGACCCTCACCGACTGGGTCAAGACCCAGGAAGCCGCCGGCGACTTCCACGTGCTCGACGAATGCGAGCTGCGCGACACCCACGAGGACGGCGGCGTGGTCCGTTGCAAGCGCCAGGACCTGACCAGCGAGGAAATCCAGCTGCATCTCACCGCCGGCAAGCTGGTCACCCAGTTGTCCCTGGCCTGGTCGGACAAGCTGTCCTTCGTCCTCGACGACAAGCTGGCGGTCAAGCGCCTGCGCTTCGAAGACCTGCTGCAGGAGCAGGCGGAAAAGGACGGCGGCGAAGACGCCCTCGGCCAGCTCGATGCCAGCTTCACCCTGATGATGCTGACCTTCGCCGAATTCCTTCCGGCGCTCTTCGAGGCCCTCGGCGGCGAAGAAATCCCCCAGGGCGTCTGACGCCCCGCTCTCCCGGCGGCGCCCGCCGCTGGGAGAGTCGCGCCCGGCATGGCAGACTGGCGGCCGTCCAATAACAAGGAAAGCCCATGCGTGCCCTGACCGCCCTGAGCCGTTTCGTCAGCGCCAGCTTCCCGTTCTGGGTCCTGCTGTTCGCCATCCTCGCCTTCTTCCGGCCGGCCTGGTTCCTCCCGCTCACCGTCGCCATCGCGCCGCTGCTCGGCCTGGTGATGTTCGGCATGGGCCTGACGCTCAAGGGCGAAGACTTCCGCGAGGTCGCCCGGCACCCCATACGGGTGCTGATCGGCGTGCTGGCCCAGTTCGTCATCATGCCCGGCCTGGCCTGGTTGCTCTGTCGCCTGTTGCAGTTGCCGGCGGAGATCGCGGTGGGCGTGATCCTGGTCGGCTGCTGCCCCGGCGGCACCGCTTCCAACGTGATGACCTGGCTGTCCCGTGGCGATGTCGCCCTGTCGGTGGCGATCACCTCGGTGACCACCCTGCTCGCCCCGCTGGTCACGCCGGCGCTGGTCTGGCTGCTGGCCTCGGCCTGGCTGCCGGTGTCGTTCGCGGCGATGTTCCTGTCGATCCTCCAGGTGGTGCTGGTGCCCATCGCCCTCGGCCTGCTGGCACAGCGCCTGCTCGGCGAGCGCACCCGACAGGTGGCGGAGGTGCTGCCGCTGGTCTCGGTATTCAGCATCGTGGTGATCATCGCCGCGGTGGTGGCCGCCAGCCAGGCGCGGATCGCCGAGTCCGGCCTGCTGATCATGGCCGTGGTGATGCTGCACAACGGCTTCGGCCTGTCGCTCGGCTATCTCACCGGCAAGCTGACCGGCATGCCGCTGGCACAGCGCAAGGCCCTGGCCATCGAAGTCGGCATGCAGAACTCGGGGCTCGGCGCGGCGCTGGCCAACGCCCATTTCTCGCCCCTGGCAGCGGTGCCCAGCGCGCTGTTCAGCGTCTGGCACAATCTCTCCGGTTCGCTGCTGGCCGCCCTGTTCCGGCGCATGGAAGATACGCCGCGTTGAACTGGGTCCCGGTCGGGAAGCCTTGTCCCGACCGATGAACCATGCAAAATACCGCACGCAGTGAGGACGACCTCACCACCCGCCTCCGGCCGGTGATCGAATGGGGACGGCCCCGCCACCCGTTGCCCTGGAGATCGCCATGTCCTGGATCATCCTGTTTTTCGCCGGCCTGTTCGAAGTGGGCTGGGCCGTTGGTCTGAAATACACCGAAGGCTTCAGCAAGCCGCTTCCCACGGTCCTCACGGCGCTCGCCATGCTGGTCAGCCTGGGCCTGCTCGGCCTGGCCATGAAGCACCTGCCGCTGGGCACCGCCTATGCCGTCTGGACCGGGGTCGGCGCGGTCGGCACGGTAATCGCCGGGATCGTCCTGTTCGGCGAATCCATGGCATTGCTGCGCCTGGCCAGCGTCGCGCTGATCGTCTGCGGACTGGTCGGCCTCAAGCTGAGCCATTAGACATCCATCGAATATGCTCCGAGGGGTATCGCTTTCCGCAGTTTTATCGCGTACTCTGCGACCACTGTGCTTGCTTGGGTCACAGTGAATCGTGACCTGGTGTGGTAGATCTCGGTCCGCTCATCGCCTCGGCTCCTCGTACTCTTTGCAACTCAGTACCTACCGGCTCGGATATTTCCGTCGCCGCAATCAACTTTGTTTCAGGAGTTACACCATGTCGAATCGTCAGAACGGCACCGTAAAATGGTTCAACGACGCCAAAGGCTTCGGCTTCATCACCCCGGAAAGCGGTAACGACCTGTTCGTTCACTTCCGTTCCATCCAGGGCACCGGCTTCAAGAGCCTGCAGGAAGGCCAGAAGGTTTCCTTCGTGGTCGTCAACGGCCAGAAAGGCCTGCAAGCCGACGAAGTACAAGTTGTCTAACTTGTAGTTCGCCAAAAAAAGCCCCGGCATCGCCGGGGCTTTTTCGTTTCTGCGGATCGATCAACGAGCTTCGCCGCGCAAGCTCGTCACCCGCGCCTGCAGGTCGAGGCGCTCCACCGCCCCCGGCGCCACCGATTCGCCGGCCACCAGGCTTACCCGCGACCACAGGCGGCGGAAGAAGCCCTTGTTCGGGTCGCGGCTGAAGAAGCTGCCCCACAGGCCCTGCAGCGCCATGGGGACCACCGGAACCGGGGTTTCCTCGATGATCCGCTCGATCCCGGCGCGGAACTCATTCATCTCGCCGTCGGCGGTCAGCTTGCCCTCAGGGAAGATGCACACCAGCTCCCCGTCCCTCAGGTAGTCGGCGATGCGCTGGAAGGCTCGTTCGTAGATCCCTTCGTCCTCGTGGCGCGCCGCTATGGGCACCGCGCCGGCGGTGCGGAAGACGAAGTTGAGCACCGGCAGCGAGAAGATCCTGTAGTACATGACGAAGCGCACCGGCCGCCGGATCGAGCCGGCGATCAGCAGCGCGTCCACGTACGAGACGTGGTTGCACACCAGCACCGCCGCTCCCTCGTCCGGGATCGCCTCCAGGTTCACATGCCGGACCCGGTACATGGTGTGGCTGAGCAGCCAGACCAGGAAGCGCATGGTGAACTCCGGGACGATCTTGAAGATGTACACGTTCACCGCGACGTTCATCAGCGACAGGGCGAGGAACAGTTGTGGGATCGACAGCTTGGCGACGCTGAGGAAGAGGATCGAGACCAGCGCCGCGGCGACCATGAACAGAGCGTTGAGGATGTTGTTGGCGGCGATCACCCGGGCCCGCTTGTCTTCGTCGGTGCGCGCCTGGATCAGGGCGTACAGCGGTACGATGTAGAAGCCGCCGAAAATGCCGATGAACAGGATGTCGGCCAGCACCGCCCAGGTCTCATGGTGGCGCAGCACCGCCAGCCAGTCGTAGGGCGCCTCGCCTGGGGGAATGCCGCCGGCGTGCCACCAGAGGAGGATGCCGAAGACGGTCAGGCCGATCGAGCCGAACGGCACCAGGCCGATCTCCACCTTGCGACCGGAAAGCTTCTCGCACAGCATCGAGCCCAGCGCGATGCCCACCGAGAACACGGTGAGGATCAGGGTCACCACGCTTTCGTCGCCGTGCAGCCATTCCTTGGCGAAGGTCGGGATCTGCGTCAGGTAGACCGCGCCGAGGAACCAGAACCAGGAGTTGCCCACCAGCGAGCGCGAGACCGCCGGGCGCTGGCCGAGCCCCAGGCGGAGGATGCTCCAGGACTGGGCGAAGATGTTCCAGTCGAGCTTCAACCCCGGCAGCGCCGCCGCCGCTCGCGGAATGCCGCGGCTGGCCAGGTAGCCGCAGGCGGCCACCAGCACCACCGCGGTGGCCACCGCCGCCGCGTAATGCGCATGGGACATCAGCACGCCGGCGCCGATGGTGCCGGCCAGGATCGCCAGGAAGGTGCCCATCTCCACCAGCGCGTTGCCGCCGACCAGTTCGTCCTCGTGCAGGTGCTGGGGCAGGATCGAATACTTCACCGGGCCAAATAGCGCCGAGTGGGTGCCCATGGCGAACAGCGCGACGAACATCAGCGGCAGGCTGCCGAAGACGAAGCCGGCAGCGCCGACCAGCATGATGCCTACCTCGGCCAGCTTCAGCGCGCGCATCAGCGCGTCCTTGTTGTACTTCTCGCCGAACTGTCCGCCCAGTGCCGAGAACAGGAAGAACGGCAGGATGAACAGCAGTGCGCAGAGGTTGACCAGCAGGCTGCGGTCGCCGCTGACGCTGAGGTGATAGAGGATGGCGAGGATCAGCGACTGCTTGAAGATGTTGTCGTTGAAGGCGCCGAGCAGCTGGGTGATGAAGAACGGCAGGAAACGCCGCTTGCCCAGCAGGGCGAATTGCGAATGTTGGGTCATCGTCCTTGTTACCTTGCGTGGCCGCCGAAAGGAAGCCCGTCATCGATTGGACTGCATGGACCGCGGATCAGGCCACAGCGTTCCGATGGAAATTCCGCGCCCATCATAGAACAGGCGTCCGCGTTACCGCAGGACGCCTGTCGTCGGACGATGCGCCAAGTCGCATCCGAATATTCAGAAACCGACGCTGGCCTGCATGAACAGCGTTCGCGGCTGACCCACGTAGATTCCCGAATTGTTGTCGCTGGAGCGGGTGAAATACTGCTTGTCGAACAGGTTCTTCACCCCGAGTCCGAGCTTCAGGTTCGACGCCTGCGGGCCGAAGTCGTAGCCGACGCGGGCATTCCAGGTCACGTAGCCGGGAATGTCGCCGTACTGGCCGTCGGCGCTGGGCTCGGTGATGTAGTTGTGGGTGAAGTTGCCCTGGCTGTCGGTGCTCAGCCCTGGCGCGCGCTGCATGGACTGGGCGAAGGCGTCGAGGTTGTAGGTCCAGCGGTCGACCTCGTAGCGCACCCCGGCGGTGGCCACCTGGCGCGAGTAGAGCGGCAGGTCGCGCCCCTTGAAGGAGGGAATGTCGCCTTCGTAGGTGGCGCGGGTATAGGTGAGGCTGCCGTAGACCGACAGGCCGTCCAGGCGCGGATCGAGAGCGGCGAAGTCATAGTGGCCGGAAGTCTCGATGCCCTGGTGCTTGGTGGCGCCGAGGTTGGTCCAGCCGACGTCGTTGCTGACGTACTGCAGCTCGTCGTCGAAGTCGATGTAGAACAGCGTGATCTCGCCGCCCCAGCTGCCGTTGTCGTAGCGCGTGCCCAGTTCGTAGGTCTTGGCCTTCTCCGGCTCCAGGCCGGCGGCGGTATCGTTGCCGCTGCCGCCCTGGCCGAGCTGGAAGTACTGCAGGCTGCCGAACGATTCGGAGTAGTTGGCGAACAGCTTCCACTCGTCGCTCAAGTGATACATCAGGCTCAGCGCCGGCAGCGGTTCGTTGTAGTCCTTGCTGCGCTTCTTCTCCTGCACCGGCTTGCCGTTCAGGCCGAGCACCGGGCGGTCGCGCCAGTCGCTGTCGATCTTCTCGAAGCGGATGCCGGGGGTGATGGTCCAGTTGCCAACATCGATCTTGTCGTCGATGTAGAAGGCGCTGGCCTCGGTGCCGCCGGTACGGTCCTGGTAGGTATGGCCGTCCGAGCCGGGACGCACGGTCGGCACATTGTCGACCAGGGCCAGCTGGCTGGCGCGCTCGTTCATCGCTTCCTTCAGGTAGCGGTAGCCGATGCCGACCTCCTGGGTGGTCGGGCCGGCGAAGAAGATCCGCGAGACCCGCGGCTCCACCGCGAACACATGGTAGTCGCGCGGGTACGAGGTGATGGTCCTGAGGTTGCGCGCGGCGATGCTGCTGCCGCGGAAACTGTCGCTGTAGTAGGTGAGCACCTCGAACTGGGTGAGGTCGTCGACCTGGCGGGTGTACTTCAGCGAGAAGTCCTTGCGCCGACCACGGAAATTGTCCCAGTCGCGTACCGACTGGAAGGGATCGTCGTCGTACTGCGCCTGGGTCAGGCCGCCTGGCATATCGGCGTAGGCGTCGTAGTAGTGGAAGTTGGCCGCCAACTGGTCGCTGTCGGTGAGCTGCCAATGGGTCTTGAGCAGCACGTCGTCGATATCGTTGTCGTTGTTGCCGTCGCGGTAGTCGGCGCCCTTCACCCCGGAATACAGCAGCGCCACGCCCAGGCCGTTGTCGGCGGTCCCGCCGAGGAACGCCTGGTTGAGCTTCTTCCAGCCGCCGTGGCCGGCATGCTCGATGGTGGTGCCGATTTCGCCGGAGAACTTCTCCGGAATCGCCCGGGTCACGAAGTTGATCACCCCGCCGACGTTCTGCGGGCCGTAGCGCACCGAGCCGGCGCCGCGCACGACGTCGATGCTCTCCAGGTTGCCGATGGACAGCGGCATCATCGACAGCTGCGGCTGGCCGTAGGGCGCCACCGCCGCCGGCACGCCGTCGATCATCACCGTCGAGCGCGGCGACAGGCGTGAAGTCAGGCCACGCACCCCGACGTTCAGGGAGATGTCGCTGCCGCCGGTACCGTTGTTGTCCTGCACTTGCACGCCGGGCACCTTGCGCAGCACGTCGCGGACGTTCTGCGCACCGCTCTCGAGCATTTCCCGACGACGCACCACGCTGCGCGCGCCGGGATGGTTCTGCACCACCGCCTGGTCGGCTTCGCCCAGCCAGTCGCCGACCACGGTGACCGTGCCCAGCTCCTTGGCTTCCTCTTCGGCCTGCGCCGCCTGCATGGACACACCCAGCGCGATGGCGACGGCCAGGCGCGACAACGAACTCACGGACGACATCGAGGCTCCCCCAGGGACGCAGGAAAAAGTGGGGCGCAAAATTACGGCAAATCGTAAAGAACGTAAATACAAATGATTTGCAAATGTGAGCTTGACTTATTCGTATGTCGTCAAGGACGAGCGCGCGCAGGCCGAGCGGTATTCACCCGGTGCCACCCCGTAGGCCTGCTTGAACTGGCGACCGAGGTGGCTCTGGTCGGCGAAGCCCAGCTCCAGGGCCACCTCCAGCGGCGCCCGGCCGCTCTTGAGCAGTGCCCTGGCCTGCTCCAGGCGGCGCTGTCTGAGCCAGGCGTGGGGCGGCATGCCGGTGGCGCGACGGAAGACCCGGGCAAAATGGAACGGGGACAGATTGACCGCCGCCGCCAGTTCCTCCAGAGAAGGCGGATCGAGCAACCGCGCCGCCAGCAGTTCGCGGGCGCGGGCCACCGCCAACGGCTCCTGCCCGGCCTTCGGCGCTTCTGGCAGGCGGGCGTGGCGACGGAACAGGGCGAGCATCGTCTCGCGCCAGCGGGTCTGGGTTTCCAGGCTGCCGGCATGCTCGGCCAGCAGGCGGTGCAAGTGGACGAAGGCGCGTGCCAGGGGCTGGTCGTGGATCACGCTGTCGGCGAAACGCGGCACGCCGCCATGATGGATTTCCAGCTCGTCGAGAATCCCGTCGATCTGTTCCATTTCCGGGTAGTAGCCGCGATAGAGCCAACCGGCATCATGGGCCTTGGAGCCGGTGTGCACTTCGTCGGGGTTGATCAGCACCATGCTGCCCAGCGGGGCTAGGTGCTCGCCGCCACGATGGCGGAAGCGCTGCGCGCCCTGCTCGATGATGACTAGGGCGAAGCTGCTGTGCACGTGCGGCGCGAAGCGCTGCTCCACATAGCGCGCGTGCAGCAGTTCGACGCCGCCCAGTTCGGCGGCGCGCCAGAAATGCGTGTGTTCTCCGCTCGTCTCGTCCGGCACTGCCGTCTCCTCGTTCGCCCGTCCGGACGGGCCGCCCAGCATACCGCAGGAGCGACGGAACCGGCTTCAGCCGGTGAAGCTGGCTTCCAGCGCCGCCTTGACCTGCGGCCATTCGTGGTCGGTGATGCTGTAGACGAAGGTGTCGTCTAGCCGCCCGCCGGCCAGCCGCCGGTGGTTGCGCAGCACGCCCTCGCGCTGCGCGCCGAGCTTGTCGATGGCGCCCTGGGCGCGCAGGTTGCTCGCCGCCGTGCTGAGCTGCACGCGGACTATGCGCAGGTTGTCGAAGGCATGCTTGAGCATCAGGTACTTGATCATGCGGTTCAGGCCGCTGCCGTGCTGGGCCTGGTCGAGCCAGGTCCAGCCGATCTCGCAGGCCGGCAAGGCGGGAAGGAACTCGGCGAAGCGCGTGGTCCCGACCAGTTGCACACCGAGGCGGACGGCGAGCGGCAACGCCCTGCCCTCGCGCTGCTCGGCGAGGCTCTGGCGGTACCAGTCCGGCCGCGTCGGTCCGTCCATGTACTGCAGCGCCTCGCGGTTGGCTTCGGCGAGGCTCACCAGCTCGGGAATGTCCGCTTCCACCAGCGGCTCGAGACGCAAGGCTCCGCGCTGCAGGGTGATCGGTAGCGGCTTGAACATGGGCGCCCTCCTCGACATCGACGCAAAACTCCGCTCCCATCAGAGCGTAGCGGCCGCGTTTAGTGCCGCAGCCGAAACCGGCTACGATGAACGGACAGCCGGCCGCCGGGGCCGTCCGCGCTCACGCAGCCCGGCACGCTACCAACTCCGCGCGTCCGGCTCAAGCATGCGTGCGACCTTGGTCGCAGGCGGCCTGACGCGCGGGCCGACAAGTGCGAAACTGGCGCGAAAGCAAGACCCCCGCCTCACGCCAGCTTCACGCGGGGACATCATCGGAGTTCGCATGTCGCTGTCCATCGGGCTGATCGCCGTGGTCGCCCTGGTCTACATGGCCATCCTGTTCGCCATCGCCTTCTATGGCGACCGTCGCCGCACCCCGCTCTCACCCCGCCTGCGCGCCTGGGTCTACAGCCTCTCCCTGGCAGTGTACTGCACCAGCTGGACCTTCTTCGGCGCGGTCGGCCAGGCCACCGACCAGCTCTGGTCGTTCCTGCCGATCTACCTCGGACCGGTGTTGCTGATGCTGTTCGCGCCCTGGGTGCTGCAGAAGATGATCATGATCAGCAAGCAGGAGAACATCACCTCCATCGCCGACTTCATCGCCGCCCGCTACGGCAAGTCGCAGGCACTGGCGGTGGTGGTGGCGCTGATCTGCATGGTCGGCGTGCTGCCCTACATCGCCCTGCAACTGAAAGGTATCGTCCTCGGGGTGAACCTGCTGATCGGCTCCGGCGCCGACTCCACCGGTACCCGCGCCCAGGACACGGCGCTGATCGTGTCGCTGGTGCTGGCGCTGTTCACCATCGTCTTCGGTACCCGCAGCCTGGATGTCACCGAACACCACCGCGGCATGGTCCTGGCCATCGCCTTCGAGTCGCTGGTCAAGCTCACCGCCTTCCTCGCCGTGGGCATCTTCGTCACCTTCGGCCTCTACGACGGCTTCGCCGATCTCTTCTCCCAGGCCCGCGCCGCGCCGCAGTTGGCCGACTACTGGGAAGAGACCGTGCACTGGCCGGCGATGCTGCTGCAGACCGGCGTGGCGATGACCGCGATCATGTGCCTGCCGCGGCAATTCCACGTCACCGTGGTGGAGAACATCGAGCCGCGCGACCTCAACCTGGCGCGCTGGGTGTTCCCCATCTACCTGGTGCTGGCCGCGTTGTTCGTGGTGCCGATCGCCCTCGCCGGCCAATTGCACCTGCCCGCCGGGGTAATGCCGGACTCCTTCGTCATCAGCCTGCCGCTGGCCGAGGCGCACCCGGCGCTGGCCCTGCTGGCATTCATTGGCGGCGCCTCGGCCGCCACCGGAATGGTCATCGTCGCCAGCGTCGCGCTGTCGACCATGGTCTCCAACGACATGCTCCTGCCGTGGCTGCTGCGACGCCGGGAAAAGGACACCGAACGGCCCTTCGAGGCCTTCCGTCACTGGCTGCTGACCGTACGCCGGGTGAGCATCGCGGTGATCCTGCTGCTCGCCTACGTGGCCTACCGCCTGCTCGGCTCCAGCGCCAGCCTGGCGACCATCGGCCAGATCGCCTTCGCCGCCATCGCCCAGCTCGGCCCGGCGATGATCGGCGCGCTGTACTGGAAACAGGCCAACCGCCGCGGGGTCTTCGCCGGCCTCGCCGCCGGCTCGCTGCTGTGGGCCTATACGCTGGTCCTGCCGGTGGTGGCCAAGGGCCTCGGCTGGCCGCTGGAGCGCATCCCCGGCCTGACCTGGCTGGCAAGCAATCCCTTCGGCCTGCCGATCGAGCCGCTGACCCAGGGCGTGCTGATCTCGCTGGTCGGCAACTTCGCCCTGTTCGGCCTGGTCTCGGTGCTCTCGCGCACCCGCGTGTCCGAGCACTGGCAGGCCAGCCGCTTCATCGGCCAGGAGATCTCCCAGCGGCAGAACTCGCGCTTCATGCTCGCGGTGCAGGTGGAAGACCTGCTGATGCTCGCCGCGCGTTTCGTCGGCGAGGAACGCGCGCGGCAAAGCTTCATCCGCTTCGCCTACCGCCAGGGCAAGGGCTTCACCCCGAACCAGACCGCCAACAACGAGTGGATCGCGCACACCGAGCGCCTGCTCGCCGGGGTCCTCGGCGCGTCCTCGGCGCGGGCGGTGGTGAAGGCCGCCATCGAAGGGCGCGAGATGCAGGTGGAGGACGTGGTGCGGATCGCCGACGAAGCCTCCGAGGTGCTGCAATTCAACCGCGCCCTGCTGCAGGGCGCGATCGAGAACATCACCCAGGGCATCAGCGTGGTCGACCAGTCGCTGCGCCTGGTGGCCTGGAACCACCGCTACCTGGAGCTGTTCGAGTACCCGGACGGGCTGATCTACGTCGGCCGGCCGATCGCCGACATCATCCGCTACAACGCCGATCGCGGCCTGTGCGGGCCCGGCGATCCGGACATGCACGTGGCCAAGCGCCTGTACTGGATGCGCCAGGGCACTCCGCACACCTCCGAGCGGCTGTTCCCCAACGGCCGGGTCATCGAGCTGATCGGCAACCCGATGCCCGGCGGCGGCTTCGTCATGAGCTTCACCGATATCACCGCCTACCGCGAGGCCGAACAGGGCCTCAAGGGCGCCAACGAGTCGCTGGAACAGCGGGTCCAGGAGCGTACCCAGGAACTTTCGCAGTTGAACCAGGAACTCAGCGAGGCGAAGAGCAACGCCGAGGCCGCCAACCAGTCGAAGACCCGCTTCCTCGCCGCCGTCAGCCACGACCTGATGCAGCCGCTGAACGCCGCGCGGCTGTTCTCCGCCGCCCTCGCCCACCAGGACGCGCTGCCCGGCGAGGTCCGCGACCTGGTGCAGCACCTCGACTCGTCGCTGCGTTCCGCCGAGGACCTGATCACCGACCTGCTGGACATCTCGCGCCTGGAAAGCGGCCGGGTCAGCGCCGAACGCAACCCGTTCCCGCTGAACAACCTCTACGATGCCCTCGGCGTCGAGTTCAAGGCGCTGGCCCAGGAACAGGGCCTGCATTTCCGCCTGCGCGGCAGTCAGCTGCGGGTGGACAGCGACATCAAGCTGCTGCGGCGCATCCTGCAGAACTTCCTGACCAACGCTTTCCGCTACGCCAAGGGCCACGTGCTGCTCGGCGTGCGCCGCGAGGACGGCTACCTGCGCCTGGAGGTCTGGGACCAGGGGCCGGGCATCCCACCGGACAAGCAGAAAGTCATCTTCGAAGAGTTCAAGCGCCTGGACAGCCACCAGACCCGCGCGGAGAAAGGCCTCGGTCTCGGCCTGGCGATCGCCGACCGGCTCTGCAAGGTCCTCGGCCATCCGCTGGAAGTACGTTCCTGGCCGGGCAAGGGCAGCGTCTTCAGCGTCCGCGTACCGCTGGCGCGGCAGGCGCCGCCGGCCCTGGCCAACGGCCACAAGGCCGAACCGGCGCAGGCGCTGAACGGCGCCCAGGTGCTCTGCGTGGACAACGAGGACAGCATCCTCGCCGGCATGAACAGCCTGCTCAGCCGCTGGGGCTGCCAGGTCTGGACCGCGCGCAGCCGCGAGGAATGCGCCACGCTGCTGGACAGCGAGATGCGCCCGCAACTGGCGTTGATCGACTATCACCTGGACGACGGCGAGACCGGTACGCAATTGATGGCCTGGCTGCGCACGCGCCTGGGCGAGCCGGTGCCGGGCGTGGTGATCAGCGCCGACGCGCGGCCGGAACTGGTGGCGGAGATCCACGCCGCCGGCCTCGACTACCTGTCCAAGCCGGTCAAGCCGGCCGCGTTGCGGGCCCTGCTCAGCCGCCATCTGAGCCTGCGCTGAGCGGGCCTCAGTGACGGCGGATCAGCAGCGCACGGATCTGCTGCGCGGTCTCGCCGTCGACTTCCGCGAGCATCCGCACCTTGCCGGCTACCAGCGCCGCCAGCGGCGCTCCGTCTCGATAGAGCAGGCGGTTGCCGGTCACCGCCGGCACCCGTTCGCCGGGTAGCAGGCCGCCCACCAGGTTCAACGGATCGACTGCCGACACCACCAGCATCGCCCCATCCGGCGGTCGCTTGCGCACCTCGCGCAACAGGCCGACCGCTTCCGCCAAGGCGAACTGCTCGCCGGCCAGGCCGGCGATGAAGCGCCCGCCGCGAATCTCGCCGCGCGCTTCCAGGCGATGGTAGACGCGCAGCAACTCGCGCCACGGCGGCAGCCAGTCGGCCTCGCGCTCCAGCAGGCGCCAGGCGACCACCCCATAGCGCCGCAGCAAGGTCCGGGCGACATGTTCGAGAACCTCCGCCGGCAAACGCTGCCCCGCCTCTTCCGCCTTCGCCCGGCGCAGCGGCGCCCAGCGCCCGGCGTCCTGCATGCCGCCCGGCAGGCCGCGCGAGCGGCGCTCCTGGCGGCTGCGCTTGTCCGCCGGCATCAGCAGGGTGCGCAGCCCGGCGAAGCTGTCGGCGTTGACCCGGCCGACCGAGACCAGCTCGCCGAGGGCGTTCTCCAGCTCGCTGCGCAGCAGGTGGGCATCCTGGCTCAGTTCGTCGAAGAACGATGCACCCTGCTCGCGCAGCACCTCCAGTACCCTGGCCGCGCGCGGCGACAGTTCCGGCTCCGGCGCGTCGCGCTGCAGGACGCTCCAGAGCCCCAGCTCGCGGCGCGGCAGGAGCACGATCGGCGCGCTGCGCAGCGGACCGCCGGCGGCCTTGCTGCGTCCGGCCAGGCGCGCCCAGACGATGCGTCCGGAACGGCACAGCTGGTCCAGCCAATGGCTGGCGTAGTCGGCCACCCGCGCTGCCAGCAGTTCGCTTTCCCAGGCGGCCGCCGCGGCCTGGAAACCTTCCAGTTGCTCGACCACCGTAGCCAGGGACTCCGCTCCCCGGCCACGGGTGCCCGGCGCCAGGCGCTGCCAGTCGAACAGGAAACGCATGAAATCGGCGCGCTCCACCGGCTCGATTTCCCGGCGCAGGCGCTTCACCGTATAGCGATGGATGCGCGCCAGCAGATGGCGTTCGCACCACTCCTCTTCCGTCGCGCCAGGACTGAAGCGGCCACGCAGCACATAGCCTTCGCGCTCCAGGGCGGCCAAGGCGTACTGCTGGTCGGCCAGGCCGATGCCCAGGTCGGCCGCCAACTGCCCGGCCGTGCGTGGCCCGAAGCCACCCAGGCGGGCGCGGGTCAGCTCCACGGTCGCCGCTTCCGCCGAGTCCGGCGGCGGATAGCCGCGAGGCGCCTGGAAAGCGTCGGGCACCTTCGCCGCGGGATGCACCAGGCGCATCGCCGGCAGGCGCTCCGCCGCCAGCCAGAGAGTGCTGCCTGCGCAGTCCAGGCGTCCGGCGCGGCGTTGCTCCGACAGTTGCGCAAGCCATTCCCCCCAGCCCGGATTGGCCTCGGCCTCGCCCGAGGTGAGGAAGCCCAGGCTGTTCAGCGCCTCATGCATCTCGTCGGCGTTGCGCGCTTCCGGCCAGGCCTCGCCACGCACCGCCTCGATCGCCTCAAGGTCCAGGGCACCGAGGTCGTCGGCGGACTCGGGATCGCTCCAGCGGCGATTCTGTACCGCCTGGGTACGCCGCTCCTCCAGCGGCGCATCGTCGAGATAGGCGTAGGGACGCGCGGTGAGTATCTCCGCCGCCAACGCCGAAGGCGCCGGCAGGTCGCGCGCCAGCAAGTCCACCGCGCCGCTCTCCATGTCGCGCAGCAGGGCCAGCCAGCCCTCGCAATCCATCGCCTCGTGCAGGCAGTCGTCAAGGGTCTGCGCCACCAGCGGGTGATCGGGCACCTCGCGCTCGCCGACGATATTCTCCAGGCACGCCACCTGGTCGGGGAACACGCTGGCCAGCAGATCCTCGCTCTTCATCCGCAGCAGTTGCGGCGGCACCTTGCGACCGCCGGCATAGCGCGGCAAACCGAGCGAGGTGGTCAGGTTCCAGCGCCAGCGCACGCCGAACAGCGGCGCGTCGAGCACGGCCTGTACCAACAGGTGCTCGGCGCTCGCCGAATGCAGGTAGCGCCAGACCTCGTCGAGGGGAAAGCTGTGGCTGGTGGACAGCGAGAGGATGATCGCGTCCTCGGTGGCCGCCGCCTGCAGCTCGAAGTTGAAGCTGCGGCAGAAACGCTTGCGTAGCGCCAGGCCCCAGGCGCGGTTGAGGCGGCTGCCGTGGGGACTGTGGATGATCAGTTGCATGCCGCCGGATTCGTCGAAGAAGCGTTCCATCACCAGCCGCCGGCTCCCGGGCAGGCCACCCAGGGCCTGGCGGGCGCGGGCCAGGTACTCGACGATCTGCCGCGCGGCGCCATCGTCCAGCCCGAGGGTGGCGCCGAGCCAGGCGATGGCTGGCTCCAGCCGCTGCCCTTCCGGCAATGCCTGGCCTTCGCCGAGCAGCTCGTCGAGGGTGTCGCGCAGGCGCGCCACGCTGGCCGACAGCTCGTCGCTGCGCCCCGGCGCCTCACCCAGCCAGAACGGAATGTTCGGCGGCTGGCCCTGGGCGTCCTCGACCCGTACCCGTCCCGGCTCGATGCGGATGATCCGGTACGAGGTGTTGCCCAGCTGGAACACGTCGCCGGCCAGGCTCTCCACCGCGAAGTCCTCGTTGACCGTTCCCACCAGCAGGCCCTGCGGCTCCAGCAGCACGCTGTAGTCGCCGGTATCGGGAATGGTCCCGCCGAGGTCAGCGCGGTCAGCCGCGCGCCACGGCGGCCACGGAGCAGGCCGTTGAGCGCATCGCGATGGAGATAGGCGCCGCGCACGCCGAGGCGTGAGTGGTAGCCCTCGGCGAGCATCCGCAGGACTTCGTCGAAACGCTCGCGCTCCAGCCCGGCGTAGGGCTCGGCGCGGATCACCAGGCGATAGAGGTCGTCCTCGCGCCACTCCTGGCAGGCCACTTCGGCGACGATCTGCTGCGCCAGCACGTCCAGCGGCTGGCGTGGCAGCACCAGGCTGTCCAGCTCGCCACGGCGCACGCTGTCGAGCAGCGCCGCGCATTCCACCAGGTCGTCGCGGGAGGTCGGGAACAACCGGCCCTTGGGGGTGCCGCCGACGCTGTGCCCGGAACGCCCGACCCGTTGCAGGAAGGCGGCGATGGAGCGCGGCGACGACAACTGGCAGACCAGCTCGACGTCGCCGATATCGATGCCCAGCTCCAGCGAGGCGGTCGCCACCAGTACCTTCAATTGCCCGGCCTTGAGGCGCTGCTCGGCATCCAGGCGCAGCTCCTTGGCCAGGCTGCCGTGGTGGGCCGCCACCTGGCGGCTGCCGAGGCGTTCGGCGAGGAAGCGGGTGACCCGCTCGGCCATGCGCCGGGTGTTGACGAACACCAGGGTGGTGCGGTGCTCGCCGGCCAGGTGCGCCAGGCGGTCGTAGACCAGCTCCCAGGTGTCGTTGGACATCACCGCTTCCAGCGCCACCGGCGGTACCTCGATGCCCAGGTCGCGGGGGCGCGTATAGCCGATGTCGACGATCCGGCAGGCCGGATCGCGCGGATTGCCGCTGGCGCCGACGAGGAAGCGCGCGACCTTCTCGATCGGTTTCTGCGTGGCGGACAGCCCGATCCGCAGCAGCGGTCGCGGACACAGCGCCTGCAGGCGCTCCAGCGACAGCGCCAGGTGGCTGCCGCGCTTGCTGCCGGCCAGGGCATGGATCTCGTCGACGATCACGCTGCGCACCCCGGCAAGCATCTGCCGGCCCGACTCCGAGCCGAGCAGGATGTACAGCGATTCGGGCGTGGTGACCAGGATGTGCGGCGGGCGCTTGCGCATCGATCCGCGCTCGTCCTGCGGCGTATCGCCGGTGCGCACCGCGCTACGGATATCGACGTCGGGCAGGCCGAGACGCGCCAGTTCCTCGCGGATGCCAGCCAGCGGTTGCTCCAGGTTGATGCGGATGTCGTTGGACAGCGCTTTCAGCGGCGAGACATAGACCACCTGGGTGGCATCCGCCAACTCGCCGCCGGCGGCCAGCCCCTCCACCACCAAGGCATCGATGGCGGCGAGGAAGGCGGTCAGGGTCTTGCCCGAACCGGTGGGCGCGGCGACCAGGGTCGAAAGCCCCTCGCGGATCGCCGGCCAGGCCTCCACCTGCGCCGGCGTGGGCGCGGCGAAGTGGCGTTCGAACCACTGGCGGACGACGGGATGGAACTCCGCCAGGGGCCGCGGAGCCGGCTCGGCGCGGCGGGCGGAAGAGGATGAAATAGGCATCATGCTCCGCACTATGGTGGCGCCGCGGGCGACTCACAAGCCCCGCCGATCGCCCGTCGGGCGCAGTTTCAGAGCCCGGCGACGAAACGGTCGAAGCGCTCGGCGTGCAGCGCTTCGCTGCCGTTCTCCTCGAGCAGCCGGCGAGCCTCGGCGGCCTTCGGCGTCTCGCCGCCGATCAGGCCGAGCAGGCGCTCGCCGCGCGGCGTGAGGACGAAGTTCTCGCCATTGCCGCCCTGCTCTTCCGGACGCGGCTCGATGAAGCCGCCCTCCAGCAGGATCGCCTCGTAGTCGGCGGCCTTCTGCTTCAACGCATCCATGTCGCCGACCCGCTGCCCGGCCTGGGAGCGTTCCTCGGCCAGGCGTTCGGCATGGGCGCGCGGGGCGAAGTTCTCATGGGCGGACTGCCGGACCTCCAGCAGCAACCGTTCGACCAGATCCCAATCGTGAGTCATGGCATACCTCCTGCGGCATAAGCAACGAGGGTCCTTCGCACCCTCTCTATGCGTGCGACCCGCAACCCGCCGCGAGGGTTCGAATCGGTCGCCGTCCGGCGTTGCGGCTGAACTTTGTCGGCTCGACCGGGCTCCACCGCTCAGGACCACCCCACAGGAGTACGCCATGAAACCGCTTTTCGCCCTCGCCAGCGCCTGCGCCTTGCTGGTCGCCACGCCGGTCTTCGCCTGTTCCGAAGCGGAGGCGGAAAAGATGGGCAAGGAAGTCGCCACCAAGGTCGCCTCGATCACCCAGAAGAACCCGCAACGGGCCAGGGAACTCAACGAGCAGTTGCGCCAGCGCCAGGAAGCCCGCTCGGAACAGAACCGGCCGAGCGATTGCGATGCCTACGCGCAGATGCTCAAGGAACTGGATCAGGAAAAAGGTGACGTACAGCGCAACACTTCGCAGTGATCCGCCGGTTCGGGGTGCGGTGGCCCGGGACGGCGGGGTCCGGCGCCCGTGACGGGCGCGCCACCTACCCCGCCTGAGTCACTGAGACAGGCGCGGGCCGAACAGCACGACGCTGGCACCGACCACGCACAAGGCCACGCCCAGCCAGTCGCTCCATAGCGGCCGCGAGCGCTCGACGAAAGCCAGCCAGAACAGCGACGCGGCGACGTAGATGCCGCCATAGGCGGCATAGGCGCGGCCGGCGTAGCTGGCCTCCACGCGGGTCAGCAGCAAGGCGAACAGGGTCAGGCTGAGCAGGCCGGGCAGCACCCACAGGGCGCTCTTGCCCAGCCGCAGCCAGAGATAGAAAGCGTAGCAGCCGGCGATCTCGCAGAACGCCGCGAGGACGAACCAGAAGTAGTTGATCACCGCCGCCCGCCCTCCCGCTCCCAGGCGCAGCGGACCTGCAGGTCGCTCTCCTGGGGGGTATGGAAGCCACGCTCGGACTCCCAGCGAAAGGTATGGCTGCCGTTCACTTCGGTCTCCAGGTGGACCACCGCGCTGGCCCAGTAGAGGCGCCTGAGCAACGCCTCGAACTGCTCGACCCACAGGCTCCACTCGTATTCGATGGCCTGGTAGCTGGCACCGAAGTGGATGATCTGGGTCTGGTAGAGCCCGGCCCCGGACTGCTCGCAGCGGCTGAACATCTC
This sequence comes from Pseudomonas aeruginosa, assembly GCF_001457615.1. Taxonomy (GTDB): domain Bacteria; phylum Pseudomonadota; class Gammaproteobacteria; order Pseudomonadales; family Pseudomonadaceae; genus Pseudomonas; species Pseudomonas aeruginosa. The sequence goes on along the minus strand of NZ_LN831024.1, from coordinate 1,824,024 downwards.
GCGTCCGAGGAACGGCCAGGCCTCGCCGCCCGGCAGGCTGTCCAGCACGCGGCGGTTGGCGGCACGACGCATGCGCCGCTCCATCGAATCGCCCGGCCAGTCGCGGATGCAGCCATAGACGATGGATTCAGACTCCACAGGGGTACTCCAGAACAGAACGGACTCGCAGAGGCAGCCTTCTAGCACAGGGCGCGAGGGCGGAAAAGCAAAAAGCCTCGCAAATGAGCGAGGCTTCTTGTGGGGTCCAACGTACTTCGGCAGGCAGGCCGGTGACTCAAGCTACTCGATCGCACCGCCTTGGGCAAGCACTATCTGCGCCGCACCGCAATGGTGCAAAGCCGCGCCCCTGCTGGCCTGCAGCCATTTCCACTCAGGCCTGGCGCTGACGCTTGGCCTGCATCTTGCCGGCCATCGCGGTCATCTCGTCATAGATCGCCTGGGGATTCTGCTGCTTGATCCTCCAGGCCATCCGCGCCTGCTCGTGGGGCAGGATCAGGAAACTGCCCTTGGCCACTTCGGCGTGGATGTAGTCGGCGATGTCGGCGGCGCTGATCGGCGAACTCTCCAGCAACTTGCCGACCTGGTGCTTCATCTCGGGGCTCGGGCCGCGGAAAGAGTCCAGCAGGTTGGTCTGGAAGAACGAAGGGCAGACCACATGGACGCCGACCTCGACCAGCGCCAGCTCTACCAGCAGGCTTTCCGAAAGCGCCACCACCCCGGCCTTGGCCACGTTGTAGTTGCTCATCGCCGGGCCCTGCATCAACGCCGCCATCGAGGCGATGTTGACGATCTTGCCCTTGCTTCGCTCCAGCAACGGCAGGAAGGCCTTGCAGCCCTTGACCACGCCCATCAGGTTGATCGCGATCTGCCAGTCCCAGTCCTCCAGGGACAACTCGCCGAAGAAGCCGCCGGAGGCCACCCCGGCGTTGTTGACGATGACGTCGATGCCGCCGAACTTCTCCTCGCAGCTCTGCGCCAGCGCGGTCAGTTGACTGTAGTCGCGTACGTCGCAACGCTGGGTGAAGCCATCGCCACCCGCCTCGCGCACCAGTTTCAGGCTTTCCGCCAGGCCGGCCTCGTTGACGTCGGCCAGCGCCAGGCGCCAGCCGTCACGCGCCCAGCGCAGGGCGATTTCGCGCCCCAGCCCGGAGCCGGCACCGGTGATCATCATGCGGTTTTGCATAGGGGGTCCTGCCTTCCTGTTCGTGTGATGAAGGCCAGTGTAACCAAGGGTTTCAGCGCCCTCCGGCTAAATCAGGAAGCTGAATGCCTCGGGCAAACCCGGACATGCCGGGCCGCGCGAGGGGCTCAGGCGAGCAGCAGGACGCAGAGCTTGCCCAGGACCAGGGCGATGCCGCAGGAAACCAGCAGGTAGGAGGCGCCATCGAGACGCCGGCGGTACAACTGGGCGAAGGAACCCACGTGATGCTGCAGGACGAACATTCCCAGTGCCACCAGGATCGCCGGGATCAGGAAGACGAATTGCCAGAAGTGTTCGACCGCCAGCGTCGCTTCGCCGTCGTCCGCGAGCAGCAGGGCGCCCCCCAGCAACTGGCCCAGCAACAGCAGCCCCCCGACGCCAATACAGACACGTCCCCAGCCGATCATCAGTCCCTCCCAGAGCGTTTCCGAGGGACCAGCATAGCCAGATGCCGCCATGCGATCTGTGCCCTGGGTCAAGCTGGGCGGCCCGCCCGGACATCCACCAGGCAATTTCATGACGCGGGTAACATCCTGCGGAAACGAGCCCCGCCCGCCGGACGGGGCCCGAGCGCCTCAGAACACGTACTGCAGGCGCATCACCAGGCCATCGCCGCTATCGTCGCCGTTGGCATTGCTGATCTTGTCGGTCTTCGCCTTGACGTAGTTGGCGGAAACCTTCACCGCCTCGTTGGCGTACCAGTTGACGCCCAGGGTATGGGTCTTGCCCTTGGCGTCGCCGACCTCGCGGGTGGCGCTGTCGACGACGATGTTGTCATCCTCGACCTTGATCGAGTCGTAGCGGTAGAACAGCTCCCAGGCGCCGATTTCCTTGTTCTCCGGCTTGATGGTGTCGAACTTGGCGCCGTCCAGCTTGTAGAGGCGCGGCTCGCCGGTGAGGGTGTAGGCCAGTTGCGCGTAATAGCCGGAGGCCTTGAGATCCTCGCGGTCGCGCTCGGCCTTGACCGTGCGCCGCAGGTACTCGGCCTGGGCCGAGAAGGCACCCAGCGCCCAGGCGCCTTCCAGGCCCCAGACCGAGTCGTCCTTCCACAGCCCCTCGACTGCCGAACTGCCGCCGAACAGACCGCGGTTGCCATTGCTGCCGGCATCGTTGCCGCCATTGGTGGAGACGCCGCGCATGCCCATGCGCGGGCGGATCCGGGTATCCACCGCGCTGTCCTCCAGGTCGCGATAGGCGTATTGCAGGCCCAGGTGCACCACGTTGCCCGGCTCGTGCAGCGGCGCGAACACGCCGCGCAGGTTGTAGCGCTTGACGCTGTCGCCGTCGGTATCGTTGTTGTTCTCGCTGAACACGCTGCCCGAGAGGAAAGCCATGCCGCCCACCACCGAGCTGGCCTGGATACCGGTACCGACGTTGTCGTTGACCCAGTCGGCGATGTCGTAGGTGAGGTTGCGCTCCAGCGCGGTGACCCATTTGGAGCTGGTGGCCTTTTCCAGGCCGAAGTCGGTGTAGAAGCGGCCGAACTTCAGGTTGACCGGGTTGAAGCCGGTATAGGTGACCGAAGCTTCGTCAAAGTAGCCGGCGCTGTCGTTGCCGACGTTGCGCGACAGGTCGTAGTTGATCTGGTACTTCCAGTCCCGGTAGACGGTGCCGCCGAACTCCAGGTAGGCGCGGCGGAAGTAGGCGGCATCGGCGGTATTGCCGTTGTTCGTGTAGTAGCCGTCGAAGCGGCCGTAGTCGGCCTGCAGGCGGCCGCCGAGCTTGAAGCTGAATTCCTTGTCGGTGGTGGCGACTTCGAGGCCGCCCTTGGTCTTGATCACGATGTCGGCACCGTCGGTGGTCACGGTCCCGGCCAGGCTCTGCGCGGAAATCGCCAGGCCCAGCAAACTCCAGGCAACACTGCTCCCCACCCCTTTGCACGAGTGTCTGCGAATCATCAGGTAAGTCCCCTGTTCGGATTTCGAATGGTCTTGAGCAGCGCGGAAACGGCCGGTTCTGTCGCCGGCCGGCGCTGCTGGAGGGGGATCATCTGGATGGGTTGTGACAGCGAGACTGCAAAGCGCGAAAGCTTTTGTGACAGGCAGCCGGATAGCGCCTGGATGAGGCCGTCGGATAAGGGCGCAGGCCTAGAGGCATCAGGTCCGGGCGACAGATGTAACAGTTTGTTTCATATATTGCGGCAACCTTGCGAAGATTGCATGACTGCAATGAAAACCAAGAGTTTCTGCCGATAACCGTCTGGCTTTCGGATATTCCTGCCAGTACCTGCGGGTAGACCTGTAACGAAAGAAAGACCCGGTTGCAGGCTGCCAACATCGCCACAACCGGGTAAGGAAGCGATTAAAAAGACCTCGCCGGAGCGAGGCCGAAAACAGGAGCAGATCGTTGTCGCTTCTTAGAACACGTACTGCAAACGGGTCACGAAGCCGTCGCCGTCATCGTCGCCATTGTTGTTGGTGATCTTGTCGGTCTTCGCCTTGACGTAGGCCGCGCTGATCTTCACCGCATCGTTGACGTACCAGTTCACGCCCAGGTTGTGGGCCTTGGCCTTGGTGTCGCCGACTTCGCGAGTGGCGGTATCGGCGACCACGTTGTCGTCTTCCACCTTGATGTTGTCGTAGCGGTAGAACACTTCCCAGGCGCCGATTTCCTTGTTTTCCGGCTTGACGGAGTCGAACTTGGCACCTTCCAGCTTGTACTGGCGGGACTCGCCGGTCAGGGTGTAGGCCAGTTGCGCGTAGTAACCCTTGGCCTTGATGTCCTTGTAGGCGTTGTCATCGGCCTTCAGCTTGCGTGCCAGGTATTCGGCCTGGGCCGAGAACGGGCCCATCGCCCAGGCGCCTTCCAGGCCCCAGACGCTATCGTCCTTGTAGGAACCGGCCGGCGAGTTGGAGACACCGCCGAAGGTCGCGCGGTTGCCGTTGTCACCGGCGTCGTTGCCGCCGCTGGTGGCGATGCCGCGCATGCCCAGGCGCGGACGGATGCGCGAGTCGAAGGCGGTGTCGTCGAGGTCGCGGTAGGCATAGTTCACGCCGACATGCAGAACATTGCCGGCTTCGTGCATCGGCGCGAACACGCCGCGGAAGTTGAACTGCTTGACGCTGTCGCCGTCGCTGTCGTCGGCGTCCTTGGCGGATACGCCGGCGGACAGGTAGGCCATGTCGGCGAGGGTCGAGTTGACCTGGGCGCCCATGCCGTCCTGGTGGGTGTTGATCCAGTCGGCCAGTTCGTAGGCGGCGTTACGCTCGGGAGCGGTCACCCACTTGGAGCTGGTGGCCTTTTCCAGGCCGAAGTCGGGGTCGAAGCGACCGAACTTCAGGTTGACCGGGTTGAAGCCGGTGTAGGTGACCGAAGCTTCGTCGAAATAGCCGTTGTCGGAGCTGCCGGTGTTGTGCGACAGGTCGAAGTTGATCTGGTATTTCCAGTCCTTGTATGCGGTTCCGCCGAGTTCGATGAAGGCGCGGCGGAAGTAGGCGGCGTCGGCGGTGTTGCCATTCTTGGTATAGAAACCGTCGAAACGGCTGTAGTCGGCCTGCAGGCGACCGCCCAGCTTGAAGCTGAATTCCTTGTCGGTGGTGGCGACTTCGAGGCCGCCCTTGGTCTTGATCACGATATCGGCGCCGTCGGTGGTCACGGTGCCGGCGAACGCCTGGGCAGATACGGCCAGAGCCAGAGCGCTGGCAACGAAGCCGAGCGAGTGCTTACGGATCATCGAAGATTTCCCCTTAATGGTGTGTGCATTGGCAACACGCGAGTGCCTGGCTACAGCGCGCCCCTTGTTCCGCGCTGGCCGTAAGGCGGCCCCTTTGTGTTGGGGGGAATCTTGGCGATGGCAGATTGCAGCCAAATTGCATGGAGATAAATGTTTCATTACAGAGGAACTTTTTATCTCCAATGCGAATAAAGCGAAAAGCCCTCTACTACGGGCCTTTCGGGTTATTCGATATGGGTAGAAATCTCAGCGCAATTTTCGAGCAATCCAGAAGTCAGCAGAAAGCCACTTGCCGGCGCCGCCGAAGAACAGCGCGAGCAACATCACCAGGTAGGTCGCGGCGAACTCGATGCCGTTGTTGACGATGGCGAAGCTTCCGCTCGACGTCAGCCAGTCGTAGTTGCCGTATTCGCGCAGGATTTCCCGGGCTCGCGCCAGCTTCTCGCCAGCCTCCAGCACCTGGGCGTTGGCGAACGGCGCGGACGGATCGGCGATCGCCTGCCAGCCGTTCGGCCAGTGCACGGCGAAGATCGCTACCAGCATGGTCACCATCAGCGGCAGGCTGATCCAGCGCACGGCCAGGCCGCACAACAGCAACACGGCGCCACCGGCCTCGCTCAGCGCGGCGAGCCAGGCCAGCAGTTCGGGAAACGGCAGGCCGAGTCCCCAGTCGGGATTGCCGAACCACTCGATGGTGGCCGGCATGTCCGCCAGCTTCTGGCTGCCGGCCATCCAGAACACCGGCGCCAGGTACAGGCGCAGCGCCAGCGGGGCGAGGAAATCCGCTCGACGGGTGACGTCGAGGGCATGCTGTAAACGCAGGAAGACAGTCTTCATCATCACTCCAGAGCGCCCTCGCCCATGAGGATGCCCTGGGCGTGCCAGTCCTCCAGCAAGGCGAAGGCATTTTCGAAATACTCCACGTCGGCGCTCAGGCCGCAGCTTCCGGCCAACTCGCGCAACAACGGCAGCAGCGCCACCGGCGCCTCGCCCTCCTCGCTCAGGCGCTGCGCGAGGCGATAGGCGAATGGCGACAGGTGCAGGAAGCGCACCCGCTCCGCCGGATCGCGCCAGACCAGCAGGCAGGTCGGCTCGGCCGGCGGCTCCATCGGCCGATGGCTCGGCCCCAGGCGATGGACCGGCCAGCGATAGGCCAGCGGCCAGGCCAGTGGCGACCACGACCAGGCCTGCGGCAGCGTCTCGACAGGCGCCTCGGCCAGCGACAGGGCCAGCTCGACCCACTCGTAGTGAGCCAGCTCCAGCAGGAAGGGCGGATCGCCCTCCTCCGCACGGTAGCCGTCCTGCAGCCAGCCGATGAACTCCTCGCCCAATTGGCTGAAGTACGGTGTGCGGCAGCGATGCTCGCGCATGAAGGCACGCACCAGGCGATGCCAGCGCGGCTCGTCGAACAACTGGCGCAGGACCGGGAAACCGCTACTGATGAAACCGTCCAGGTTGTTGAAGAACAGTTCCTCGTAGATCGCCATGCGCTCCGTCGCGATGCCGGGCGGCAAGGCCTGCTGCGGATCGCGGATACGTGCGGCGAAACGCCGTTGCAAGGTCGTGTGGTTCATGTGCCGTACCCCAGGCTGCGCAGTTGCGCTTCACCGCTGCGCCGCTGCAGCTCGCGGATGCGATCGGTTTCGGCATACAGCTCGCTCAGTGGCGGGAGGTTGAAATCGCGCTCCAGCAGCGTCGGGCGTTCGCCATGGCAGGCATAGGCATGTGCCAGCAGTTCCCAGACCGGATCGCAGACCGGCGCGCCATGGGTGTCGATCTTCAGGCTGGCGCCCTGTTCGTCGTGCCCGGCCATGTGCAGGTAGGCGATCCTCCGGCTGGGCATCGCGGCGATGTAGGCGTGTGCGTCGAAACCGAAGTTGCAGGCGTTGACGTAGACGTTGTTGACGTCCAGCAGCAATTGGCAATCGGCTTCCTCCAGTACCGCGCGGACGAAATCGACCTCTTCCAGCTCGCCCGGCAAGCGCGCATACGCCGAGACGTTCTCGACGATCAACGGCCGCTCGAGGACGTCCTGTACCACCCGGACCCGTTCGGCGACCCGGCGCACCGATTCGTCGCTGAACGGTAGCGGCATCAGGTCGTAGAGCTGGCCGTCGTCGGCGCAGGCCGACAGGTGCTCGCTGTAGGCACGGATGTCATGCTGCTCGATGAAACCCTTGATCGCGCGCAGCAACGACATGTCCAGCGGGGCGTAGCCGCCGAGGTTGAGAGACAGACCATGGCAGAGGAACGGCAGGCGCTCGGTCAGCTCGCGGAACTGGCGGCCGAGACGGCCGCCGATGCCGATCCAGTTCTCCGGGGCGACCTCGAGGAAGTCGACCCGGACCTCATCGCCGGCGCCGAGCGGCTCCAGCAGCGCGCGACGCAGGCCTAGCCCGGCGCCGCTGACGAATTCCCGTTGCATGGTCCGTCTCCTCAGGCCTTACGACTTCTTCTTGTCGGCGCCGCAGTTGCCTTCGCCGGCCTTCTTCTCGCCACCGCAGGAACCTTCCTTGGCCTTGCGATCCGCACCGCAGCTGCCTTCATGACCTGCCTTGGAGGCTTCGCGCTTGCCCTTGTCGGCACCGCACTTGGCCTCGCCGCAGGAACCTTCCTTGGCTTTCTCGGCGGCAGCCACGCTGTAGCCGCTGCTCAGCTCCTGCACGGCGAAGGGATTCTGCGCGGCATGCGCGCCGACACTGGCTACGCCGAGCAGAGCAGCGCCGACGACGGAAGAAGCGAGGGAAATCTTTTTCATGGGTAACTCCTGAAGTTGGTAGCGGGCGCCGGTATGGCGTCCTCGCTCCAATGGACGGAGCACCCCTGGCGGCGTTACAGCGGAGTCAAAAAAAATTTCCCGTCCCTTTGCCTGAACTCAGGGATTGCCCCTGCTGGAGAAATATCGGTCGGCGATATTCGCCAGGTCCCAGGCGTTCTCCTCAACTTCGGATGCTCGCCCAGCGAAACGGATTGCCGCCCCTCCGTAGGGTGCATATCGCGCAGCGATATCCGCCAAGCCCAGCCACACTCCTCGACCTCGTCACGCGGAAGGGAGAGCCACCCATGCCAGGCCGGGTTCGGTTCGCCCACGCCGGATAGCGGAAACGAAAAAGCCGCCGCCCACGAATCGCGGGCGGCGGCTTGGTGTCGAGGGTACCCCGGCTCAGCGCCGCGCGGCGTCCTTGCGCAATTCGGAGAGATGCGCGGCCAGACGGTCGAGTTCCGGCCCCGGCCCTTCCGGCAGATGGCGCACGGTCGCCTGGGTCAGGCGCATCTGGCGGATGAAGCGCCGGCAATGCCGGCACATGAGCAGGTGGCTGCGCACCGCCAGTTGTCCGCGGAAGTCCAGTTGCCCATCGAGAAAGTCGCTGGACCGGGCGACCAGTTCCTTGCAACTCAGCATTGGCCGGTCTCCTCGAAATGCTCCAGGGTGGCGAAGACCTTCAGGCGGGCGCGATGCAGCAGCACCCGGACATTGGAAAGCGTGATATCCAGGAGATCACGGATTTCCTCCAGCTCCAAGCCCTGGCGTTCGCGCAGGGTCAGCACGCTGCGCTGCAGCTCGGACAGACCGTTGAGGGTCTTGTCCAGGCAATCGCGCAGTTCGCCCTCGGCGAGCAGGGCTTCCGGCGAATCCTCGTGCCAGGCGTGCGGCGGCTGGCTCCAGTGACCGTCGGCGGCAAAGCGCTGGTCATCCACCGTACCATGGGGCCCCGGCAGGTCGTCGAGGAAAACTTCCCGGCGAACCTGGCGCAAGCGGCTCTTGGCGGTATTGGCGGTAATGGTCAGCAGCCAGGTCTTCAGGCTCGAACGCCCCTGGAACCCGTCCAGCCCGCGAACCGCCGCGAGCCAGGCGTCCTGCACCACTTCCTCGGTATGCGATCTGCCGATGATCGCCCAGGCCACGGCCCGCATGGCGCCCTGGTAGGCGCCAACCAGCTCGCGGAAGGCTCGCTGCTCGCCGGCCAGCAGGCGCGGCAGCAGCTCGGCGTCGGTAGGCGCCGCCACGATCAGTGTTTACGCAGGATCACGCTACCGATCGAGTAACCGGCGCCGAACGAGCTGAGCACCCCGATGGCGCCGCTGGGCAGGTCGTCCTGGTGCTTGTGCAGGGCGATCACCGAGCCGGCGGAACTGGTATTCGCGTAGCTGTCGAGGATCACCGGCGCCTCGTGCGCCTCGGCGTCGCGGCCGAGCAGCTTGCGGGTGATCAGCAGGTTCATGTTCAGGTTGGCCTGGTGCAGCCAGAAGCGCTTGACCTCGGCGACCTGGATTTCATTGGCCGCCAGGTGCTCGCCGATCAGCTCGGCGACCATCGGGCAGACATCCTTGAACACCTTGCGGCCTTCCTGGACGAACAGCTTGTCGCGCTTGCCGATACCGCTCTCGTCGGCGCGGTTGAGGAAGCCGAAGTTGTTGCGGATGTTGTTGGAGAACTGGGTCAGCAGCCTGGTGCTGACGATGTCGAACTGGTGCTTCGACACGGCCAGGTCGGCGCGCTCGACGATCACCGCGGTGCAGGCGTCGCCGAAGATGAAGTGGCTGTCGCGGTCGCGGAAGTTCAGGTGGCCGGTGCAGATCTCCGGGTTGACCATCAGGATCGCCCGCGCCTGGCCGGTCTGGATCGCGGTGGTGGCGGCCTGGATACCGAAGGTGGCCGAGGAGCAGGCCACGTTCATGTCGTAGCCGTAGCCCTGGATGCCCAGCGCGGCCTGCACCTCCACCGCGATCGCCGGGTAGGCGCGCTGCAGGTTGGAGCAGGCGACGATCACCCCGTCGATGTCGGCGGCGCTGCGGCCGGCACGCTGCAGCGCCTCCCTGGCGGCGGCCACGGCCATCTCGCAGAGGATCGACCACTCGTCGTTGCTGCGCTCGGGAAGGTACGGAACCATGCGCTGCGGGTCGAGGATGCCTTCCTTGTTCATCACGAAGCGGCTCTTGATGCCGGACGCCTTCTCGATGAACGCCGAGCTGGACTCGGCCAGCGCCTCCAGTTCGCCCTTGGCGATGGCCTCGGCGTGCTGGTCGTTGTACTGGCGCACGAAGGTATTGAAGCTCTCCACCAGCTCATCGTTGGAGATGCTGTAGGGCGGAGTATAAAGACCGGTTCCGCTGATGACGGCTTTATGCACAGTTGTTCCTCTTCTCTCGCTGGGCCGCCGTCGAACGGGGCCGATTAGGCATAGCGGTGCCCGCCTGGGGCCGGCACCGGAAACGGGTTCGCTCGCGGCGATGCCGGGCGCTCTACGAAAAGACGTTGGCGACGCGCTTTCGTACAGGGCCCGGGCAAGGTCGGCCATTGCGCAGTGTGCCACCGCCTCGCTTCGGCAAGCGCGCGCACCGCTCAGTGGTATCGAAGGCGCCAAGGATATTCCAGAGTGCGCGCCGGGCACAGCCGATAGGCGCACGATCGGTTTATTTTCCCCGTTTTCGCCACCGATATCCGTATCGAACTGTAAAGACGACGCAACCAGGCCGGCTTCCGGTCACAGCAGGCTGGCACCTTCCCACCCCAACCATCGATTGAATTTGCCAACCCGCCCCATAGGCAATGCTCAACAGCCCACCTCGGCAAGGCCGCCTATCATTCGGCAAACCCGGTATTCACAAGGAAGCAGCCCCATGACCGATAGCCCTCGTCCAGAACTGGATATGGAAACCCAGGAGTTCGTCCACCAGCTGTTCGACCTGGCCCGCCAGGGCAACAGCCAGCGCCTCGAGCAACTGCTGCAACAGGGCCTGCCGCCGAACCTGCGCAACCACAAGGGCGACAGCCTGCTGATGCTGGCCAGCTACCATGGCCACGCCGACACGGTACGCCTGCTGCTGGCCTACAAGGCCGACCCGGACCTGCGCAACCTGGCCGGGCAGACACCGCTGGCCGGCGCTGCGTTCAAGGGCGACCTGGCGATGGTCGAACTGCTCCTCGCCGGCGGCGCCGACGTCGAGGGCGCCTCGGCCGACGGCAAGACCGCACTGATGATGGCGGCCATGTTCAACCAGGCCGAGGTCGCCGCCAGCCTGCTGGCCCACGGCGCCCGTCGTGACGCCCAGGACGCCGCCGGGCTGACGCCGCTGGCGGCAGCGCGGATGATGAATGCCGAGGCCACGGTCGCGCTGCTCAGCCGGCCCCACTGAGCCTCAATCCGCCAGCACCTCGGCCAGGCTGACGACCTGGCCGAAATGATGCTTCCACAGGCGCACACCCAGCTCCCCCGAGCGATCCAGCGAGGAGCCGAGCACCAGGTCGCCGATCAGGGTCGGTTGCAGGCCGGCGTCGAACAGGGCGAAGCCGGCGGCGAGCACGCAGGTGTCGGCCTGGATGCCGCATACCAGCACCCGTTCCGCTCGCAGCGCACGCAGATGGTCGACGAGTTCCGCCGTCGGCAGGTAGCCATGCTTGACGAAGACCCGGTCGGCCGCCACCAGGCAGGCATCGTCGAGCGGCGGTCGCCAGCCGAGCTGGCGCTGGAACGGCGTACGGGATTCGTCATGGCGCTCGACGCTGGCCACCGAGGGCATCCGCCCGAGCAGTTGGCCGATGCCTTCCAGCAGCCAGTCCGGCGGGGCGAAACAGGGTTGCACGTCGACGATCAGCAGGGCCTGGCGCATCGGTAGTCGGCTCCGGAAGAACAGGCCAGGCATTCTAGCCCACTCCGCCCCGTCGCTCCGCGCTCCAGCGAAACTGGGCTAGCCTGAGGGAACCTTTCGACGGAGAGCCTTCATGCGCCCGATGTACGCCGTAGCGATCCTTTTCCTCCTGGCCGGCTGTTCCTCGGTTCCCGCCGAGAAGACCCGGGCGATCCCCGCCGAACGCCTGCTCGGCTACCAGCAACCGGTGAGCGGTGGCGGCCGGCTGGAAGTCCACCGCGACTATGGCTACCTGGGCGGCGGCTGCTACGTGGCGTTCCTTATCGACCGCCAGGTCGCCGCGCGCATCGGCGTCGGCGAGGAAGCCAGCTTCCAGGTGCCGGCGGGCGAGCATGTGGTCGGTATCGGCATCGATACCCAGGACGACACTCTCTGCGGCAAGGGCCTGCTGAACCGCGAGCTGAGAACCCGGATCGCCGCGGACGGCAACGCGCGCTTCCGTATCGTCAGCGAGGCCAGCAGCGGGTTCGACATCCGCACCGAATGATCCGGGGCGACAGGTCGGCCGCGTTCGCCGGTCGAGGTTCAAAGCGATTCCATCAGGTCCTTGCCGCGCTGCAGCCAGCCCGGCGCCGAGCCGGGGTCCGGCGGTTGCGCCTGCTCCGTACCCATGTCCTGCAAGGCCTGCTTCGCCTCGGCGAGCCAGGCCGGCGTCGCCGCCGCGGGCGCCTGGGTGAGTTCGGCCTTGGCCACCAGCCCGGCCAGGCTGCCCAGGTCGCGCGCGTTGAGCGCCTCCACGGTCTGCTGAGCCAGCAGCACCTGCTGCAATGCGGGCGATTGCACCGCCGCGACCGCCAGCGGCGGCGGTGGCGGCAACTGGCCGATCTGCTCGACCTTGTCGCCAGGCTCGCGGGTGAAGGCCCGCAGGTTGTCCAGCGCCGCCCCGCCGACCATCGGCAAGGCGATCCCGGTCAGCGGGTCGAAGGCGCTGATCTCCGGCAGGCCGACCTTGCCGCTCAGCAGCGGACGCGCCAGCGATGGCAGGAACAGCCCGAGCAGCATCCGCGGATCGCGACGCTTGACGCTGAGGCCGACGCTGGCCAGCATCACCCCTACGCCTACCACCCGCCCGGCGGTGGCCAGTACCGAGAGCCGCTTGTTCGACTCGTTGTCGAAATGCACCAGGCGATAGCGGAAGTAGTCGGTGAAGGGTTCTCGCGGGCCTATCGCCGAAGTGTTCATGAACCAGGCGCGGGAGTCGTGCACCTGTTCGTCGAACAGCGCCACCAGCTTTTCCTGGCCCGGCACCACCCGGTCGGGAGCGCTGAACAACTGGTGGTAGCGCGCGCTGCCGTCGCGGTGGATCTGGCTGTATTCCTCGGCTTCGTCTTCCTCGTTGATCAGGAATACGGTGCCGCCGAGCAGCAGGTCGATCACTCCGCCCACCGTCATGCCGTCGTCGAGCACGCCCCAGTCGCCCTTGTAGTCATGGGCGAACTCGGCGGCGGCGCCGAGTAGTTGGCGCTGGTCCAGCGGCGGATCGAACTGCTTCTCCACCCGCAGGTCGCGCAGTTTGTCCTCGCCGCCGATCAGCGCCACGTTGCGATCCCACTCCGCCTGTTCGGCGGCGCTCATCGGCGGGAGCGGCTTGCCCTGCTGGGCGGCCGCGTACTCCCGGCTACGCCGTTTGTGCAGGGCCTCCCAGGCCTTCTGCTGGGCTTCCGGCATGTCCGGCGGGACATTGGCGAAGAACGCCTTGTTGCGCAGCCCGCCGGCATAGCGGTCGATGCGCCAGGCGGTGATCAACGCGGTCTCGCGACGGATCACCTCTTCCAGGGGGCCGGCCTTGGCCTGGGCCTGCCAGGCGTTGAAACGGGTGGCGAGTTCTTCGGAGACGCTGAACTCCGCTTCAATCTTGGGCACCATTACCCGCCACTCTTCATGAAAGTCTGGATGGACGGCAGGTGCTGGAACTTGCAAAGGAGCACCTGCCTCGAAAGCCTCCGCATACATATGCTGCAACGCTATCTGGGATAGTAGAAATTCCGAACCTCCCACAGCTTTCCCCTGGTTGCCGACGCCATAACCGCCACCAACATCCGAGTGAACACCAGGATAAGCATATTCCACCGTCCACTTCCGGTAGCAGGAGGGCCCCGTCCGACGTCCGTTGGCATCCATGTCACGACGGCGGATCGAATCGAGTGGAAAACTGGCACGCTGCTCATGACAGGAAACCAGATGCACGCAACGTTTCAGAAAAGAACAGTCTTCCGGCAGGATGGTCGGCAGGCACTGGGAGAGGGCCTCATCGGGCAGGCGCATGGTGTCATCGGCCCAATCCATATGCCCGGCAGCGAACGGCGCACTATCCGCCAGCCCAACTGCCGCCACGGTATCGAAAAGGCCGAGGAACTCGATCGAGATCGGCAGACCGGCAAAGCGATATTCCACCCGACCATCGGCATCGCTGACCCGGGTTAGCTCCTGCAGCCAGTTGGCAAAGGCTCGTGCTTCTGCCGCCCCACGGGAGAATCCGTAGACATACAAGCGCATGGCCAGGATATGCGGTTTCTGTCCAGAGTTCTGACGCTGTCGAAGCTTTTCTTCCAGTTCCTTGAGTTTTGGCTCCAAGGCAGTTCGGCGTTTTTTCTCGCCGTTTTCCAATAAACCACCAGTGAGCGTACTGACGGTCCAGTTAGTGGACATTTCTTCTACTAGGCCCTGAACCTCATTTAGTTTAAGCCTACTTTTTAATAAAGTATAGAAAAGAGCATCAACTAACTGAACCAGCCCCCAGTTTATTCGATTTTCGCCTCCCTCAGCACCAATTAATCCCATGTTTGAAGGCGTAAATTCTTTAATATCCGGAAACACCGTACCCACACCTGGGCAATAGTACTTAAAAATCCCCCTACTGTTTATATCATCGCCGCTCCCAATACTTGCATGAATTAGCCTAGCGACATTACTGCAAGATGGAGAAACCGATGAACCATCAGCCTTATCGTTATTATTAGTCCCATCAAAACCAAGTGTAATATGGATAGCTTTACAGCAAGGCGCACCACCGACTACGTCACCTTCAGAAAGCCTTTTTTGCTCTTGCGCCCTTGAAAAAACCCGTTCATCGCTCTGCTGCTTTAATATATTTTCTGATAATTTTTTAGAATCATAAATCAGGCGCCCTGCCACAGGATGGGTGGGTGCTATATGAAATCCAAAATTAGGCATCTTCCCACCTGCCTTCAGTTAGCCGGACATATCGTTGACTTTCTCATCTCGAAATAGGCCTTATCAGGATATTTTGGATGATTCGGCCCATAACAAGTCGTAGAAACAGCCACCTCGTCACACGGCAAGAAGTGCACCTGCAGCAAGCACACCTTTTCATCATACCTAGGCACATTCACAGTCGCCTTGTGACGGGTGTAACTTGAGGCATGCCTCAAATAATCACTCTCATCCAACCGCCCATATTTATCTCGTTTTATAACGGCACGGGGATTTGGATCCTTCTCCCATTCCACAATAACTTTCAAATTTGGATTCCATCTCTTTGGAATTACCCCACAACAAACTTGACTACCATCTCCCTGATAAGGACCTAAGTTCGGTCCGCCAGCACCATTCACCGTAAATTCGTTAATCGCCGCCGGAGTATGGTTGTAACCCATGATAGGTGCAGACAGCACTTCATGCCCAGCCTGGCATGCCACCAGCCCAAAGAAGGTGCTGAGAAAAACCACCAGCCCAATGGAATTTTTATTTCCCACACAGATCAAGCTCATCAACTTCTGCATGACATACCCCTCATATCAAAGCAACCTTTATTCGGATATTCAGGATGAAACGGCGTATAACAGGCAGCTGAAGTAGCAACCTTATCACATGGAAGAAAGTGTATTTTTAGCGAACAAATCTCCTTACTATCACAAGGAGGTATATCGACGGCTTCCTTATGACGAATATACAAGAGCCCATGCTCTCTCATACGTTTTCTCCAGCCATCTGAAAATATCTTTCCGGCCAGTCTTTATAAGCCCCTGGCTCAGGAACCACCCCCCACTATACGGTTGCCTTCAAGCCCGACTTCCAAACTCTAGGAACGACACCACAACATACCTGCCCTGCTCCCCCTGAAATGGACCAAGGTTTAATCCGCCAGCACCATTTACACTGAATCTGTTAATAGCCGCCGAAGTATGGTTGTATCCTCCGATAGGAGTAGACACCATATCAGGGCCTGCCTGGCACGCTTTTAAAAACAAAAAACCTATCAGTAAAGCAATCAGCCAATCAGGTGTCCTTAACCCCTTTGCATTCAAGAGCTTTTGCATGAAGGCTCTCTC
The DNA here is from genome assembly GCF_001457615.1 of Pseudomonas aeruginosa. Classification (GTDB taxonomy): domain Bacteria; phylum Pseudomonadota; class Gammaproteobacteria; order Pseudomonadales; family Pseudomonadaceae; genus Pseudomonas; species Pseudomonas aeruginosa. The sequence goes on along the minus strand of NZ_LN831024.1, from coordinate 1,808,207 downwards.
TTCTGAAAATACTTTCTATCTGGATACTCTGGATGCCCCTGGCTGTAATAGGTTGTTGAGACCGCGACCTGGTCGCACGGGAGGAAATGCTCCTGCAACAGGCATATTTTTTCACTATATCTAGGTATATCCACGATCATCTTGTGTCGGGTGTAGCTTGAGGCATGTCTCAAGTAATCATCTTTATCCAGCCGTCCATATCTATCTCGCCTTATAGCGGCGTGCGGTTTGGGATCTTTCTCCCATTCCACGACAGCTTTCAAATTTGGATTCCACTTCTTTGGAATCACTCCGCAACAAACCTGGCTACCATCCCCCTGATAAGGGCCTAAACGAGGTCCACCCGCCCCATTCACCGAAAACCAATTGATCGCCGCGGACGTATGGTTGTAACCCATCACCGGCGCCGCCAGCATGTCCGGCCCGCTCTGGCAGCCCGTGGCCAGCAGGGGCCCCGGAAGCAGGGCGGGAAGGCCGATGCCGCGCCCGTTCATGCGCGACTCGTTCCCGCCGGGGAAAAGCCGGGGCCGGGGGTCTGTTCGCGTAGCCATTGGGCGACGAAGGCATCGCGCTGGTCGAAGTCCTGCAAGCCCTGGCGGTCGGCGGCCAGGTGCGCCTGGACCAGATGCTGGAGCAGGCTTTCCTGGCTGCCCAGGCCATGCTCGCGGGGCAGCACGAAGTATTCGCGGCGGTAGGCTTCGGCCTCGCTCCAGGCGCGCAAGGCAGCGACCTGGTGCGCTTCCAGGCGGAGGGCCGCTTGCAGCGGCGGCGTCTCATGGGCCTGGTAATGACCGGCCAGCGCCCTCGGCCGGCCGTCGCGGTCCAGCCAGTGCCAGCTGGAAACCGGGGCATGCAGGTAACGGCTCTGCCGGGGATCGAGCATGTCGCTGACGGCCATGAACAGGCCCGGCTCGTAGAAACGCAGTACGCCGCTGGAACGGCCCTGGTTCCACTCGGCCTGGGTGCAGCTGCGCAGGTGCTCGCCCAGGCGCGGCAACGGCCAGGGGCTGAACAGGAGCATCAGGTGGCGGCGGCAGTCGATGCGTTCGAGCAGTTCGTCCAGCCAGGCCGCGTGGCCGTCTTCCAGGCGCAGCAGCAGCGGGCCCTCGTCGGCCAGGGCGGCCTCCGGGGTTTGCTCCAGCAATTTGAACAGCGCTGGAGGATCGCTTTGCCGCGCATGCTCGGCGAGCAAGGGATAGTCGTCCAGCCCGGTGGCATCGACCAATACATCGATGTGGGTCTGCAAGCCGCGATCGCGGGAGCGCTGCCACAGCTCGCGGGCCCAATGGCGGGGGTTCGGCGTCATCGCGGTTCCTCAGCGCTCGGCGAGCGCCTGGCCTCTTTTCTTCGCCTGTAGCAGGCACTCTTCGCAGACCGGTTGCCGCGGCGGCAGGTTGGCCGCGACCGCCTCGGGTGGCGCGCCGGAACTGTCCTGGTCGGCCATGCCCGGCACCCGCGGCATCTTGATCGCGATCCCCGAGCCGCTTCCCGGCGCGCCGCCTGCATTGATCCGTGCCAGCGGGCCGCTGATGGCGATGCCGCTTGCGTCGAGCCGGATGAAGCTGCCGCCGGCCTTCACCGTCAGTTCGCTGTCAGCCTCGATCACCATCTTCTGCCCGGCCTTCAGGTGGATCTCGCGCCCGGCCCTGGCCAGGTAGGCACGACCGAGCTTCACGTGCTGGCTGTCGCCGACCGTCAGGTGGTCATCGGCCTTCAGCTCGACCTTGCGCTCTCCGTGCACGGTGTGATGCTCCTCGGCCTTGAACTCGCTGTAGCTGTTCGCCTCCACGGTGTCGTGGCGTTCGTGGCCGACGCGGATCTTCTGGTCATGCTCGATGTTCTCGTCCCAGTCGCGCTGGGCATGGACGAAGATCTGTTCCTGGCCCTTGCGATCCTCGATGCGCAGCTCGTTGTAGCCACCGCCGCCAGGGCTGCTGAGGCTCTTGAAGACGCTGCGGGTCTGGTTCGCCGGCAACTCGTAGGGCACCGGGTGGGCGGCGTGGTAGACGCAGCCGCTGACCAGCGGCTGGTCGGGATCGCCTTCGAGGAAGTCCACCAGCACTTCCATGCCGACCCGCGGAATGACGATGCCGCCATAGCCGTTGCCGGCCCAACCGCTGGCTACGCGCAGCCAGCAACTGCTCTTGTCGTCGCCCTGGCCCTCGCGGTCCCAGTGGAACTGCACCCTGACCCGGCCGTAGCGGTCGCAGTGGATTTCCTCGCCTGGCGGGCCGGTCACCACCGCGGTCTGGCTGCCCAGCACGCGCGGCTTCGGGTGCTCCAGCGGCGGGCGGAAGAACACCTCCCAGGGCGTCGCGAGGAAGCGGTTGCGGTAGCCCTGCTGGAAGTCGTCCGTGCTGGCCGACGTGTCGGAGGTAACGTTCTCTTCCAGCACCTGCGGCTGCTTGCCTTCGTGGAAGACTTCGCTGAGCAGCCACAGGTCGTTCCACTCCGCGCGCGGGTGCTCGGCGATCTCCAGGAAGTGCCCGCTGACCAGCAGCGGCTGGTCGCTGACCCCTTCGCCCAGGCGCCGGTCGGCGCGGTGGCGCTCCAGGGCGCGCTGGCTGAGCAGCTTGCCGCGCTGGCGATCGACGAAGCGACCGGGGTAGTCGTAGTCCTCCAGGTCCGGCTCGGCCGGGGCGTCGGCAGCGGGGCGGTTGCCGGCCTCCAGCAGCAGCCGCGGCTTCTCGAAGTCGTAGTCGCGGCGGGTGGTGCGCGTGGTGCGGCTGGCCAGGCGCAGGCTGAAGCGCTTGATCACCGGTTCGTCGGCGACCAGCCCGCTGTCGTGCACGTAGGCGGTGGGACGGCCCAGGCGGGGGAACACCGTCTGGTCGTCGCCGAACACCAGCAGGTGCGCCTCGGCGCTGTGCCGGAAATGGAAATGGATGCCCTCTTCGGCACAGAGGCGCTGGACGAAATGCAGGTCGCTTTCGTCGTACTGCACGCAGTATTCGCGCTCGGGATACCGGGTGCCGAGCTGGAAGCGGTAGGCGTCGGCGAGGATGCCGTGCTCCTCGAGGACCAGGGCGACGATCTGCGGCACCGTGAGGTGCTGGAAGATCCGCTGGTTGTTGCGCTGGGCGAGGTAGGCCAGGTGTGGGACGAGGGTGAGGCGATAGCGGGTCAGGCGCTTGCCGGCATCGCCTTGGGCAGCGCCGTAGACCAGGCCGTGGACACCCTGGCCCTGCGGGGTGAAGGCGAGGAAGGCGGGCCGGTGCATGAGCGCTTCGAGGTCGAGGCCGGCGCGCTCGCTGACCAGTTCGAGTTCGAAGCGGTAGGGCCGGCTGATGCCTTCGTGGCCGCTGAATTCGAGAACCTGCAGGTCGTGACGGAGGCCGTCGAGGCTGAGGCTGAAGTGGGTCTGGTTGGCCGGGTTGAACATCCGCTGTCCCCTGTTGCTCGAAAAACCTGCACGGCTGGCGTCCCTGTTCGCCGTGGTCGCTCCGAAGAGCGGGATGTCGCGGATGCTACGTCAAAAAAACTGTGCAAATTGTTGCGCACATCGCCGGAAAACCGCGGCGCGCCTGACCCTCGACAGTATGTAACAAAATATTTCAGAAAAATCCGACGAGCGAAGGACCGCCCCCGAACCGGGCCGGCCCATGCGCAATCAGCCTTGCAGACGCTGCGCCAAACGCTCCTGAAGTTGTGCGAGCACTTCCGGGTCGCCCTGCTTCGCCGCATGGATGCCGAGATTCTCGCCGCTGAAGCGCGGGATGACGTGGAAATGGATGTGGAAGACCGTCTGCCCGGCGGGGGCGCCGTTGAACTGGGCGACCTGCACGCCGTCCGGCTGCACCTCCTCGACCAGGGCGCGGGTCAGGCGCTGGACCACGGCCATGACCTTGGCCAGGTTCTGCGCATCGATCTCGAGCAGGTTGCGCGCCTCGGCGTGCTTGGGAATCACCAGGGTATGCCCGTAGGACTGCGGGAACAGATCGAGGAAGGCGAGCACGTCCTCGTCTTCGTAGACCTTGTAGCAGGGAGCTTCGCCGCGAATGATCTTGGCGAAGATGTTCTGGGAATCGTAAACGCCGTGCAGACTCATGGAGGCTTTCCTTGAACGAACCGGAATAGACCTGCGCACCATACCGGCTCGCTCCCCGCTCGTCACGACGTGATGCGTCGCGCGCGCCACACACTTCGAAAGAAATTGTCACAAGCCCGTCATCACCCTTCCCTACTTTCGTAGCACTCGCCGGATGGCCCTGCCGTCTCGCACAGCCACCTCCTCAACATAGGGAAATGCGTCATGACCCCAGGTTATCCCCTCGCCCTCTCTCTTGCCGTCTCCATGGCCGTGCTCGGCAGCGCCTTGCCGGCCCAGGCGCGCCAGGACGATCCGTCGCTGTTCAACCGCCAGGCCCGTGGCGAACTCAGCGAGTACGGCGGCGCACGGCGCGTCGAGCAGGACCTGACCCAGGCCCTGAAGCAGTCGCTGTCGAAGAAGAAGGCGAAGAACGTGATCCTGCTGATCGGCGACGGCATGGGCGACTCCGAGATCACCGTGGCGCGCAACTACGCGCGCGGCGCGGGCGGCTACTTCAAGGGTATCGATGCGCTGCCGCTGACCGGCCAGTACACCCACTACTCCCTGCACAAGGACAGCGGCCTGCCGGACTACGTGACCGATTCCGCCGCCTCCGCCACCGCCTGGACCACCGGGGTCAAGTCGTACAACGGCGCGATCGGCGTGGATATCCACGAACAGCCGCACCGCAACCTGCTGGAGCTGGCCAAGCTCAACGGCAAGGCCACCGGCAACGTCTCCACCGCCGAGCTGCAGGACGCCACCCCCGCCGCCCTGCTCGCCCACGTCACCGCTCGCAAGTGCTACGGTCCCGAGGCCACCAGCAAGCAGTGCCCGAGCAATGCCCTGGAGAACGGCGGCGCCGGCTCGATCACCGAGCAGTGGCTGAAGACCCGCCCTGACGTGGTTCTCGGCGGCGGCGCCGCGACCTTCGCGGAAACCGCCAAGGCTGGCCGCTATGCCGGCAAGACCCTCCGCGCCCAGGCCGAAGCCCGCGGCTACCGGATCGTCGAGAACCTCGACGAGCTGAAAGCCGTGCGCCGCGCCAACCAGAAGCAGCCGCTGATCGGCCTGTTCGCGCCGGGCAACATGCCGGTGCGCTGGCTCGGTCCGACCGCCACCTACCACGGCAACCTGAACCAGCCGGCGGTGAGCTGCGAGGCGAACCCGAAGCGCACCGCCGACATCCCGACCCTGGCGCAAATGACCAGCAAGGCCATCGAGCTGCTGAAGGACAATCCGAACGGCTTCTTCCTGCAGGTCGAGGGCGCGTCCATCGACAAGCAGGACCACGCCGCGAATCCGTGCGGCCAGATCGGCGAGACCGTCGACCTCGACGAAGCCGTGCAGAAGGCCCTGGCCTTCGCCAAGGCCGATGGCGAGACCCTGGTGATCGTCACCGCCGACCACGCCCACTCCAGCCAGATCATCCCGCCGGAAACCGCCGCGCCGGGGCTGACCCAACTGCTCACGACCAAGGACGGCGCGCCGCTGGCGATCAGCTACGGCAACTCCGAGGAAGGCTCCCAGGAGCACACCGGCACCCAGTTGCGCATCGCCGCCTACGGCCCGCAGGCCGCCAATGTCACCGGCCTGACCGACCAGACCGACCTGTTCTTCACCATCCGTCGCGCACTGAACCTGCGCGACTGATCGGACCAGAACGAAAAAGGCGCGCCGGTTTCGACCGGCGCGCCTTTTTCATTTCGCGCGGTATCCCTGGAACTAGCCCTCGACCTGGCTCCACTGCTTGGCCAGGCGCTTGTCCGAGACCGGCAGCCGGGTTCCCAGTTGCTGGGCGAACAGCGAGACCCGGTACTCCTCCAGCATCCAGCGATACACCTGCAACTCGGCGTCGCGCTTGCCTTCCTGGGCGTGCTTGGCGAGACGCGCCTGGTATTGCGCCCAGAGTTCGCCCAGCTCGCCGCTCCACACCCGGTCGCGCTGGACCTGGCCGGCGACCTTGTCCAGGCGCTGCTCGATGGCCTTGAGGTAACGAGGATACTCCTTCAACCACTCCAGCGGGGTGGCGCGGACGAACCCCGGATACACCAGATTGGCCAGTTGGCCCTTGACGTCGTTCAGCGGCACGGTCATGGCCAGCTCGACCTTGCCCTTGAAGCGCTTCTGCAGGCCGTGCCAGAGCTTGAGGATATCCAGCACCAGGCGTGCCAGGCGCTCGGCGTGCTCGTTCCAGGCAGCGCGCTTGCGCTCGGCCAGCGCGGCCAGGGCGGCGCCGTCGCGCGGCAGGCTTTCGCCCTGCAGCACGCAACTGTCGAGACTGGCCAGGAGGATGTCCTCGACCAGCGCCTCGACCCGTCCCAGCTCGCGGTACAGCAGGCCCATCTCGGTCTGCCCCGGCAGCTTGGCGCGCAGGTACTTGGCCGGCTCGGCCAGTTGCTGCAACAGCAGTCGTTGCAGGGCGCGGCGGTGTTGGTAGTCGGCCTCGGCCTGGGTCGGGAAGCGCCCTTCCTTGACCTCGCCCTGCTCCTCCACCAGCGCCGGGTATACCGTCATCGACAATCCGGCGACCTTCTGCTGGGCCTTCTCGGCGACGCTGGCGAAGGCCTTGGCCTCCACCGGACGCTGCTGTTCCTTGTCGGCCTGGGGTATCGCCAGGGCCGCCTGGCTGGCTTCGGCGAAACGCGCGGTGAGTTCGGCCAGGTCGCGGCCCTCGCCGAGGAACTTGCCCTGGGCGTCGACCACCTCGATGTTCATCCGCAGGTGATCGTCCAACTGCGTCGCCGCCTCGGCCCAGGCCTCGTCGGCTACCCGCACGCCGGTCATGCGCTGAAGCTCGCGGCCCAGCGCCTGCGGCAGCGAACCTTCGCCGAAGGTGATGCGCTCCAGGGCGGCGCGGACGAAGTCCGGTACCGGCACGAAGCTCTTGCGGATCGCCTTCGGCAGGTTGCGCACCAGCGCCACCGCCTTGTCGTAGAGCAGGCCGGGCACCAGCCAGTCGATGCGTTCGGCCGGCAATTGCGGCAGCAGCGGCGCCGGTACCCGCACGGTGACGCCGTCGCGCGCGGTGCCGGGCTCGAACTGGTAGCTCAGCGACAGGTGCAGGTCGCCCAGGCGCAGGCGATCCGGGTACTGCGCCGCAGTGACTTCGCTGGCTTCACGGGCCAGCACGTCTTCCTCGCGCATCAGCAGCAGGTCCGGCTGGTTCTGCCGCTCGCGGGCGTACCATTTCTCGAAACTGGCGGTCTGGTAGATATCCGCCGGCAGGCGCGCGTCGTAATAGGCGAACAGGGTTTCCTCGTCGGCCAGGATGTCGCGCCGGCGCGCCTTGGCTTCCAGCTCGTCGAGCTTTTCCAGCAACTGCCGGTTGGCGCTCAGGCACTTGGCGCGGCTGTTGATCTCGCCGCGCACCAGGCCTTCGCGGATGAACAGCTCGCGCGCCACCGGCGGGTCGATCGGACCGTAGTGCACCGGACGTCGACCGATGACGATGAGGCCGTAGAGGGTGACCTGCTCGAACGCCACCACCTGGCCGCGACGCTTCTCCCAGTGCGGCTCGAAGTGGTTGGTCTTGATCAGGTGCCCAGCCAGCGGCTCCAGCCAGTCCGGCTCGATCTTCGCGACCATTCGGGCGAACAGCTTGGTGGTCTCCACCAGTTCCGCGGCCATGATCCATTGCGGGCGCTTGCGAGCGATGCCGCTGGACGGATGGATCCAGAAACGTCGCTGGCGAGCGCCGAGGTAGTCGCCTTCCTCGGCCTTCTGCCCGATCTGGCTGAGCAGGCCGGACAGGATCGCTTTGTGGACCGCCGCGTAATCGATCCCCGGTACCTCGCGTTCGTTGTCGGCCGACGCGCCTTTCTTCGCCTCCGGCTTGCGCGCCTCGGCCTTGGCCGGACGCCCGAACGGCAGCTTCAGTTCGCGGCAGATCAGGGTCAGTTGGCGGTGGGCGTCGCGCCACTCACGCAGGCGCAGGTAGTTGAGGAAGTTCTTCCGGCACCAGCTGCGCAGGGCATTGGAACCCAGCGCCTGGCGCTGCTCCTCGAAGCCACGCCAGAGATTGATCAGCGCGGCGAAGTCGGAATCCGGGTCCTTCCATTGCGCGTGCGCCTGGTCGGCGGCCTGCTGCCGCTCCACCGGACGCTCGCGCGGGTCCTGCACGGACAGCGCGCTGGCCACCGTCAACACTTCCTCGAGGCTACCCTGCTGGGCCGCCTCCAGCAGCATGCGGCCCAGCCTCGGGTCGATCGGCAGGCGCGCCAGTTGGCGCCCCAGCGGGGTCAGCTGGCCTTCGCGGTTGACCGCCGACAGTTCCTGCAGAAGGGTGAAGCCGTCCTTGATCGCCTTGCCGTCCGGCGGCTCGATGAAGGGGAACGCCTCGATGTCGCCGAGGCGCAGGTGCAGCATCTGCAGGATCACCGCGGCCAGGTTGGTGCGGAGGATTTCCGGGTCGGTGAAGGCCGGACGCGCGTTGAAGTCCTCCTCGCTGTAGAGACGCACGCATATGCCCGGCTCGACCCGTCCGCAACGGCCCTTGCGCTGGTTGGCGCTGGCCTGCGACACCGCCTCGATGGGCAGCCGCTGGACCTTGGCGCGGTAGCTGTAGCGGCTGATCCGCGCGGTGCCGCTGTCGATCACGTAACGGATGCCCGGCACCGTCAGCGAGGTTTCCGCGACGTTGGTGGACAGCACGATCTTGCGTCCCGGGCGCGGCTGGAAGATCTTCTGCTGCTCGGCCGGGGTCAGTCGCGCGTACAGCGGCAGCACCTCGGTGTGGCGCAGGTTGGCCTTGCGCAGCATCTCCGCGGCGTCGCGGATCTCCCGCTCGCCGGGGAGGAACACCAGCACGTCGCCGGGCCGCTTGCCGACCTCGCGTTCGTGGGCGGCGATCTCGTCGAGGGCGGCGAGGATGCCCTGGTCCACCGACAGGTCGTCCTCGACCCGGTTGCCCTCCTCGTCGGTTTCCGCCGCCAGCGGCCGGTACCAGGTCTCCACCGGATAGGTGCGGCCGGAAACCTCGATCACCGGGGCGCCGTCGAAATGCCGGGAGAAACGCTCCAGGTCGATGGTCGCCGAGGTGATGATCAGCTTCAGGTCCGGACGCCGGTGCAACAGGGTCTTCAGGTAGCCGAGGAGGAAGTCGATGTTCAGGCTGCGCTCGTGGGCTTCGTCGACGATCAGCGTGTCGTAGCGCTCCAGGTAGCGGTCATGCTGGGTCTCGGCCAGGAGGATGCCGTCGGTCATCAGCTTGACCAGGGTGCTGTCGTCGCTCTGGTCCTCGAAGCGCACCTGGTAGCCGACCAGCGCGCCCAGCGGCGTACCGATCTCTTCCGCGACCCGCGTCGCCACGCTGCGCGCCGCCAGCCGACGCGGCTGGGTATGGCCGATCAGGCCGTGGATGCCGCGACCCAGCTCCAGACAGATCTTCGGCAACTGGGTGGTCTTGCCCGAGCCGGTCTCGCCGGCGATCACCACCACCTGATGGGCGGCGATGGCGGCCTTGATCTCGTCGCGCTTGGCGGCGATCGGCAGGCTGTCGTCGTAGCGGATCGCCGGCACGCTGGCGCGCCGCGCCTCGACCTTGGCGCAGGAGGTCTGGAAGCGCTCGACCCACTGCGCCAGGCGCGCGTCGTCGGGCTGCTTGCGCAGTTCGTGGAGCTGCCGGCGCAAGCGGTGGCGGTCGCTGATCTGGGCCTGGTCGAGGCGCCGGACGAGTTGGTCAAGGGAAGGAGTCTGGTCGGTCATCTAGGCTTTTCGAATGCTGTGAGCGTGCCGCAGTCGCGGAGGACGGGAGAAGCTCCGGCCACTGCCGAGGCGAAAAATATTCGGAATTGTCGCAGATTTGAGCGGAAGAGGACGAATCCCAGTTAACGCTCGCTGCCGCGATACGGCCGACGCTGCAGGTGGGCGATGGCCCTCTCAGCGCCCCAGTCGCTTGAGCATCTCGGCCAGCGGCAGCGCATCGGCGGTGCCCGCCCGGCAGTCGGCGAGGCGATCCTCGGCCACTGGCGGCCATTGGCGCTCCACCTCGGGGCCGGCGCGATGCAGCAATGCCTGGGTCAGTTCCAGACGCCGGCTGATCGGCAGACGGCGTATTTCTTCGGCCAGGGCAGGATCGAGGCGGGCCATGGGGGGTTCCTCCGGCAGGTGATGCGCTGCCGGCACGTCCGCACAGGCCCACTCACCCCGCAACCGACTGCCTGCAACGAAGAAGCCCCGCATCGGCGGGGCTTCTTCAGGCAACGGCGGACTTACTTCTGGCCCGCTTTCTTCAGCTCTTCGTCGCGCAGTTCGCGGCGCAGGATCTTGCCGACGTTGGTAGTCGGCAGGCTGTCGCGGAACTCCACGGCCTTCGGCCGCTTGTAGCCGGTCAGGTTGTCATGCATGTGCTGCATGACCTGTTCCTTGGTCAGGGTCGCCCCCGGCTTGACCACCACGAAGACCTTGATCGACTCGCCGGACTTCTCGTCGGGGATGCCGATCGCGGCGCACTGCAGGACGCCCGGCAGGGTCGCCAGCACGTCTTCCAGTTCGTTCGGATACACATTGAAGCCGGAGACCAGGATCATGTCCTTCTTCCGGTCGACGATGCGCATGTAGCCGTCTTCCTGGATGATGGCGATATCGCCGGTCTTCAGCCAACCATCGGCGTCGAGGATCTCGTCGGTGGCTTCCTGGCGCTGCCATAGCCCTTCATCACCTGCGGACCCTTCACGCAGAGTTCGCCGCGCTCGCCCAGGGGCACTTCCTGGCCGTCGTCGCCAATCACCTTGCACAGGGTCGAGGGCACCGGGATACCGATGGTGCCGACCTGGATGTTCTGGAACGGGTTGACCGATACCACCGGCGCGGTCTCGGTCATGCCGTAGCCTTCGCAGATGGCGCAGCCGGTGACTTCCTTCCAGCGCTCCGCGGTGGCCAGTTGCAGCGCCATGCCGCCGGAGAGGGTCAGCTTCAGCGCGGAGAAGTCCAGCTTGCGGAAGGTTTCGTTGTTGCACAGGGCGACGAACAGGGTGTTCAGGCCGACGAAGCCGGTGAACTTCCACTGGCCGAGGTCCTTGAGCATCGACGGCAGGTCCCGCGGGTTGGTGATCAGGATGTTGTGGTTGCCGGTGAGCATCATCGCCATGCAATGGAAGGTGAAGGCATAGATGTGGTACAGCGGCAGCGGCGCGATGAGGATCTCGCAGCCCTCGTTGAGGTTGGCGCCCATCAGCGCCTTGCACTGCAACATGTTGGCCACCAGGTTGCGGTGGGTCAGCATGGCGCCTTTGGCGACCCCGGTGGTGCCGCCGGTGTATTGCAGCACGGCGACGTCGTCGGCCTGCGGCGCGGCTTCCTGGAACGACTTGCCGGCGCCCCTGGCCAGCGCGTCGGTCAGCTTGGTGGCTTGCGGCAGGCTGTAGGCCGGCACCATCTTCTTGATGTGCTTGACCACGAAGTTGACGATGAAGCGCTTCAGCGGCGGCAGGATGTCGCCGACTTCGGTGACGATCACCTGCTTGACGCCGGTCTTCGGCAGTACGCCCTCGACCAGGTGGGCCATGTTGGCCAGGCAGACCACCGCCTTGGCGCCGGAGTCGTTGAACTGGTGTTCCAGTTCGCGCGCGGTGTACAGCGGGTTGGTGTTGACCACGATGAGGCCGGCGCGCATGGCGCCGAAGACCACGATCGGGTATTGCAGGACGTTGGGCAACTGGACGGCGATGCGGTCGCCGGGCTTGAGATCGGTGTGCTGCTGCAGGTAGGCGGCGAAGTCGCCGGACAGCTTGTACAGCTCGCCGTAGGTCAGGGTCTTGCCCAGGTTGGTGAACGCGGGCTTGGTGGCAAAACGTTGGCAGGACTCCTTCAGTACCGACAGGATGTTCGGGTACTGGTCGGGATTGATCTCGGCAGCAATACCCGCTGGGTACTTGTCCTTCCAGAAGTTTTCGATCATGGAAGCCCACTCCTAAGCAACAGCTAATCTTCACCGCTCATGGCGGCATCTTGTTGTGATCTGCTCGCTAACCCTGGACCCAGGGCTATTAGGCGCGCCGAGATTATCAGCTTTGCCAGAGGCAGACCAGCACCAAACATGACCTATTCGGTCAAAAAATGACCGAGACATTAGTCTCGGTCACGGTCTTTCCTGTCCCCGGCAAATGCCCGTTTCAGAGCCTTGTAAGGCTATCAGGCGATTTCGCGCAGCTCACGACGGAGGATTTTACCCACAGGCGTCATCGGTAATGCATCCTTGAGCACAATCTGTCGCGGAATTTTGTATCCGGTGAGGTTTTCCTTGCAGTAGGCCTTGAGTTCCTCGACCGACAGGCTGGGGTCGCGGGCCACCACGAACAGCTTCACCGCCTCGCCGGACTTCTCGTCGGGAATGCCCACTGCCGCGCAACTGGCCACCTTCGGATGGGCCATCACCACGTCTTCGATCTCGTTGGGGTAGACATTGAAGCCGGAGACCAGGATCAGGTCCTTCTTGCGATCGACGATGCGCACGAAGCCGTCCTCGTCGATCACCGCGATGTCGCCGGTCTTCAGCCAGCCTTCGGCATCGAGAATCTCCTCGGTGGCCTCGGGACGCTGCCAGTACCCCTTCATCACTTGCGGACCTTTCACGCAGAGTTCGCCACGTTCGCCGACAGGCAGCTCGTTGCCCTGCTCGTCGATCACCTTGAGCGCCGTGCCCACGACCGGTATCCCCACCGTACCCAGGCGTGCCTGCTCGCCGTAGGGGTTGGTGGTCACCACCGGCGAGCATTCGGTGAGGCCATAGCCTTCCACCACGGTGCAGCCGGTGACGCCCTTCCAGCGCTCGGCGGTGGCGCTGACCAGTGCGGTGCCGCCGGAGTTGGTGAGCTTCAGGTTGGAGAAATCGACGTCCTTGAACCCGGGGTGCTCCATCAGCGCGACGAACAGGGTGTTGAGGCCGAGCAGCGCGGAGAAACGCCACTTCTTCAGTTCCTTGACGAAACCGGGGATGTCGCGCGGGTTGGTGATCAGCACGTTATGGTTGCCGCTGACCATCATGCACATGCAGTTCGCGGTGAAGGCATAGATGTGGTAGAGCGGCAGCGGCGCGATCATCACCTCCTGCGCCTCCTTCATCAGCGGCAGGCCATCCTTGCCGAGCTGGGAAAGCTGGGCGTGGACCTGCAGCATGTTCGCCACCAGGTTGCCGTGGGTGAGCATCGCCCCCTTCGAGACCCCGGTGGTGCCGCCGGTGTACTGCAACACGGCGACATCCTCCAGGCCGACCCTGACCGGCTGCAGGGCATGGCCCTGGCCTTGCTTCAAGGCCTGCCTGAACGGCAGCGCCTGGGGCAAGCGATAATCGGGGACCATCTTCTTCACCGACTTCACCACGCTGTTCACCAGCCAACCCTTCAGCGCCGGCAACAGGTCGCCCATGCGCGCCTCGATCAGGTACTCGATCCGCGTATCCGGGAGCACTTCCTCGACCAGCTTGCCGAACACGTTCAGGTAGACCAGCGCACGCACGCCGGCGTCCTTGAACTGGTGGCGCATTTCGCGGGCGGTGTACAGCGGATTGGTGTTGACCACCACCAGCCCCGCGCGCAAGGCGCCGAACACCGCGATGGGATATTGCAGGACATTGGGCATCTGCACCGCGATGCGGTCGCCGGGCTGGAGATCGGTCTGTTTCTGCAGGTAGGCGGCGAAGGCGGCGGACAGACGATCGAGTTCGGCGTAGCTGAGCGTCACGCCGAGATTGCTGAAGGCCGGGCGGTCGGCGAATTTCTTGCAGGAGCGCTCGAAGACCTCGACCACGGAACGGTAGGCGGCGAAGTCGAGACTGTCGGGTACGCCGGCCGGGCGTTTGTCGTTCCAGAATTCAGGTTGCATTTATTCTTGTCCTCTTACCTGAGCGGGTCTGGCCCGCATGTGCGGGGCATCGGGCAACTTAGCAGTTGCGTAGGACAGCGCAAATACTCCTCCTGCCCTTATTGATAGTGTGAATCTCCAGCCTGTCGCTCTTCGCCGCCCGCCATTCCAGAGCGGCCCGTGCCCAAGGGTGGCGCTTTTGCGGGACGAAGCCGCGTACGCTGCTAGAATGCGCCGGAACGCGTCCGTCCGGCACAAGGAACGAACATGCCCGCCGCTGCCTACTGGCTCCCCGCCAGCGACGAAACCCCGCTGTACACCCGCCACTGGCCGAGCGCAACGGCCGTCGGCGCGGTGATGCTGTCCCACGGCATGGCCGAGCACGCCGGTCGCTACGAGCGTCTCGCCGCCGCGCTGAACGCTGCCGGCTACCACTTCTATGCGATCGACCAGCGCGGCCACGGCCGGACCGCCGAAGCCGACGAGCTGGGCCACTTCGCCGACCAGGGCGGCTGGGGCAAGGTGGTCGGCGACCTGGCCAGCCTGAACCACCATATCCGCCAGCAGCACCCGGAACTGCCGATCTTCCTGCTGGGCCACAGCATGGGCAGCTACATCTCCATGGCCTACCTGCTGCACCACAGCTGCAGCCTGCAAGGGGCGATCCTTTCCGGCTCCAACTACCAGCCGCAAGCGCTCTACCGGGTCGCCCGCCTGATCGCCCGCTTCGAGCGCTGGCGCCAGGGGCCGCTGGGCAAGAGCGCGCTGATCGACTTCCTCTCGTTCGGCTCGTTCAACAAGGCGTTCAAGCCCAATCGCACGGCCTTCGACTGGCTCAGTCGCGATCCGCAGGAAGTCGACAGGTACGTGGCCGACCCGCTGTGCGGCTTCCGCTGCAGCAACCAGTTGTGGGTGGACCTGCTCGGCGGCCTGGCCGATATCACCCCGCCCACCCACCTGCGGCAGATCGATGCCGACCTGCCGCTGCTGATCATCGGCGGCGAACGCGACCCGGTCAGCCAGGGCAAGCGCCTGGGCGACCTGACCGACGCCCTGCGCGGTGCCGGGCTGCGCCAGGTGACCCTGAAGACCTATCCCGAGGCCCGTCACGAGCTGTTCAACGAGAGCAACCGCGACGCGGTCACCCAAGACCTGATCGACTGGCTGGAACAGGCCCTGCGCCACCGCCGGGATCATTCGACAAAGGAGAGAACATGAGCCAGGTCCAGAACATTCCCTACGCCGAGCTAGAGGTCGGGCAAAAGGCCGAGTACACCAGCAGCATCGCCGAGCGCGACCTGCAGTTGTTCGCCGCAGTCTCCGGCGACCGCAACCCGGTGCATCTGGACGCCGCCTACGCGGCCACCACCCAGTTCAAGGAACGCATCGCCCACGGCATGCTCAGCGGCGCCCTGATCAGCGCGGCGATCGCCACCGTGCTGCCCGGCCCAGGCACCATCTATCTCGGCCAGACCCTGCGCTTCACCCGTCCGGTCAAGCTCGGCGACGACCTGAAGGTCGAACTGGAAGTCCTCGAGAAGCTGCCGAAGAACCGCGTGCGCATGGCCACGCGGGTGTTCAACCAGGCAGGCAAGCAGGTGGTCGACGGCGAAGCGGAGATCATGGCGCCGGAAGAGAAGCTCAGCGTCGAGCTGGCCGAACTGCCGCCGATCAGCATCGGCTGAGCGGCTTTCCCTACCGTCGGGCCATCCGGCCCGGCGGACTTGCCGGGCCGCCGCGCGCTGCTCTACCCTGTCCGCTGTCTTACCTCAATCATCAGGGATAACCGAAGGCACTCCACCGCCCGAAACCCCTTACCGGGAATCGGAGCCGCCATGGACCTTCGCTTGCTGTTGCTATCCCTGACCACCTTCGCCGCCGGCCTGGCGGAAAGCATCCTGATCGGCATCCTGCCGCCCCTGGCTGAAGACCTGCGGGTCTCCATCAGCCTGGCCGGCCAGCTCACCACCCTGTTCTCCCTCGGCTTCGCCCTCGCCGCACCGCTGCTCGGCTGGCTGACCCGGCGCATCGAACGCCGCCGCCTGCTGCTGGCGACCCTGCTGCTGTTCGCCCTCAGCAACGCGCTCGCCGCCCTCGCTCCGGGCTATCTCGGCCTGCTCCTGGCTCGCCTGGGAATGTCGGCCTGTTGCGGGCTGCTGATCGTCCTCGCCAGCCTGCTCGCCGCCGAGCTGGCCGCCCCGGCCCAGCGCGGCCGGGCGATCGGCCTGATCTTCATGGGCATCAGCGGTTCGCTGGTGTTCGGCGTGCCACTGGGCGTACAGATCAGCGACTGGTTCGGCTGGCGCTGGATCTTCGCCGGCATCGCGGTCTATTCGCTGCCCTTGTGCCTGCTGCTCTGGCGCTACCTGCCGCAACGCCAGGCCGGCGACCTGCCCGGCCGCGAAGGCTACCTGCGGCAGTTGCGCCAGCCCGCGCTGTGGCTCGCGCAACTGGTATCGATCCTGTTGCTCGGCGGGCACTTCACCCTGTTCGCCTATTTCACCCCGTACCTGGCGAGCATGGCCGGTATTCGCTCGCCCAGCGAGATCAGCCTGATCCTCCTGCTGATCGGCCTGGCAGCGCTGAGCGGCGGCTATATCGGCGGCTGGCTGGCCGACCGCCTCGGCCACCGGCGCGCCCTGCGTCTGGTACCGGCGGCCTTCGCCCTGGCGCTGGCGGCGGTGCCGCTGAGCCTGGGCAGCATCGGGTTCCTGCCGGTACTGATGGTCTGGAGCGCGATCAGCTGGATGATCTCGCCGGTGGTGCAGAGCTTCCTGCTGCGCAGCGATCCGGCCAGCGGTTCCGCCGGCGTCGCCCTGAACACCTCGGCCATGCACCTGGGCGTGGGCCTCGGCGCGGCGCTGGGCGGCCTGGTGGTGGCGGCACTGGGAGTCGCCGCGACGCCCTGGGTCGGCCTCGCCCTGGTGCTGGCGGCGCTGGCCTGCGCGCTTGGCGCCAGCACGCTGGATGGCGCCACGCAAGCGCTGCCGTTCAGTCCCCCTGCACGGTGACGCTGGCGGTCATCCCGGCGCTCAGGTGGACATCCGCCGGCACCTGGTCGAGGCGGATGCGCACCGGAATGCGCTGCGCCAGGCGCACCCAGTTGAAGGTCGGCTCGACATTGGCCAGCAACTGGCCGTCCGGCGTCGAGTTGCGGTCGGTGATACCGCTGCTGATGCTCTCCACCGTGCCGTCGATCGGCTGATCGCCGCTCATCAGGCGGACCTGGGCGCGCATGCCGACGCGGATGCCGGGCAGCTTGGTTTCCTCGAAGTAGGCGACCACATAGAAGGACTGCTGGTCGACCAACGCCATCACCGCCTGGCCCGCCGTGGCGTAGTTGCCCTGGGCCAGGCGCAGGTTGGTCACCTGGCCGTTGCGCGCGGCGCGCAGCTCGCTGCGCTTGAGGTTGAGTTCGGCGATCTTCACCTGGGCCAGCGCCTCCTGGTACTCGCTGCGAGCGATGGCGGCATTGATCTGGGCGTTTTCCTTGTCCTCGGCGCTGATCGCGCCGATGCCCAGGCGGCTGCGCCGGGCCGCCTCGTTCTGGCGCAACAGGTATTGCTGGTGACGGGTCTCGGCGACGGCGCGGGCCTGCTCCAGGTTGGCCTGGTAGCGTTCCTGGTCGATGCGCATCAGCACGTCGCCGACCTTGACCACCTGGTTGTCCTTGACCTCCAGGTCGGTCACCCAGCCGGACACGTCCGGCGCCACCACCACCACGTCGGCCCGCACCCGGGCATCGCGGGTCCAGGGCGAGAGCATGTAGTAGCGCCAGAGCCAGATGCCGGCGAGGACAGCGGCAGCGACCACCAGCAGGGTGACGACGACGCGAAGCGATGCACGCATGCGAATCTCCTTCTCGGGGCGACGATTCAGGTCGTAGCCGCCCAGGTAATGCCACTCAACATCAAAATGAACAGGGCGCAGTCGAACAGCGCCTCGTGCCAGACCCAGCGACGCAACGGCGTTTTCTGGATCAGCACCCGCAGCGCGGCGGTGGCCGCCAGCGCCAGCAGGGCATAGACGAACAGCGGGCTGAGGTAGACGCCGCCCCAGGCCGATTCATGCAGACTCATGGCTTTCCTCCTGATGGCACCACTGCTGCCAGGTGAACAGCAGTTGCGCCAGGGCCGCGCGCGCCAGGCGGCTGGCTTCGTCGTCGTGGCGAGCGTCACGCTCCAGGGCTTCGCGCAACGGCAGGCTGATCCGCTCCAGGCGGTCACTGCGCGGACCCGCGGGACCGGCCTCAAGCAGTTCGCCCAGTTCCCCGAGGAAGCGGTCGCGCGCCTTGCGCAGGACGCCACGGGCGCCTTCCAGGCAGGCCCGCAGGTGGATCAGTTCGTTACCCAGGTCGAGCGCCAGGAGGCCATCGTCCCAACGCCGCCGCTCCTGCTCCGGCAACAGGTTGGCGTGCCGCGCCAGGCGCAACAGGCGGTCGGCCATGCGCCCGCCGAACCAGTTCTCCGCCTGCGCCAGCGGGCGCCGGGTGAGGCGGCCGAGATCGACGCAGGTGGCGTCCAGCAGGCGTCGGGTCAGCCAGCCCGGACGCAAGGTCAGCAAGCGGAAGATCACCACCGCGAAGCCGACTCCGATCAGCACGCCCTGGGCGGAATTCAGCAGGGTCGCGAGGTTGTAGTCCATCTGGTTGCGCGGCGCGACCAGGACGATGAAGTGGATCGCGAACGAGGTGGCGGTGCCGGCGGTAACCGGTACGGCCATGCCCAGGGTGGCGAAGAACAGCGGCACGCCCATCGCCAGGCAGAGCAGCGGGAAGCCATTCCACTGCGGCAGCAGCCACTGGCTGACCAGCATCGCCGCCGGGATCGCGTAGACGATGCCGCGCAGGAAGCTCAGGCCGATGGCCACCGCGTTGTCGCGGTTGGCGAACAGGCTGCACACCACCGCCGCCAGCAGCATCGCGCCGGACGCCGCCGGCCACGCGGTATAGATCCAGTAGACCGACAGCCCGAGCAACGCCAGGGCGCTACGCGCGCCGTAGAACAGCGCCATCTGCAGGTCGCGGTGCCAGGACAGGGTGCCGGCGCTGCCCACCCGCCCCTCGACCTCGCCGCTGGCCACCGCGCGCATGCCCTTCTCGGCATTCACCGCCTTGAGCAGCAGCACCGAGCAGCGGGTCAGCAGGTAACGCTGGTCGTTGCTCCACTGCGGCTCGACCGCGACCTGCGCCAACTCCTCGCGCAGCGCCAGCATCGACGCCGGATCGGCCCCTTCCAGGGCGCTGGCCAGCGCGGCCAGCCAGCGCTCCACCCGGCGCTCTTCCTCTTCGCTCAGCCGCGCCCGTTGCCGGGCCACGCCGCGCGCGGTGCGCAACAGGCTGAGCAGGTCGCGCGAGAGCAACGCCAGGGCGCCGGCCCGGCGCCGCCCGCGCTCGCCTTCGAACCAGGCATGGTCGCGCTGCGCATCGACCTCGACGATCTTGCTTAGCGCGTTGAGCAGCCCCTGCGGCTGCCGCTGGCGCGGGTCGATCTCGCCGCGCGCGGCCTGCATGCCCAGCAGCCAGGTGGCGTGGGCCTGCTTGTCGAGGTTCTGCTCGACCCGCTGCGGCCAGAGGATCGCACTGACCGCCGAGGCGCAGATGATCCCCAGGCAGATCTCGGTACAACGCGCCACCGCCTGCTCGAAGACCAGCAGCGGCTGGTCCACCGCCGGCAGGCCAATGATCGCTACCGTATAGCCGGAAAGTACGAAGGCATAGGAAACGTGGTTGCGCAGGGAGGTCGAGGCCGCCGTGCAGAGCCCCAGCCAGAGCGAGATGGCCAGCAGGAACAACCAGGGCGCCTGGGCGAACAGCGCGATCATCAACACCGACATCGCGGTGCCGACCAGGGTGCCGAGCAGGCGGAACAAGCCCTTCGCCACCACCATGCCGGACAACGGCTGGGACACGATCAGCACGGTCATCAGCGCCCATTGCGGCTGCTCCAGGTCGAAGCGAAAGGCGCACCACAACGCCAGGCCGCCGGCCAGGAGCGTCTTGATGGCGAACTTGAGCGCCAGCGTCGAGGGTGCCAGGAACGGCTTCCAGTGAATGGGCACAGGGTCTTCCGAAACGGGGTCTACATCAGCATAGATAGCCGGCGAACGCCGAGGCGATATGTGCAGCCTATATTATTAGGCTGCTAACAATATCGTCCAGCGACATTCGTAGTATCCCGATCGCTGCGCCGGTGTTTTTCCAGGCGCAAAAAAAACGGGCGACCGAAGTCGCCCTAAGTGCCTTGCGTGCTCTGTGTATCCGGGAGGATCAGCCTTTGCGGCTATGGGAATCCTTCCAGATGAAGTAACCGACCCCACCGAAGAAAGCGACCATGAGGCCTACTGTAAGAATCCCTGCGAGAACCACTTCGTCGATGAACATGTTGATGGCCTCCAGTTGCCGGTTGGGTGTTGCTCGATGGGCTCAGATTAGCGAGGCGCGGCGGCGCAATATTGACCTGGATCAATCGCCCGGACGGGCTTTTTCGGCCAGGTGCATGACACTGACCCAGGTCAAGTTTCGCAGGAGGGAGAATGCGGTCGGACGCCGCAGATAACCGGGAAAAACCTGCCCGATCGCCGCACGTTGCCCGCAGGAATGCGCCGCCGGCGAACGCGGCGGCGGAGGCTTCAGCGCTTCTTCGGCTTGCCTTTCGGCTTCTTCCGCGGCTTGCCCAGCGGCAACACCTGTTCGAAGGCCTTGCGGACCTCCTGCAGGCGCTTCTCGTGCACGTCGTGGATGCGCTTGTCGCGCTCGGCGCTGAGGTCGATCACCTTGTCGTCGTCGTTCATGGCTGGGGGTACACCAGGCGGAAGGTCAGGTTCAAACGGGGCATGCAGGAGCGGCGGGTCTTCGCCACCTGATGTTGCCAATGATGCTGGGTTGCGCCGCGCATGACCAGCAGGCTGCCATGGGTCAGTTCCAGAGAGTGGGCGATGCGGGTCTGGCCCTTGCGCCGCAGGTCGAAGCGGCGGCTGCCGCCGAGACTGAGCGAGGCGACCAGCGGATCGCGGCGCAGCTCTGGCTCGTCGTCGCTGTGCCAGCCCATGGAGTCCTGGCCGTCGCGGTAGTAGTTCAGCAGCACGCCGTTGACCCGCTGGCCGACCTCGCGCTCCACGCGCTCGCGGATCTCGCCGAGCAACGCGGTCCATGGCAGCGGCCGGTGGACCTGGCCGGAATAACGGTAGGCGGCGTCAGGGTCGCCGTACCAGGCCACCAGGCGCGGGGTCGGATGCTCCTCGCCATGGATGCGCAGGATCGGCTGTTCCCAGGGCGTTTCCTGTTCCAGGCGCAACAGCCAGGCGCTCGCCAGCGGCGCATCCAGCCAATGCGGGAGATAGCGCAGGTCGGCGTCCGGCAGGGTCAGGGGTGCGTCGGCGAACAGGTCCATGGGCCGCAGGTTACTACGCCGCAAGGCCGCTGCTGAAGCCTGGAAAACCAGGGTTACACTTCGATGTCGATCAATTGTCCCTTGCGCGGCAGCTCGTCCGCCTGGGCGCTCTCCCCCGCCTCGTCAGCCGGCGCCTCGTCCCCCTCGTCGCTCCGCGCGTGCGCCTCGCCGCCCTGGCGGCGCTGGCGACGGCGGTATTCCTCTTCCAGCCAGCTTTCCTCGTCGCGCTCCTGGCGCAAGGCGACGCCATCGCTGCCCGCGCCAGCCTGGGTCGGCGCGACCGGCGGCGTGGCCGGACGGGGCTTGGGCGGGTCCTGCTGGACGGTGACCGGGATCAGGCCCTGGGGGATCGGCGGAAGCATGCAGGCAACCTCTCTGGGTAGTGCCGCGTCATGGGTTCTCGCAGCGTGCCGGTTTGCGGCGTTCTTCTACAAGGGTTATCGGTCGACCCGCCGCTCGACTTGAGAACCAGCCGCCAGGCGGTCGCTCCCGTACCGACGGACGGCTCTCCGACGAAGCCGTGGCGCAACACGCAATCCATCGCCAAGCGTCGCTCAACGCCACGCGTTGCGGTACCATACCCGGCTTTTTTGGGAGGTGGACATGGCGCAGTATCAACCGGGGCAACGCTGGATCAGCGACAGTGAAGCGGAATTGGGCCTGGGGACCATCCTGGCCCAGGATGGCCGCCTGCTCACCGTGCTCTATCCGGCGACCGGCGATACCCGCCAATACGCCTTGCGCAATGCGCCGCTGACCCGCGTGCGCTTCGCCCCCGGCGATGAAGTGACGCACTTCGAAGGCTGGAAGATGACCGTTCGCGAGGTCGAGGAAAGCGAGGGCCTATTGGTGTACCACGGCCTCACCGCGCAGAACGAGCAGCGCACCCTGCCGGAAACCCAGCTCTCCAACTTCATCCAGTTCCGCCTCGCCAGCGACCGTCTGTTCGCCGGACAGATCGATCCCCTGCCCTGGTTCTCCCTGCGCTACCACACTCTCGAACGCCGCAGCCAACTGCTCCAGTCCTCGCTCTGGGGCCTCGGCGGCGCCCGCGCCCAGCCGATCGCCCACCAGTTGCACATCGCCCGCGAAGTCGCCGACCGCATGGCGCCGCGCGTCCTGCTGGCCGACGAAGTGGGCCTGGGCAAGACCATCGAGGCCGGCCTGATCATCCATCGCCAGTTGCTCTCCGGCCGCGCCGGGCGGGTGCTGATCCTGGTCCCGGAAAACCTCCAGCACCAGTGGCTGGTGGAGATGCGCCGGCGCTTCAACCTGCAGGTGGCCCTGTTCGACAAGGAGCGCTTCGCCGAAAGCGATGCCAGCAATCCCTTCGAGGACACCCAGTTGGCCCTGGTCGCCCTGGAGTGGCTGAAGGAAGACGAACGCGCCCAGGACGCCCTGTTCGCCGCCGGCTGGGACCTGCTGGTGGTCGACGAAGCCCACCACTTGGTCTGGCACCAGGACCAGGTCAGCGCCGAATACGCGCTGGTCGAGCAACTGGCGGAGATCATTCCCGGCGTCCTGTTGCTCACCGCGACCCCGGAGCAACTCGGCCAGGACAGCCACTTCGCGCGCCTGCGCCTGCTCGATCCGAATCGTTTCCACGACCTCGAAGCGTTCCGCCGGGAGAGCGAGCAATATCGTCCGGTCGCCGAAGCGGTGCAGGAACTGCTCGACCACGGCAGTCTTTCCGCCGGCGCGCGCAAGGCCATCCACGGCTTCCTCGGCAGCGAGGGCGACGAGCTGCTGGCCAGCGTCGAGGGTGGCGATGAAGAAGCTCGCTCGCGCCTGGTCCGCGAGCTGCTCGACCGCCACGGCACCGGTCGCGTGCTGTTCCGCAACACCCGTGCCGCCGTGCAGGGCTTCCCCCAGCGCGAACTGCACGCCTATCCGTTGCCGATGCCGAGCCAGTACGAGGAATTGCCGGCCGGCGAACACCCGGACCTGTATCCGGAAGTGAATTTCCAGCAGCAGTGGGAAGACGGCGACGACAACAACCGCTGGTGGCGCTTCGACCCGCGCGTCGAGTGGCTGATCGATACCCTGAAGATGCTCAAGCAGTTCAAGGTCCTGGTCATCTGTGCCCACGCCGAGACGGCCCTCGACCTGGAAGACGCCCTGCGCCTGCGTTCGGGCATCTCCGCCACGGTGTTCCACGAAGGCATGAGCATTCTCGAGCGCGACCGCGCCGCCGCCTACTTCGCCGACGAAGAGTTCGGCGCCCAGGTGCTGATCTGCTCGGAAATCGGCAGCGAAGGCCGCAACTTCCAGTTCGCCCACCATCTGGTGCTGTTCGACCTGCCGGCCCACCCGGACCTGCTCGAGCAGCGCATCGGCCGCCTCGACCGGATCGGCCAGCGACACACCATCCAGTTGCACGTACCGCACCTGGAGAACAGCGCCCAGCAGCGCCTGTTCCAGTGGTATCACCAGGCGCTGAACGCCTTCCTCAATACCTGCCCCACCGGCAACGCCCTGCAACACGAGTTCGGCCCGCGCCTGCTGCCGCTGCTCGACGGCGGCGAGGACAAGGCCTGGGACGCGCTGCTCGCCGAAGGCCGCGCCCGTCGCGAAGCCCTCGAAGCGGAGCTGCACAGCGGTCGCGACCGCCTGCTCGAGCTGAACTCCGGCGGCGCCGGCGAAGGCGAGGCGCTGGTGGAGGCCATCGAGGAACAGGACGACGACTTCGCCCTGCCGATCTACATGGAGCGCCTGTTCGACGCCTACGGCATCCACAGCGAAGACCATTCGGAAAATGCCCTGATCCTCAAGCCAAGCGAGAAGATGCTCGACGCCGGCTTCCCCCTCGGCGACGACGAAGGCGTGACCATCACCTACGACCGTGCCCAGGCGCTGGCCCGCGAGGACATGCAGTTCCTCACCTGGGAACATCCGATGGTTCAGGGCGGCATGGACCTGGTGCTGTCCGGCTCGATGGGCAACACCTCGGTGGCGCTGATCAAGAACAAGGCGCTGAAGCCCGGCACCGTGCTGCTCGAACTCCTGTTCGTCAGCGAAGCCGTGGCACCGCGCGCCCTCCAGCTCGGCCGCTGGCTGCCGCCGCAGGCCCTGCGCTGCCTGCTCGACGCCAACGGCAACGACCTGGCCGGCCGGGTGTCCCTGGAAACCCTCAACGACCAGCTGGAAAGCGTGCCACGGGTCAGCGCCAACAAGTTCGTCCAGGCCCAGCGCGATGTGCTGGCCAAGCAGTTCGACGTGGCCGAGGGCAAGATCGTCCCGCGCCACGAGGAACGCGTGGCCAGGGCCAAGCAGCAGTTCGCCGCCGCCATGGACGAGGAACTGGCGCGCCTGACCGCGCTCAAGGCGGTCAACCCGAGCGTCCGCGACAGCGAGCTGGACAGCCTGCGCACCCAGCGCGAGGAAGGCCTGGCCCTGCTCGACAAGGCCTCCCTGCGCCTCGAGGCGATCCGCATCCTGGTCGCCGGCTGACGCCCGGCAACGGCTGCGCGAAACGAGAAGCCATGGGCATCCCCCATGGCTTCTTTCATTTCATTTCCAGCGAAGGCCGCAACGGCGAATGGCCGCGCGGCGACCGTTCGCCCCGTTCCCCGGCCCCCGCCGGGCCGCGAGCCAGGCGTCGCAGCGGAATCGCGACGGTCGCCCTGCGACTTATTGACCTCCGGCAAAGGTCCGCCGGCCGCGAGGGTCTACAGTGTCCTTGAAGTTTCAAGAACGCCCGGCGGGCGGACACTCACTCTGGAGGGACACCTTATGTACGATCGCATTCTGGTAGCCGTGGACGGCAGCCCGGTCTCCGACCGCGCCCTGGAAGAGGCCATCAAGCTGGCCGGCCTCAGCGGCGGCAAGCTGCGCGTCATCACCATCGTCGACAGCCCGCTGCGCCACCTTCCCGACTACGCGGTGTACTACAACCCCGAGCCGCTGCGCGAAGCCGCGCTGAAAGCCGCCGATGACGTCCTGGCCAAGGCCCGCGAGAAGGTCGAGGCGAGCAACGTCGAAGGCGCCACCTTCGATCGCGTCTGCCAGGAGCGCGCCAGCGAGGAAATCGCCGAGCGCATCGAGCTCGAGGCCCAGGCCAGCGATGCCGACGTGGTGGTCATGGGCACCCATGGTCGTCGCGGCATGCGCCGCCTGATGCTCGGCAGCGTGGCGGAAGGCCTGATCCGCGTGGCTTCGCGTCCGGTCCTGCTGGTCCGCGACAAATAAGGCGAAAGCCGACGAAAAAGGCCGTGGGGGGAATCCTCCACGGCCTTTTTTCTTTCAGCCCCCGTCGCTCACTGGGCTGCCCTGGGCGCGCGGCAACTGGCGAAGATGTCCAGCGCCGGCTGGTACAGCGAAGTCTGTACGTCCAGCAGGCCGAGCACCGAGTGGAACAGGTTGTCGTGGCTCAGGTCCTTGTCGTCGCGCTTGCCGTCCAGGCAACTGCGCTGGATGCCCCAGTTGCCCAGCGCCTGCGGGGCGAACCACATGACCATCGGCACGTGGATCTGCGCCTGGGGCGCGATCGAATAGGGCGCCGCGTGCAGGTAGACGCCATTCTCGCCCAGCGACTCGCCGTGGTCGGACACGTAGATCATCGCCGTATCGCGCTTGTCGGCATTCCGCTTGAGCAATTCGATCACCTTCGTCAGGAAGTGGTCGGTATAGAGGATGGTGTTGTCGTAGACGTTCACCAGCTCTTCCTTGCTGCAACTGCCGAGCTGGTTGGTCCGGCATACCGGCTGGAAGCGTTCCATCTCCTTCGGGTAGCGCTCGTAGTACTCGGGACCGTGGCTGCCATCGGAGTGCAGGACGATGATGGCGTCGTCCTGCAACCCGTCGATGTACTCCTGCAGGCCTACCAGCAGCGACTCGTCCAGGCAGTTCTTGCCGTCGCAGAACGGACTCGGCTGGGTCTTCGGGATGTCCCGGTTGGGCACCCGCAGGCAGGTGCCCTTGCAGTCGCTGTTGTTCTCCAGCCACAACACCTGCACGCCGGCACGCTGGAGAATGTCCAGCAGGCCTTCGTGGGTCTTGGCCTTCTTGTCGCTGTAGTCCTCGCGCGGGTACTGGGAGAACATGCAGGGCACCGAGACCGCGGTGGAAGTGCCGCAGGAACGGACCTGGGTGAAGTTGACGATGTCCTGCTTGCTCAGCTCCGGGTTGGTCTCGCGGGCGTAGCCGTTCAGCGAGAAATGGTCGGCACGGGCGGTCTCGCCGACCACGAACACCAGCAGCGATTTCTTCTGTCGCTGCAGCGCAGCCGGCGCCTGGCGGGCGTCCAGGCCGATCGGCTCGACCACCAGGTGCTCCTTGATCACCAGGCGCTGCTTGGCGTACTTGCCCACCGCGTAGATGTAGTTGGTCGGGTTGATGAAGTGGGTCAGCTTGTCTTCCTCGCGGAAGATCGGCGCGTAGGTGGAATAGAAGCTGCCTACCATTACCGCGACGATCAGCAGGCAGCCGAGCAGCGTCAGGATCTTGTTCAGCAGGCCGCGGAAGAACGGCCGGTAGCGTACCGGCCAGAGCCAGATCAGCAGCGAAGGCAGGACACCGAGCAGCAGCAGGTAGCCGAGCAGGGTCGGGTTGACCAGGTCGCCGGCCTCGGTGGCGTTGGTCTCGAAGACGTTCTGCACCATCACCGTGTCGATGCTGATGCCGTAGCTACCCATGAAGTAGGTCGCGCCGGCCGAGCACAGGGCGACCAGGGTCAAGGCCGGCTTGAGCAGCGGGCGGAAGGAAACCAGGGTCAGCAGGAGCGTGAAGGCGGCCCACAGGAACGCCGCGAACGAAGCGAAGAACGCGAAGCCCTTCAAGCCTTGCAGCGGCACCAGGCCATGCAGGGCCTTCCAGGTCGCCGCGTTGTAGAACACCACCAGAACCAGCGCGAACAGCATCACCAGCCGGGTCGAACCGATAGCCGGCAAGAAACGCTTGATACCCCCACCCATTGAAGCAACTCCTGAAACGTAACGGACCGCCGCCACCCCCCGTGGCGGGGCGCCCGAACTCTATCGGGCGCCTGGTCAAAATTTCGTGAAGCCTCGCGAGCCCTCGCGGGCGCAGCGATCATGCCCGTGGCGATGGAGCCGGAACAAGCTCAGCTATGCCTTTTCTCCCCGGGAAAATGCCGAAACCGGCCGTATGTCGGCGGCCAGCGACTTCCTTCCATGCCGACCTTGCAGGTGGCTCCCGCTATCTATACTGGAAGCACAATGCCACCCCCAGCCCGCACCCGCGCCGTCCGCGGGTTTTCCGTGTCCAGGGAGACACCGCTATGGATTGGCAAGGCCTGCGCTTCCTCGGAGAGTCTCCCGTCGACGGCTACGTGCTGCAGAACTGCACCTATTCGCCATCGCTGGTGGCGCTCGCCTTCCTCGTCGCCTGCCTCGCCGGGTACACGGCACTGGACATGGTCGAGCGGGTCGGCAACAGCCTGAGCCACCCGCGCCTCTGGCAATGGATCGGGGCGTTCTGCCTGGGCAGCGGCATCTGGGCCACGCATTTCGTCGCCATGCTCGCGTTCCACGCGCCGATCGCCCTGCGCTACGACCTGCCGATCACCGGCCTGTCGCTGCTGATCGCCGTCGCCGCCTCGTACCTGGCGATGTACATGACCGCCCGCCCGCGCTTCGGCGTGCTGCCCTGCCTGCTCGCCGCCTGCTGCATCGGCCTGGGCATCGCTGCCATGCACTACACCGGGATGGCGGCGATGCGCTCGGTGGCCACCCAGTACTACCAGCCATCGCTGTTCGCCCTTTCGGTACTGATCGCCATCGGCGCCGCCTTCACCGCCCTCGCCGCGGTCCCCTACCTGCGCGGCCGGCGCAGCGCGCGCTACCGCTACATGAAACTGATCGCCAGCCTGCTGCTGGCCGGCGCCATCGCCGCCATGCATTTCACCGGGATGGCCGCGCTGGTGCTCAGCGTACCCGCCGGCACGCCGCTGGAACTGCAAGCCAGCGCCGACTCGCTGCGCCTGGGCTGGCTCACCGGAGTGCTCGCCAGCGCCATCGCCGCCTGCGGCATCTGGGCCGCATGGTCGGAGAAACAACGGGAGCGCCGGCTCAGCGAAAACAGCCGGGTCAACGCCCTGCTCAACCAGCTCGACCACGCCCACGCCTCGCTGCGCCAGATGGCTCGCTACGACAGCCTGACCGGCCTGCAGAACCGCACGGCATTCAACGAAGTGTTCGTCCAGCACCTGGAGAATTGTCGCCTGAGAGGCAAGGGCCTGGCGGTGATGTTCCTCGACCTCGATCACTTCAAGCGGATCAACGATTCCCTCGGCCACGACTCTGGCGACCAACTGCTGAAGATCGTCTCCGAACGCATCCGCAGCGTGTTGCGCGATAGCGACGTGGTGGCGCGCTTCGCCGGCGACGAGTTCTGCGTGCTCGCCGACCTCACCCAGGACCACGAGGCGCACATCCTCTCGCAACGCCTGATGCAGAAGATGAAGGAACCCATCGCCCTGGACGGGCGCACCCTGGTGATGACCGCCAGCGTCGGCGTCAGCCTCTACCCGAACGACGGCGAGCAGTGCGAGGAGTTGCTGAAGAACGCCGGCCTGGCCCTGCACCAGTCCAAGGCCTGCGGGCGCAACAACGCGCAGTTCTTCAGCCGGCAACTGCTGGTGCGGGCGACCCAGGAACTGCAGATGGAGGAGGAACTGCGCCAGGCCCTGCGCGACGACCAACTGGAGCTGCACTACCAGCCGATCCTCGCCCTCGCCGACGGCGAGGTACACCAGTTGGAGGCATTGGTGCGCTGGCGCCATCCGACCCAGGGCCTGCTCGGTCCGGACCGCTTCATCGGCCTGGCCGAAGCCAACGGCATGATCGACCAGCTCGACGACTGGGTGCTGCGACGCGCCTGCCGCGACCTGCGCAGCCTGCACCTGGCCGGCCACGAACGGCTGCGGGTGGCGGTCAACTGCTGCGCCAGCAATCTCGGCCGGGCCAGCCTGGTCGACGAAGTCCGTCATGCGCTGGAGCAGGCCGGGCTGGCGGCGTGCTTCCTCGAACTGGAGGTGACCGAGGACGCGCTGATGTACAACATCGACCAGACCATCCCGCTGCTCGAACGCCTCCGCGAGCTGGGCGTCAGCCTGTCGATCGACGACTTCGGCACCGGCTATTCGTCGCTCGCCTACCTGCGGCGCCTGCCGCTGGACGCGCTGAAGGTGGATCGCTCGTTCATCATGGACATCCCCGCCTCGCAGCGGGACATGGAAATCGCCCAGGCGATCATCGCGATGGCCCAGAAGCTCCATCTGAAAGTCGTCGCCGAGGGCGTGGAGACCCCGCAGCAACTGGCGTTCCTGCGGGAGAACCATTGCGAGCTGGTACAGGGCTACCTGTTCAGCCGGCCGCTGCCGCTGGCGGCCCTGGAAGAGTTCCTCCGCGCCTACCGCTTCGACGCCGCGCCGCCGCTGCGCAGCCTGAACCAGGCCTGAGGTTCACTCGACGGCGGTCCGGTATTGCTCCACCAGGGTCGCCGGATCGCGTTCGAGATAGCCCTGGCTGCCGTGCAGACGCATCAACTGCGCGGCCAACCCACTCATCGGGGTGGCCGCGCCTTGCTCGCGGGACAGCTTCACCGCGGTATCGAGATCCTTGAGCAGGGTCCGTACGTGCCACTTGACCGGCTCGTAACGGCTCTCGGCCATTTGCGGGGCGAGGATCTGCAACGGCTTCGAGTCGGCGAAGCCGCCCGCCAGCGCCGGAGCGACCAGGCTGGCGTCGACCCCGGCCCGCTCCGCCAGCGCCACCACTTCGGCGATCACCAGGGCGTTGCAGGCAACGATCATCTGGTTGCAGACCTTGGTCACCTGCCCGGCGCCCACCTCGCCCATGCGCGTCAGGCGCTGGCCAAGCCGGGAGAGGACCGGCCGCAGGCGTTCGATATCCGCTGCGCGTCCGCCGGCCATGATCGCCAGGCTGCCGCTTTCCGCGCCCGGCGTGCCGCCGGAGACCGGCGCGTCGACCCAGCGCACGCCGCAGCGCGCCTCCAGCTCGGCGGCCATCTCGCGGGTGGCGGCCGGCTCGGCGCTGGAGAAATCCACCAGCAACTGCCCGGGCCTGGCGTTCTCGACGATGCCGCCGGCGCCGAACACCACTTCACGCACCGCCGCGGTATCGGCCAGGCAAAGCATCAGGATTTCCGCGTCGGCGGCCAGTTCGGCCGGGACCTCGACGGCTTTCGCGCCCTCGGCCGCGAGCAACTCGCGTTTGCCCGGCGAACGGTTCCACACCGCCAGCGGATAGCCGGCGGCCAGCAGCCGGCGGCACATGGGCACGCCCATCAGGCCGAGACCGGCGAAGGCAAGGGAAGGCAGGGAAGCGGACATGGCGAACTCCAATACGCAGCGAATGGGCACGGGGAGCGCCATATTACCCGCGAGGCGCCGGCGAGCAACGCCGCGACGGCTGCCCAAGCGGGCCGCGCACCACTATACTCCCCGGGTTTTTTCCGCCATTGAACCGGAGAACTCTCCCATGTTGAAACGCTCCCTGGCGCTCGCCGCCGGCATCGCCCTGTCCCTGTCCGCCGCGCTCGCCCACGCCGAAACCCTGAAAGAACTCAAGGTCTCGGCGATCCCCGACGAGGCGCCCACCGAGCTACTGCGCAAATTCAAGCCGCTCGGCGCCTATCTGGAGAAGCAACTCGGCATGCCGGTGAAGTTCGTCCCGGTGGCCGACTACGCCGGGGTGGTCGAGGCGCTGGCCGCCGACCGCCTGGACATGGCCTGGCTGGGCGGCTTCACCTTCGTCCAGGCGCGGCTGAAGACCGGCAACGCCATCCCCCTGGTGCAGCGCGAGCAGGACCAGCAGTTCACCAGCAAATTCATCACGGCCGATCCCCAGGTGAAATCCCTGCAGGACCTGAAGGGCAAGACCTTCGCCTTCGGCTCGGTCTCCTCCACCTCGGGCAGCCTGATGCCGCGCTACTTCATGCAGAAGGACGGCATCGTCCCCGAGCAGTTCTTCTCCCGCGTCGCCTACTCCGGCGCCCACGACGCCACCGTAGCCTGGGTCCAGGCCGGCAAGGTCGACGCCGGCGTGCTGAACGCCTCGGTCTGGCAGAAGCTGGTGGACAGCGGCAAGGTCGATACCGCCAAGGTCAAGGTCTTCGCCACCACGCCGACCTACTACGACTACAACTGGACCGTGCGCGGCAACCTCGACCCGGCCCTGGCCGAGAAGATCAAGCAGGCCTTCCTCGCCCTCGACCCGGCGAAACCGGCCGACAAGGAGATCCTCGACCTGCAGGCCGCCAGCCGCTTCATCGAGACCAATCCGGACAACTACAAGGGCATCGAGGAGTCCGCACGCGCCGCCGGCCTGCTGAAGTGAGCCTGAGCCTCGACGGCGTGGACCTGGTCCACGCCGACGGCCAACGCGCCCTTGCCGACATCCGCCTGCGCCTGGCCGCTGGCGAACGGGTAGCCCTGATCGGACCTTCCGGCGCCGGCAAGACCAGCCTGCTGCGGGTGCTCGCCAGCCAATGGCGGCCCAGCGCCGGCCGTGTCGAACTGCTCGGCGAGGAGCCCTGGGCGCTATCCGCCGCCGCCCGCCAACGCCTGCGCGCGCGCATCGGCCTGGTCCACCAGGCACCACCGCTGCCGCCACGGCAGCGGGTGGTCAGCGCGGTACTGGCCGGGCGCCTCGGCCAGTGGCCGCTATGGAAGAGCCTGGTCAGCCTGGTCTATCCGCTGGACCGCGCCGGCGCCCACGACGCACTGCAACGCCTGGATCTCGGCGACAAGCTGTTCCAGCGCTGCGACCAGCTTTCCGGCGGCCAGTTGCAGCGGGTCGGCATCGCCCGGGTGCTCTACCAGCGCGCCGAGCTGATCCTCGCCGACGAACCGGTCTCGGCCATGGACCCGGTGCTCGCCGGCCATACCCTGGCCTTGCTCAACCGCGAGGCCGCCGCGCGCGGCAGCACCCTGCTGGCCAGCCTGCACGCGGTGGACCTGGCGCTGCAACACTTCCCCCGGGTGATCGGGCTGCGCGCCGGACGCATCGCCTTCGACCTGCCCGCCGGCGAAGTCGACCGCGCCGCGCTGGACGCCCTCTACGCCAACGAACAACTGCAGGCCGAGCGCGCCAGCCCGGCCGGCGAACCCGCCGTGGTGCACATCCCACGATGCTGAACGCCGCTTCTCCGCCGCGCGACCCGCCGCCCTGCCGCGCCTGCTGCTGACCCTGGCCGCGTTGCTGCTGCTCTGGCCGGGGCTGCGCCTCAGCGAACTGGATATCCCCGGCCTGTTCAGCGGCGACAACGCGCGCACCATGGGCGGTTTCCTCGCCGGCTTCTGGCCGCCGGCACACGATCCCGGGTTCCTCGCCCTGCTCGGCCGCGCCACCCTGGAAACCCTCGCCATCGCCACCGCCGGCATGGCCCTGGCCTGGCTCCTGGCGTTTCCCGCCGCACTGCTGGCGACCCGCGCCCTGTCGCTCTCGGCACTGCCGCGCGGCGGCCTGCCGGCCTGGTGGGCACGGGCACTGCGCTGGCCGGTGCGCGGCCTGCTGATCCTCCTGCGCAGCGTGCCGGAAATCGTCTGGGCGCTGCTGTTCGTCCGCGCCGTGGGCCTGGGCCCCACCGCCGGGGTGTTGGCCATCGCCATCACCTATGCCGGCATGCTCGGCAAGGTCTACGCGGAAATCTTCGAGTCGGTGGATCCGCGCCCCACCCGCGCCCTGCTGCTGGGCGGCGGATCGCGGCTGGCGGCGTTCGCCTACGGGGTGCTGCCGAACGCCGCCGGGGAAATGATTTCCTACACTGTCTATCGCTGGGAGTGCGCGATCCGTGCTTCGGTGGTGATGGGCTTCGTCGGCGCCGGCGGCCTCGGCCAGCAGATCGACCTGTCGCTGCGGATGTTCGCCGGCGGCGAGGTTGCCAGCATCCTGCTGACCTTCCTCCTGCTGGTCCTCCTCGCCGACCTGCTGAGCCGCTTCCTGCGCGGGAGGCTGGCATGAGCCGGACCTGGCGCCTGCTGCTCTGGCCGCTGCTGGTGGTGGCCGCGGTGGGCGCCTCGTTCGCCTATCTGGACATGGACACCGCAGGTCTTTTCAGCGGCAAGGGACTGGGCCAGATGGCCGCCTACGCCAGCGAGTTCTTCCCGCCCGACCTGTCCGCTCCGCACCTGCGGGCGATTGGCCGGGGGCTGCTGGAAACCCTGGCCATGTCGGCCATCGGCACCCTGCTGGCGGCGCTGCTCGGCCTGCTCTTCGCGCTGCCGGCGGCAGGTCGCTTCGGCGTGCCGGCGCAGAGCCTGGCGCGACTCCTGCTCAATGCGCTGCGCGCGGTGCCGGAGCTGGTCTGGGGCGCGCTGATGGTGCTGGCGGCCGGGCTCGGGCCGAACGCCGGGACCCTCGCCCTGGCGCTGCACACCGGCGGCGTGCTCGGCCGGCTGTTCGCCGAAGCCCTGGAGAACACTCCGGCGCAGCCCGCCGAGGCCTTGCGCCTGGCCGGCAGCGGTCGCCTCGCTGCATTCGCCTATGGCACCCTGCCGGGGGTCTGGCCGCAACTGGTGGCCTATACCCTGTACCGCTGGGAGAACAATATCCGCATGGCCAGCGTGCTCGGCTTCGTCGGTGCCGGCGGGCTCGGGCAGATGCTCTATTTCAGCCTGAGCCTGTTCCAGCAGGCCCAGGCCGCCACGGTGATCCTGGCCATGCTGGTCCTGGTGCTCGGGGTCGACAGCCTGAGCGCCTGGGCGCGGCAGCGCTGGGTCAGCCAATAGGAAGACGCGCCGCCGCGCCCGTTCGAGGAAATTTACGAAGCCCGCCGAAGATCGGGCATCATCGGTGCTCGGAGCCATCAGGGAGGCACCCCGCCTCCAGGTGTCCAGGGAGAGGAAGGAACCATGCGCAAACCACTGCTATCCGCATTACTGCTGGGCCTGCTGGCCCTCGGCGGCTGCAGCCTGCCCCAACAGCAGGCCGGCGCGCCGACCGAGCAGCGGCTCGGCACCCAATGGGGCGAAGGCGTCGCCTCGCCGGTCACCTCGGTGGCCCTGCGACGTCTATCGGAGCAACCGGTCGATCGCCGCCAGGTGTTCTACAGCGCGAGCCGCTTCGATGGACGTGCCATCAAGGAACTGCCCCTGGCCAAGGGCAGGGTGGGCTTCGCCGTACTCGACGAGGATGGCGGCA
Organism: Pseudomonas aeruginosa; assembly: GCF_001457615.1. GTDB lineage: Bacteria > Pseudomonadota > Gammaproteobacteria > Pseudomonadales > Pseudomonadaceae > Pseudomonas > Pseudomonas aeruginosa. The sequence goes on along the minus strand of NZ_LN831024.1, from coordinate 1,773,861 downwards.
AGTTCGACCTCGTGCAGCACCGCAGCACCCTGCAATTGCAGGGTCGTGAAGGCCAGCGCTACCGACTGTGGCTGAACAACCTCGGCAGCGCGACCTACGAGGTGGTCGCCACGGTAGACGGCCTGGACGTGCTCAACGGCCAGCCGGGCAGCCTGAAGAACCGCGGCTATGTGCTGGAACCGGGCGAGAGCCTGGTGATCGAGGGCTTCCGCAAGAACGAACGGGAAGTCGCGGCGTTCCGCTTCGCCAGCCCCGACGATGCCTACGCCAGCAACAGCACGGCCGGCGACAGCCGCAACCTCGGCGTGATCGGCGTGGCCCTGTTCGAGCTGGACGCTCCGGCCAGCGGTCGCGAGGCGCCGGCCGACGGACCGCAGGCATTTCCCGCCGACGCCCGGAACGGCGGCGGCTACGCGCCGCCACCACGCTATCGCGACTGAGGCATCTTCACGAAAACTGCGCGGCGGCGTTCCTTCATAAGCAATCCATCTCACAGGAGCCGCCGATGAACCGCTTTTCACTGCCCCGCCCCGACGCACGCCAGTGCGTCGCCGGCCTGGGTTTCTCCGCCCTTCTGCTGCTGGCCTCCTCGGCCAACGCCGCCGCCTGCCGCGACATCACCAGCGTGCAGCAAAGCGCCGACGCCACGCGCAATACCTCGATGGGCGGCCACGTGACCCAGCACATCTACGGGATGACGCCGCCGTCCGGCTCGTCGCAGAAAGACAAGACCCTGTTCAAGTCGAGAGGCAACTACGACGCGGCCTGGCGCCAGTACAGATACATCGACAATCCGGTGGCCTGCAGCGGCAACAGCAAGTTCCAGGTGGTTTCCCTGGAGAAGCTGCACATGGGCAAGATCGATGCCTACTCCTGCAAGCAGGCCGACGGCCAGGGCGCCTGCACGCGCTGGGATACGTACATGGCCAAGGAGATTTCGTACGGTTTCGTCCTGAAGGACGGCAAGTGGATCCTCAATACCCTCTACCCGGTTCCCCTCGACTAGGGCGCAGGCCGTCCGCGCCGGCCGCCCCATTGCAGGGAGCCGGCGCGGCCGTCCGGGTCAGAAGGTCAGCGTGCCCAGGCCCATGCCCGGATCGCTGAAGCCGGAGCGACCATCTTCCATGCGACCGCTGAAACGCCGCAGGAAGCTGTCCGCCCCCTGCGCGCTGACGCTGAAGTCGTACCAGTTGCCGCTGCTGCGCAGCGAATAGCGGACTTCCCGGCGCTGTCCCGGCGGCACGTTGACGGTACGCCGCTCGCCCTGGCGATAGACGTTGTCCTTGACCGTCAGCTTGACCGGATGGCGGCCACGGTTGATCAGTTGCACGCGCAGGTTGCCGAACAGCGGCTCGTAGTCGATCCGCACTTCCGGCAGCGGCGCCTTGCGCTCCGCCAGGTCGCGCCGCAGGTTGCCGCGAAAGACCCGGAGGAAACCGTTCGGACCGTGCACTTCCAGGTGGTAGTCGCCGCTGGCGTCGCCCTGGAAGCTGTCGTGCAGGCGCTTGCGCGCGCCGACGGTGTAGCGTTTCGGCGGGTTCTCGCTGTCGAGCAGGTCGAACACCTGGAACACCGCGCCGGCCTTGCCGGTGTTGGCGAAGGTCAGGCTCAGCGCATCTCCGCCGCTGCGGTAGCGCGCATGCACGCCCAGCTCGTAGGGCAAGGCGCGGGCCGGACGGATGCCCATTTCCTGCTTGGGCATGGCGGCCACCGCCGGCGGCTTCGGCTTCGGCAGCTTGATCTGGCTGGCGACGATGGCGTCGGCCTGGCTGGTGTCGGGCAGTTCGGGGAACGGCTCGTTGTTCGGGTTGGCGAAGTTGAACGCCGAGGTCAGGTCGCCGCAGACGGCACGACGCCAGGGACTGATATTCGGCTCCATGACCCCGAAGCGCTGCTCCAGGAAGCGGATCACCGAGGTGTGGTCGAACACCTGGGAGTTGACCCAGCCGCCCTTGCTCCACGGCGAGATCACGTACATCGGCACCCGCGGGCCGAGGCCGTAGGGCTGGTTGCGATAACGGATATCGCCCTTGGTGTGCCATTCGAGGGTGGCGTCGGCGGTGGTCTTGCCGCGCAGCGTGCCGTCCTTGTTCAGGCTCGGCGCGGCCGGCGGGGCGACGTGGTCGAAGAAGCCGTCGTTCTCGTCGAACATCACCAGCAGCGCGGTCTTGCTCCAGACCTCCGGGTTGGCGGTCAGCGCGTCGAGTACCCAGGAAGTGTACTCGGCCCCCCAGATCGGGCTGGACGGGCCGGGGTGTTCGGAGTACTTGGCCGGGGCGACGATCCAGGACACCTGCGGCAGGCTGTTGGCCAGCACGTCGCGCTTCAGCGCATCGAGCTTCCAGGTGCTCAGGCCGTTGACGATCAGCGGCGAGTCAGGCGCCGCGGCGCGGTACTGGCGGAAGCCGATCAGCGGGTTGTCGGAGAAGTTGTCGGCCATGTCCTGGTAGACCCGCCAGGTGATGCCGGCAGCCTGCAGGCGCTCGGGATAGGTGGTCCAGGTGTAGCCCTGCTCCACCGGGCCGTTGCTGTCGTGGTCGTTGGTGGTTACCGGACCACCGTGCTGGCCGAGCGGGTCGTTGGTGCCGGTCCAGAGGAACAGCCGGTTGGGGTTGGTGCCGCCCTGGAACGAGCAGTGATAGGCGTCGCAGATGGTGAAGGCGTTGGCCATCGCGAACTGGAAGGCGATGTCCTGCTCCTTGTAGTAGCCCAGGGAACGCTCGGTCTTGGCCGGCAACCACTTGTCCATGCGCCCTTCGTTCCAGGCCTGCTGGGCGTCCGGCCAGGTGTGCGGGGTGCCGTCGACGCGCTGGGCGCTGGTGGTGCTGGTGTCGAAGTGGTAGGGCAGGATCTCGCCCTTGCTGCCCTTCTGGTGCCAGACCCGCTGGCCATCGGGCAGCGGGATCGCCATGCGGTCGCCGAAGCCGCGGACGCCCTTGAGGGTGCCGAAATAGTGGTCGAAGGAGCGGTTCTCCTGCATCAGGATCACCACGTGCTCGACGTCCTTGAGGTTGCCATGCCGGCGGTGCGCGGGAATCGCCAGGGCCGCCTGGATGCTCGACGGCAGCATGCTGGTGGCGACGGTGGCGCCGACCGTACCGGCGGCCAGGCGGATGAAGCTTCTTCTGCTTTTCGAAATCATCGGGGGACTCACCAGGTCAGGGTGTGGCACAGGGCTGCCGAGCGCATCCATGACGCCCGCAGGCTCACTCGGCAGCAAGCTGTTCGAACCCCGACGACGCTAGTGAGGGAAAAAGACGCTTTGGTTTCAACACGCTTTGCAACAACTATTCATGCCAACTTCATCACAATTTGAGATCAAGATTTTGGTCTAGGCCAGATTCCACTTGACAGCCTTCGCCGGCACTCTCCTCACGCTCTTCCCCGCCATTGCAGGAGCAATACCCCCGCCACCACCAGCGCCAGGCCGAGATAGCCCTCCCAGGACAAACGGCGCACCGGGAAACCGGCCCAGCCGAACTGGTCGCAGAGCGCCGAGACCAGCATCTGCCCGGCCACCACGCACGCGATGAAAGTGGCGGCACCCAGGCGCGGCGCGACCAGGATCGCCACCGTCAGGTAGGCCGCGCCGAACAGCCCGCCGAGCCAGCTCCACCAGGGCGCGCCGCCGAGGCTGGCGGTAGCCGGCAGCGGCACCCGCACCAGCAGCAGGCCCAGGCTGACCACCCCGAGGCTGACGCCCAGCGAAGTCAGGCTGGCGCTCAGCGGATGGCCGAGCAGGCGCCCGAGCAAGGCGTTGCTGCCGGCCTGCAGCACCACCATGCCGCCCACCGAAACTGCCATCAGTACCATCAGATAATTGGGCATGCTGATTCTCCTCCTCCGGCCCTTGCCTCTGGAGCAGAGTTTTTGCTATCCACTTCGCGAATGGAAATCGATAGTTGGTACACCTTCCATGCAGCAGATTCATGACCTACGCCGTATCGACCTCAACCTGCTGGTGGTGCTCGACGCGCTCCTCAGCGAGCGCCACGTGTCCCGCGCGGCGCAGCGCCTGGCCATGTCGCAGCCGGCGGTCAGCCACGCCCTCGGGCGTCTCCGCGAACTGTTCGGCGATCCACTGCTGGTGCGGGTGAAAAGCCGCATGCAGTTGACCAGCCTGGCGCTGGAGCTGGCGCCGAAGCTCCAGGCCAGCCTCGACCAGGTACGCGGGGTGATCGGCGGGCCGACCTTCGAACCGGTGCGCAGCCGACGCCACTTCCGCCTGGGCATGTCCGACTACGGCGCCTGGGTGGTGCTGCCGGCGCTGCTGCGCCAGCAACAGGCGCTGGCGCCCGGGGTGAGCTTCGGGATAGTCCAGGAACCGCGCCTGGAAACCGCCCGTCAGGTCGCCGAAGGACAGCTGGACTGCGCGCTGGGGGTATTCCCCCTGCTTCCGGAGGGCGTGCGCGCCAGGCGCCTGTTCGAGGAGCGTTTCGTCTGCGTCTGTCGGCGCAGCCTGTTCGACCGCCCCGACGGCCTGTCCCTCGACCGCTACCTGGCGGCCCGCCACGTGCGCGTCTCGCTACAGGACAACCCGGCCGAGGAAGTCGACAGCGCCCTGGAAAAACGCGGCCTGCGCCGGCAGGTGGCGCTGACCCTGCCGCACTTCACCGTGGCCCCGGCGCTGCTGGCCGGCACCGACCTGGTACTGACCATCGCCGAACGCACCCTCGAAAGGTTGCGGCTACCCGAGGAACTGGCGCTCTGCGAGCCGCCGCTGGCGATCCCGCGCTTCGACTATGTGCAGATCTGGCGCGGCGACGCCGAGCGCGAAGCGGCCGGCGCCTGGCTGCGGGAACAGATCCAGGCGGCGGCGCGGAAGATCTGAAGAAGAGTCAGGAAGGCTTTTCCAGCTTGCGCAGCATCTCGCCGACACGCTCGCCGAGCATTTCGTTGGCCGACAGCTTGAGGCCGCGCGCCAGTTCCACCTGGACCACGTGTTCCGCCAGCGGGCGCAGGCGCAGGAACACCTTGGCCAGCTCCTGCAGGTCCGGCGCCCCGGGCAGCAGGTCGGTGCCGCGGCCGTCCACCAGGTGGGTGACGATCAGGCGGACGATTCCCGCCGCCAGATGCTCGGTGTCGCTGCGCAACTCGCCGAGTTGATCGAGCAGCGCCTCCAGCGGGATGCCGCTGCGGTACAGTTCCAGCCCGGCCTGGAACAGCCGTGGACTGGGGATCTTCATGCGCTCGCCGTCGAACAGCAGCAGGCCCAGCGCCTGGGCCTTGTCGATCACCCGGTCGTTCAGTTCGTCGCCGAAGATCGCCTGGAGTTCGTCGAAGCCGATGCTGCCGGGCGTCTCCAGGTTCCACTCGCCGATGATCGCCTGGTCCAGGCCGAGCACATGGTCGAGGTCGCGGCCCTGTTCCCAGGCTTCCAGCAGTTCCTTGATGTTGGCGCTGGAATAGCCGCGCTCGAGCAACTGGCTGATCAGCCGCAGGCGCTTGAGATGACTGTCGAAATACACGCCGATCCGGCCGCGCCGCTCCGGCGGCGGCAGCAGGCCGCGGTCCTGGTAGGCGCGTACGTTGCGCACGCTGCTGCCGGCCGCGCGAGCCAGTTCGTCGACGCTGTATTCGCGGGCATCCTCGGCGGACGGCTGCTCGCCACGTTGCAGCAGGCGCTGCAGAAGGGTCAGGGGTGTGCTCATGGAGGCGGATCATAACGAGGCCCGCCGAACGGCCACAACCTCCGGGGGCGCAACGCTCTTTGCCGGCGTCCGGAGGCGCGGGCGCCAACCAAAGACTGGACTCGTCGGTCAGCCGCTTCTCCGGCACCACCGCCAAAACCCGGGGGAAACGTCCCGAGCCTTCTGCCCCGGGCCTTCCGGCGCCGGTAGCAAGTGCCGTAACACCGGCGTGAAGAGACTTCCCAGGGCTGGCGCAACGCCTGCTTATGGGCCAGCATCAACCATGACATCAATCAATGTCACAATAACGACAAGCCAGCCTGGAGAGAGCCATGTCCCAAGGCGCCTGGGTACCCACTCCCGACGATCTCGATCACTTCCGCCAGGTCCAGCGACTGGCCTATACCTGCTGCGAAACCATCCACGGCGAACTGCGCGCCGGCATCAGCGAGAGGGAAGCCGCGGCGCTGATGAAGACCTGGCTGCAGGATCATGGCGTCGACGACTGGTTCCACCAGCCCTTCGCCTGGTTCGGCAGCCGCACCTCGTTCAAGGGCTTCGACGGCCTGCGTCATCTCGGTGGCTTCAACCTGGCCTTCTACCCCGGCAAGCAGCGCCTGGAGGAAGGCATGCCGTTCATCCTCGACTGCGCGCCGACCCTCGGCGCCTATACCGCCGATGTCGGCTACTCCGGCGCACTAGGCCACAACCTGTTGCAGGAGCGGCTGATGGACGACCTGCTGATACACCGACGCACCATCCTTGACCTGGTCCGCGAACGGCGCCCCCTGGCCGAAGTCAGCCAGGCGGTCGACCGGCTCTGCGTGATCCAGGGCACCCTGCCACGGCACAAGGCCTATCCCTTCGAAGTGCTCGCCCATCGCGTGGAAAAGCTCGGCAACCGCCGCGGTCCCTCGGTGGCGCGCTTCGGCGTGCGCAACCTGTACACCCTGACGCGCAACGCGCTGGTCACCGGCAAGCGCGAAGGCTGGTCGCCGCTGTGGTCCAGCGGCAAGCGGTCCGAGCACCCGCCGACGCCCGGTCTCTGGGCGGTGGAACCGCACCTGGGGCTACGCGGGGTGGGCGCCAAGTTCGAAGAACTGCTGGTGGTCACCGAAGACGACGCCTACTGGCTCGACGACGACCTGCCGCACGTCCGCCGCTGGCAGGCGCGCGGACTGCTGCCGCAAGCACGGGAGGCCGCATGAACGCGCTCCTCGCCCTCCCCGACCTGCAGCCGGAACGCCTGTTCGTGCAATCCGGCGACGTGCGCCTGGCGGTTCATTGCTGGGGCGCGCCGGACAACGGCAAGCCGACGCTGCTGATGGTGCATGGCTACCCGGACAACCACGAGACCTGGCTGCCGCTGATCCGCCAACTGGCCGGGCGCTACCGCATCGTCGCCTACGACGTGCGTGGCGCCGGCGCTTCGGACAAGCCACGCTGGAGCCGCGACTACCACCTGCAGCGGCTCAGCGAAGACCTGCAGGCGGTGATCCGCACCACCAGCCCGGACCGCCCGGTACACCTGCTGGCCCATGACTGGGGCTCGATCCAGACCTGGGAAAGCGTCACCGATCCGCAGTGCCGACCGCTGATCGCGTCCTATACCTCGATCTCCGGGCCCTGCCTGGACCATGTCGGTTTCTGGATGCGCGAACACCTCAGGCAGCGCAGTCCGAAGGCCCTGAAAGCGGTATTCGGCCAGTTGCTCCACTCCTGGTACATCGCCTTCTTCCATACCCCCGTCGTACCCGAGCTGCTCTGGAGCGCCGGCCTGGCCCGGCTCTGGCCGCAGTTCCTGAAGCACGCCGAAGGCGTCCGCCATCCGCAGGTCAACCCGACCCAGGCCAGCGACGGCCGGCACGGGGTCAAGCTGTACCGCGGCAACTTCATCCGCAGCCTGTTCCGTCCGCGCAAGCGCCACACCGAAGTGCCGGTGCAACTGATCGTACCGACCCGCGACCGTTACGTCGGCGCCCAGCTGTTCCAGCACCTCAGCCTGTGGGCGCCACGCCTGTGGCGGCGCGAGGCGAGCGTCGGCCATTGGCAACTGCTGGCCGAGCCGGAGCAACTGGCCGGCTGGCTCGGCGAGTTCATCGACGCCCAGGAAACCGGCGAGTCGCCGCCGGCCCTGCAACGCGCCCAGGTCCGGCCCGACGCGCGCTCGATGAACGGCAAGCTGGTGGTGGTCACCGGCGCCGGCGGCGGCATCGGCCGTTCGACCCTGCTCAGCTTCGCCGAGCGCGGCGCCAGCCTGCTCGCCGCCGATCTCGACCTGGAAGCCGCCGAACGCAGCGCCGAACTGGCCCGCGCCCTTGGCGCCACGGCCCATGTCTACCAGGTCGACGTCGGCGATACCCAGGCCATGGAGACCTTCGCCGAGTGGGTGCGCGACACCCTCGGAGTCCCGGATGTGGTAGTCAGCAATGCCGGCATCGGCATGGCCGGACCGATGCTCGACACCTCGCCCGCGGAATGGGAGCGCCTGCTGCGGGTCAACCTGTGGAGCGTGATCGACGGCTGCCGCCTGTTCGGCCGGCAGATGATCGCGGCGAACAAGCCGGGGCACCTGGTCAATGTCGCCTCCGGCGTGGCCTTCGCGCCGTCGCGCAACTACCCCGCCTACGCCACCAGCAAGGCCGCGGTACTGATGCTCAGCGAATGCCTGCGGGCGGAACTGGCCGGACGTTCGATCGGAGTCACCGCGGTGTGCCCGGGCTTCGTCGATACCGGCATTGTCCAGGCCACCCGCTTCGTCGGCATGGACGCCGAACGCCAGGCACGGCGCCAGGCGAAGATCCAGCGCTTCTACAAGCGACGCCGGCTCAGCCCGGACACCGTCGGGGAAAAGCTGGTGCGCGCCGTGGAGCGCAACAAGGCGGTGGTCTCGGTGGGCAGCGAGGTGCACCTCGGCGCCCTGCAATGGCGCTTCGCGCCCTGGGCCACGCGGTTTCTCGCGCGCTTCGACCTGACTTCCTGAGAGCCTGCCATGAGCGAATTCCACCACAAGCTGGTCCAGCGCAAGGTCCGCTTCGACTTCAGCGATACCCCCCTGCACTGGGTTCCCGGCGAAGCGGAAGCGTCCCAGGTGATGAACGTCCTGCACATGCTCCTGCCTTCCGGCGAACTGTGGTTCTGCCGCCTCTACAACAAGGCCCTGCCGCTGGTTAGCGACGCCCGCCTGCGCGACGACGTGCAGGGTTTCATCCGCCAGGAAGCGATGCATTCGCGGGCCCACGACGGCGCGATCCAGCGCTACCTGAGCAGGTTCGACATCGACTCCAAGCCGTTCACCGACAAGATGGATTTCCTTTTCGAACGCCTGCTCTGCGACTACCCGCTGGGGCAGAACCGCCTGACCCGCGCCCTCGACGGCTGGTGGCTGCGCCAGCGCTGCGCGATCATCGCCGCGGTGGAGCATTTCACCTGCGTGCTCGGCAAGTGGGTGCTGGAGGCCCGGGAGCTGGATCGCCGCGGCAGCGACCCGGTGATGCTCGACCTGCTGCGCTGGCACGGCGCCGAGGAAGTAGAGCACCGCAGCGTCGCCCACGACCTGCACGTGCATCTGGGCGGCAGCTTCGTCACCCGGCAACTGACCATGCTGTTGGTCATCGCGATACTGGTCTACCTGCTCGCCGACGGCACCCGCACCCTCCTCGACCAGGACCCGAGCCTGCGCGGCGCCAAGCGCCAGGGATTCCTACGAACCTGGTGGCGGCTCGGCAAGCAGGGCCTGCTGCCGAACCTCGCGCGCACCTTCCGCGACGTCGCCCGTTACTTCAATCCCTGGTACCACCCCGAGCACGAGGCGAATACCCAGGAAGCCCTGGAATACCTGGCCAACTCGCCGGCGGCCCGGCGCGCGGCGAACGCCTGAAAACAATTCACTGGAAATACCGGCAAGCGCCGCGGAAGCTGGAACTTTCCCGGCGCTTGTCCATTGTTACGTCAGGTCGAGTCAAACAAGGCCGGCAGACGGAAGGTAATTTCCGTAAGCCTGAAAAATGTCGCTCGATAGAATGATTGAAAATAACGGGCGCGCGACGTGAGACTTTGCAAAAGTCAGCCATTCTTGCTGATGGCATTTTGAAAACAAGCAAAATAAAAGTAAGAAAAGTTACCCTATCGATCGGAAATTAAAGAAAGAAAAGCGAGCGAGAAGAGAATCGGGAAATACGCTCTTCGCGCCCGCCTTCGTATTTATCCGGCCTGCGGTAACTCACTGGCCAGGCAGCGTGATCTCCCGTTCCGAAACGATGATCTTGTTGACCAGGCCGTACTGCACGGCCTCCTCCGCGTTCAGCCAGAAGTCGCGCTCGGTGTCGGCGCTGATCTTTTCCGGCGTCTGCCCGGTGGCTTCGGCGAAGATCCGGTCGAGGCGTTCCTTCATCCGCACGATCTCGCGGCGGTAGATCTCGATATTGCTGGCCGGCCCCTGTATGCCGCCCGACGGCTGGTGCAGGAGGAAGCGGGTATTGGGCAGCGAATAGCGGTTTTCCTTGTCCGCCGCGGCATAGATCAGCGCGCCGGCGCTGGCAACGCTGCCGGAACCGATCATGATGACCTTCGGTGTGATGAAGCGGATCGCGTCGAAGATCATGTCGCCGGATTCGACGTGGCCACCCGGGGAATTGACGAACATGTAGATCGGATCGTCGCTGATCGAGGCGAGGATGTGCAGCTGCTGGACGACGTCCTTGGCCATCTTCTCGTCGACCCCGCCGGTGACGAACACCTTCCTGACCTTGAGCGCGTACTCCATCAGCTTGGCGCCGATGGCGCCGTGGGAGTCGCCGCCTTCGCGGTCCTTGTCATCGGTTTTCATGCAACCTCCTGGAACTGTTGGTAATCCATCCGGCAAACCTTTCAGGGCATGCGTTCGTTGTTCGCCAGGGCGCGGATATATATCCGTTAATGCGCCTCTTCCGAGCGGCCCATTATGCATCAGCCAGACACTTTCGAAAGGCTTGCTTCAACTTCGAAAAGACCGGCGAAGGTAATCTCGTGAAGCATAGCCATGCAGGGCCGCGACGCACGTTTCCCGGAACCTAACAGATTTGTAAGTTGCCTCGTAAACACCTACCAGAATTAACAGTTAACAACGCGATTACCCTGCAAGAATTAACAGCTATTTCTTCGAGCCTGCCAAAAGTAATAGTACACCCCGCTCTTGCTTCGGGTGCCGCCGCTTCCCTGCCAACCACGCTGGCTACGGCGCGCTGAAACGTCGACGGGTGGAACCTGTCCGGCGAGGCGTGCGGTGCCCGTGTTCGCCGAATCGATGGATTGTTGAAGAGGACGCAGGGATGGTTCGTTTCGCTCGCTTGCCGCTATCGCCCTACCAACGGGACATCTGGGTCGCCGCCGCGCAGTTTCCGGAACTCGACCAGTACACCATCTTCAGCTACGACCGCTTCACCGGCGAGGTCGATACCCAGGCCCTGGAACGGGCGCTGCTGCAGGCGGCGCGAGACACCGAGGCGTTCCGCCTGCGCCTCGGCGAGACGGACGGTACGCCGTACCAGTGGCTGGACACGGATGCCGAGTTCGAGGCGCGCCACGTCGACCTGCGCGCCGACCGCGACCCCGAGGCCGCCGTGCGATCCTGGCTGCGCGACGCCTTCCGCCACGCCTACCCGCTGGACGGCCGCAGCCTGGTGGACCTGGCCCTGCTGCATAGCGACCAGGCGCTCTACGTCTACGTGCGCACCCACCATATCGTCAGCGACGCCTGGGGCCTGCAGCTATTCCTCAGCCGGGTGCGCGCCGGCTACCTGGGCGAGCTAGGCGAGCCACAGGCGCAGATGCCGACGGCTTCCCTCCTGGCGCAACTCGAGACCGACGACTACTCCGGTTCGGAACAGTACCGCGGCGACCGCGCCTATTTCGCCGAGGCCCTGGAGGGCCTGGAGCCGGCCCTCTTCACCCGCAGGCGCCCGGCCGGGCTGCGCCGCACCGCGCGCCACAGGCTGACGCTGGAACGCACACTGCTCGATGCGATCCGCGATCGTGGCGAATCGCCCTTCCTGTTCCTCTCCGCCGCCGTGGCGCTGTACCTGGCGCGGATCCACCAGAACGACGACGTGGTCCTCGGCGTACCGGTGCTGAACCGCGCCGACCGCGCGGCCAAGCAAGTGGTCGGGCACTTCGCCAATACCCTGCCGCTACGCATCCGCACCGCGCCGGAACAGACCGTCGACGAATTCCTGGCGCAGTTGCGCGAGGCGACCCGGACGCTGCTGCGCCACCAGAAGATGCCCCTCGGCGACCTGTTGCGCGGCGCCTCGCCACTGTTCGACACCACCCTTTCCTACATGCGCTGGCCCGCCGCCCAGGCGATCCCGAGCGCCAGCGTCGAGACCGTGGCGCAAACCCACGCCCATGACCCGGACGCGCTGGCCATCTGGGTCTCCGAGTTCGACGGGCACAGCGACGCGCAGGTGGATTTCGAATACGCCTGCGATGTGTTCGACGCCGACTTCCCCATGGACGCCGCGGCGCGGCATATCGAAACCTTCCTGCGCGCCCTGGTGGAGGGCGGCGAGCGCCGCCTCGGCGAACTCGATCCGCTGTCGGCCGCCGAGCGCGAGGAACTGATCCACACCCGCAACGCCACCGACCAGGCATTCCCCGAGCAGGCTACCCTGCCCACGCTGTTCGCCGAGCAGGTGGCACGCACCCCGCAACGCACCGCGCTGCTGGAAGCCGACGGCGGCACGCTCAGCTATGCCGAGCTGGACGCCAAGGTCCAGGCCGTGGCCGACGCCCTGCGCGCAGCGGGTGTGAGGACCGACGAGCGGGTAGCGCTACTGGTCGCCCGCGGTCCCCACCTGCTGCCGGCGATCCTCGGCGTGCAGCGCGCCGGCGGCGCCTATGTGCCGATCAATCCCGACCATCCCCTGGAGCGCGTCCGCCTGCTACTGGAAGACTGCGGCGCCCGCGTGGTGCTGGTGGACGAACGCGCGGCGACACTCGGCGAGAGCCTCGGCGAGACGCGCGTGCTGCACCTCGAACGCCTGCCGCAGAGCACCGGCGACCTGCCGGCGGCCAACGTGGCGCCCGGCGACCTGGCCTATGTCATCTATACCTCCGGTTCGACCGGCATGCCCAAGGGCGTCATGGTCGAGCACCGCTCGGTGGTCAACCGCCTGAACTGGATGCAGCGTCGTTATCCGATCGGCGAACGCGACGTGCTTCTGCAAAAGACTCCGGTGACGTTCGACGTATCCGTCTGGGAGCTGTTCTGGTGGAGCTTCACCGGCGCCCGCCTGTCGCTGTTGCCGCCCGGCGCCGAGAAGGACCCGCGGGAAATGCTGCGGAGCATCCAGCGCGACGCGGTCACGGTCATCCACTTCGTGCCGTCGATGCTGACGCCGTTCCTCGACCTGCTCGACGGCGACCCGACCGCCCGCGCGGCGGCAAGCTCGCTGCGCCTGGTGTTCTGCAGCGGCGAAGCCCTCGCGCCGTTGCAGGTCACGCGCTTCCGCCGGCTGTTCGGCGACGCCGTGCGACTGGTCAACCTGTACGGACCGACCGAGGCCACCGTCGACGTGTCCGACCATGAATGCGCCAGCGACAACCCCACGCGGGTCCCGATCGGCCGGCCGATCGACAACCTGCGCCTGTACGTCCTCGACCGCGCGCTCAGGCCGCAGCCCCTCGGCGCCGTCGGCGAGCTATATATAGGAGGCGTCGGCGTCGCCCGCGGCTACCTGAACCGGCCGGAGTTGAACGCCGAGCGCTTCCTCGCCGACCCCTTCGTCGCCGGCGGCCGTCTCTACCGTACCGGCGACCTGGCCCGCTGGCTGGCCGACGGCAACCTCGAATACCTCGGCCGCGCCGACGACCAGGTGAAGATCCGCGGCAACCGGGTCGAACCCGACGAAGTACGCGACCGCCTCGCCGCGCTTCCCGGCGTACGCGACGCCGCGGTCGTGGCACGCGATTCGGCGGTACGCGGCACGCACCTGGTCGGCTACTACGTGGCTGCGGCGGAACTCGACCCCGGTCAATTGCGCGCCGGACTTTCGGCGACGCTGCCGGACTTCATGCTGCCAGCCTTCTTCGTGCGCATCGACAGCCTCCCGCTCAGCGCCAACGGCAAGCTCGACCGCCGGCAACTGCCGGCACCGCCGGAACAGGTGGCGGCGGTTGCGCCGCGCACGGCGACCGAGGCCGAACTGGCGGCGGTGTGGGCCGATGTCCTCGGCGTGGCGGAGGTCGGTGTGCACGACGACTTCTACGCCCTCGGCGGCGACTCGATCCTGATGCTGCGCATCCGCGCCGCCGCACAGCGGCGCGGCCTGGGCTTCGAACTCGCCGACCTGATGCGCAACCCGACGGTGGCGGGTCTTGCCGAGCGCCTGGTGCGTCCGCTCGCGGAGCGAAGCTACCAGCCGTTCGAACTGGTTTCCGAAGTCGACAAGCCGCGCCTGGAAGGGCTGGAGGACGCCTTCCCGACCAGCCGGCTGAGTCTCGGCCTGCTCTTCCATAGCCGCCAGCGCCCCGACTCGTCGGTCTACCACGACGTGTTCCACTACCGCTTCGACCTGGCCTGGGACGAAGCCGCGTTCCGCCACGCGCTGGACCGGGTGGTCGCCGCCTATCCCGCGCTGCGTTCGTCGTTCGACCTCAGCGGCGCATCCGAACCGCTGCAACTGGTGCATACCCAGGCGCGCAGCGAACCGCTGATCCTGGACCTGCGCGGCAACCCGGAGGCCGGGACGGTGCTCGACGAGCACATCCGCCAACGCCGCTTCCATCGCTATTCGCTGCAACAGCCCGGGCTGTTCCTGTTCGCCGCGTTCGTCCGCGAGGACGGCCTGGACCTGGTGTTCAGCTTCCACCATGCGATCCTCGACGGCTGGAGCGTGGCCAACCTGATCGTCGCGCTGGTCGCCGCCTACCGTGGCGAGCCGCTGCCGGGCCCCGCGCCGGCGCTGGCCTGCCATGTCCGCGAGGAGCTGGCCGCGCTGGCTTCGCCGGCCGCCGTGGGGTACTGGACCGGGCTGCTGGAGGGCGCGAGGATGACCCGCCTCGACGGCTTCGGCGCCCACGAGCCGCAAGCCGCGCAAGGTCCGGCCAGCCATCGCGAAGCGCTGCCGGACGGGCTGCTCGAACGACTCAAGGCCACTGCGGCGCAACGCGGACTGCCGTTGAAATCGCTGCTGCTCGCCGCCCATTGCCTGACCCTGCATCTGTTCTCCCGCAGCGACAGCGTGGTCACCGGCGCGATCAGCAACGGCCGCCCCGAACTGCCCGACGCCGACCGCATGGTCGGCCTGTTCCTGAATACCGTGCCGGTCCGCTCGGAGATTGCCGGGCATAGCTGGATCGAGGTAGCCGATGCGCTGTTCCGCCAGGAGCGCGACGGACACGCCCATCGCCGCTATCCGCTCAGCGCCATCCAGCAGATCGTCGGCGACGAACTGAGCAGCGCCTTCAACTACGTCAACCTGCATGTCCTCGAACCGCTGTGGCAACTGCGCGACTTCCACGTCTGGGAAGAAACCAACTTCGCCCTGCTGGTCAACGTGATCGCCACGCCCAGCGACGGCATGTACCTGCGCATCGACAGCGACGGCCGCGGCATCAGCCGCAGCCAGGCCGCGCTGATCGGCGCGACCTTCGTCGAGCTCCTGTGGCGCCTCGCCGAGCATCCCGACGAAGCCGCCGACTTCGCCTTCCTCGCCCCTCGCCGCGACGCCGCTTCCCAGCCCGAGCCGCTGGTCGACGTCGTCAGCCTGTTCGAACGCCAGGTCGAGGCGCTGCCGGGCAGCGCCGCGCTGGCCTTCGAGGAGCAACGCTGGACCTATCGCGACCTCGACCATGTGGCGCGCTGCGTGGCCACCCGCCTGGTCCGCGCCGGCGCGCGCCGCGGCGATGCGATCGGAGTGGCGCTGAACCGTTCGCCGGAGATGATCGCGACGATCTGGGGCATCCTGCGCGCCGGCCTGGTCTGCGTGCCGCTGGACGTCAGCTATCCCGCGCAGCGCCTGGCGCTGATCCTGGAGACCGCACAGCCGTTCCGGGTGGTCGCGCATCCCGAGCACGCCCATGTCGCCGCGGCGGAACGGGTGCTGCCGGTAGAGGAACTGGTCGCCGACATCGAGCCCGAGACCTTCGCCGCGCCGCAGCTCGACGAGCTGGCCATGCTGCTGTTCACCTCCGGTTCCACCGGGCGGCCGAAGGGCGTCGAGCTTAGCCACCGGATGTGGGCCAACTACACCCAGTGGCAATTGCGCGTCGCCAGCGGCGTACCGGGGCTGCGCACCCTGCAGTTCGCGCCGCTGAGCTTCGACATGGCCTTCCAGGAGATCTTCTCCACGCTGTGCGGCGGCGGCGAGCTGCAACTCATCTCCAACCGCGAGCGGATGGACCCCTCCGCGTTGCTGCATGTCCTCGAACGCCGCCAGGTCCAGCGCGTGCTGTTGCCCTTCGTCGCCCTGCAACGCCTCGCCGAGGCCTCCAACGCGCTGGGCGTGCGCCCCGGCGCCCTGCGCGTGGTGGTGTCCTCCGGCGAGCAGTTGCGCATCACCGAAGACGTCCGCGCGTTCTGCGCGGCGATGCCCGGGCTGCTGCTGGAGAACCAGTACGGTCCCACCGAGACGCACCAGGTCACCTACCACTCGCTGAGCGGCGATCCGGCGCACTACCCGGACCTGCCGCCGATCGGCCGGCCGCTGGACGGGGTCGAGGTGCAGGTGCTCGACGCCGCGCTGCGCCCGGTACCGGTCGGCGTTACCGGCGAGCTGTACTTCGGCGGCGACTGCCTCGCGCGCGGCTACCACCGCGCCCCCGAACTCACCGCCGAACGCTTCGTCGAACATCCCTGGCGCCCCGGCGCCAGGCTCTACCGCACCGGCGACCTCGGGCGCATCCTCGGCAACGGCGAGATCGTCTGGCTCGGCCGCGCCGATACCCAGGTCAAGGTCCGCGGCTTCCGCATCGAGCCGGCCGAGGTCGAGCTGGCGATCATGCGCCAGGCCGAGCGCCAGCCGGGCCTGCGCGGCGCGGCGGTGGTGGCTCGCGAGCGCCAGGGCAACGATGCATTCCTCGCTGCCTTCCTGCTCGGCGAGCCCGAGGCGGTGGATCTCGCCGAACTGAAGCAGGCACTGCGCAGCGAACTGCCGGAACACATGGTGCCGGCACACTTCGCCTGGGTCGACGGCTTCGCCCTCACCCCCAGCGGCAAGCGCGACGACGCCGCCCTGCGCGCACTGCCGCTGGAGCACGGGACGAACATCGAGTACCTGGCCCCGCGCGACGACTACGAGCGCACCCTGGCCGGACTCCTCGGCGAGTTGCTGGATCGTCCCCGGGTAGGCATCCGCGACAGCTTCTTCGACCTCGGCGGCACCTCGCTCAGCGCGATGCGCTTCATGCTGCTGATCGAGAAGCGCTATGGCGTCGACCTGCCGATGGCCGCGCTGATCGAGACGCCGACCGTGGAGGGCCTGGCCGAACGCCTGCGGGAACGCTCGGCGGTGCGCGCCTTCGACCCGCTGGTACCGATCCGTGCCGGCGGCAGCCGCCCGCCACTGTTCCTCGTCCACCCGCTCGGCGGCCACGTGCTCTGCTACCTGCCGCTGGTCCGCGCACTGCCGCCGGACCAGCCGGTATATGCCCTGCAGGCGGCCGGCACCGGCCAGGGCAGTACGCCGCTGGCGGTCCTCGAGGACATCGCCGCCAGTTACCTCGCGGCGATCCGCCGGGTGCAGCCGGAAGGCCCCTATTACCTCGGCGGCTGGTCGTTCGGCGGCTTCGTCGCCTACGAGATGGCCCGGCAACTGCGCGCGCTCGACCCGCAGGCGGTCGCCCAACTGATCGTGCTCGACTCCATCACCGTCGACCGCAACCACGCCGGCAGCGCCAGCGACGAAGCCCTGCTGCTGTTCTTCTACTGGGAACTGGTCTGGTTCGAGCGCAGCGACGAGGAGGTCGAGCCGCTGCCTGAAGGCGCGAGCCTGGAGCAGAAGCTCGACCACATCGTCGAACGCGCCATCGAGGCCGGCGTACTTCCCGCCGGCACCCCGCGCGCCACCGTGCAGCGGCTCTACGAGCTGTTCCGGGCGAGCTGGCAGGCACTCATCGGCTATCGCCCGGAAGTCAGCGACCAGGACATGACCCTGCTGCGCGCGGACGGCCCGCTGCCGCTGGCGCTGAAGCCGATGCACGACGCCGCCGGCACCCACTACGGCGACCCGAAGAACGGCTGGCAGCACTGGACCAGTGGCCGCCTCGATGTGATCGACGTCCCCGGCGACCACCTGGTGCTGATGAAAGAACCCTATGTCGAGACGGTCGCGGCAGAGATCGCCGCGTTGCTCGAACCCTCCACCTCCAGCGAACGGACCCGCCCATGAGCAGACATCCCCTGAAGATCGTCATCGCCGGCGCCGGCATCGGCGGGCTCGCCGCGGCCGCCTGCCTGAAGGCCGCCGGCTTCGAGGTCGAACTCTACGAGCGGGCCAGGGAGCTGCGCGCGGTCGGCTCGGCGCTGTCGCTGATGCCCAACGCGCTGACCGCCCTGGAGAGGGTCGGCGTGCGCCCTGACCTTACCCGCGCCCAGGCCTTCGACTCGCTACGGTTCCTCACCCGGCGCGGGCGACCGATCCGCGCCATCGACTTCGGCGGCCTGGCCCGTCAGCTCGGCCAGCCGAGCCTGGCGATCCACCGCGCAAGCCTGCAGCAGGCGCTGCTGGAACAGGCCCGCGACTGCCGCATCGAACTGGGCGTGAGCGCCACCGGCTACCTGCGCCACGCCGACGGCGAAGGCGTCACCGTGCTCTGCAGCGATGGCCGCGAAGTGCACGCCGACGTGCTGATCGGCGCCGACGGCTTCAACTCGGCGATCCGCGCCACCATGACCGGCCCGGAGCGTCCCACCGACTGGCACTACGTGATCTGGCGCGCCACGCCGGCGTTCCGCCATCCGAAGGTGACGCCGGGCTACGTCGCCCATTACTGGGGTCGTGGGCAGCGCTTCGGTCTCGCCGACATCGGCGAAGGCAACGTCTATTGGTGGGGCACCCGCAACATGCCGGCCGAACAGGCGAAGGACTGGCGCGGCGGCAAGGCGGGCATCCAGCGCCTCTACGCCGGCTGGGCCGACGAAGTGCAGGCGGTCATCGAGGCGACCCCGGAGGCCGACATCAGCAGCCTGCCGGCCCAGGACCGACCGTTCCTGGAGCGCTGGGGCGACGGCCCGGTGACCCTGCTCGGCGATGCCGCGCATCCGATGCTGACCAGCCTCGGCCAGGGCGCCGCCATCGCCATCGAAGACGCCGCGGTGCTGGCCCACTGCCTGGCCACCATCGACGACCCGCAAGCCGCCCTGCGCGCCTACGAGAACCGCCGTCGCGACCGCGCCAGGGCGATGGTCGAGACCTCGCGGGCGCTGAGCCGCATCGAGCAGTTGGAGCATCCGCTGCGCACCGTCGCCCGCGATCTCTACTTCCGCTTCGCTCCGGAGCGAACCTTCGCCCGGCAGAACGAACTGGCACTGACCTTCCCAGGAGTCGAATGATGGCCGAGATACGACGCCCGCTGTCCGCGGTGGAACGCTGGTACTGGCTCAGCGACCAGTTCTCCGCGCTGAACGTGATTTCCCGGGTGCGGGTCCATGGCCGGTTGTCCATCGACGACCTGCGCCGCGGCCTCGACGCGCTGCAGGCGCGGCATCCGCTGCTGCGCGCGCGGATCGAGCACGATGCCGGGCTCGATCCGCGCTGGGTGCCCTGCGAGCGGCCCATCCCGCTGCGCGAGGTGCGCGGCGGCGGCGAGGAGCAATGGCTGCGGGAAATCAACGAGCGCGAATTGCCGGAACGCATCGATCCGGACAGCGGGCCACTGATCCGTACCGTGGCGATCGCCACCGACGCCGGCGCCCACGACCTGCTGGTCGTGGTACCGCACATCATCGCCGACGGCACTACCGTGCTGACCCTCGCCGAACAATGGCTGACCCTGGCCGCCGACCCCGCCGCGCAACCCTGGACCGCCAGCGCCCTGCCGCCGGCGGAGGATCTGCGTCCGCGCCGCTTCACCGGCGACGAAGGCGCGGCGCGCCTGGCCGAGCAGACCGCCCAGGACGAAGCGCTGGTCGGCCGCCACCGCCCGGGCCGGATCGAGCCGAGCAACCCGGTGCCGCTGGAAGCGCGGCGTACCCGCCTGCTCCACCGGGAGCTGGACGGCGCGCAGCTGGAACAGCTGCAACGACGCGCCCGCGAACACGGCACCACGGTACACGGCGCGCTGACCGCGGCGCTGGCCATCGCCGCCGGCCACGACCACCAGCGCCGCCCTAGCCACATCGCCATCGGCTCGCCGATCGACTTCCGCGACGAACTGGAGCCGCCGGTGCGCCCCGACGAAGTAGGCACCTACGTCGCCACGGTACCGGTGGTGCTGGACATCGCCCGGCCGTTCTGGGAGGTCGCCCGCGCGCTCACCGACGACCTCGGCGAACGCCGTCGCCAGGGCCATCATTTCAACCTGGTCACCCTGGTCGCCAGCGCTGCGCCGCGCTGCATGGCCGACGCGCGGCCATTCATGGCCTTCATGGAAGCCGAAGGGCCGATCAACCTGTGCTCCTCCAACATCGGTCGCTATCCGTTCCCCGAGCGGATCGGCGCCTTGCGCCTCTCCGACGCGCAGTTCCTCACCGGCATCTCGGTGAACGGCTACTTCGTGGCCGCCATCAACTCCAGCCATGGCCGGCTGTTCTGGAACTTCACCTATATCGACGAAGCGGTCCCCGGCGAACGCGCCGAACGCCTGGCCGAAGATTGCCTGGGCACCCTGCTGTCGGCGATCCACGCCCCCCAACGATCCGCCCTCGAGGAGCAATGACATGTTATTCACCAGCAAACCTCTCTCGCCCCAGGGCCGCCACGTACTGATCACCGGCGCCTCCAGCGGCCTCGGCCGGGAAACCGCGCTGCACCTGGCCGAACAGGGTTTCCAGGTGATCGCCGGGGTGCGCCGCCAGGAGGATGGCGAGCGCCTGGCGAACGCCTGCCCGTCCGGCCGGATCAGCACGCTGCTGATCGATGTCACCGACGAGGAATCCATTGGCCGGGCCGCCGCGCAGGTGGCGGAGAAAGTCGGCGATACCGGGCTCTGGGGCCTGGTGAACAACGCCGGGATCTGCATTTCCGCGCCGCTGGAATGCGTCTCCAGCGACCTGCTGCGGCGCCAGCTGGAAGTCAACCTGATCGGCCAGCTCGCGGTGACCCGGGCGATCCTGCCGCTGCTGCGCCGTGGCGGCGCGGCGCGCCTGGTGAACGTCACCTCGGGCCTCGGCTCGGTCGCCATTCCCTACCTGGGCGCCTACTCCGCCGCGCAGTTCGCCAAGGAGGGAGTGAGCGACGCCCTGCGCCGCGAGCTGGCACCCATGGGCATCCAGGTCTCGGTGGTCAGCCCCGGGGCGATCTGGACGCCGATCTGGGGCAAGATCGCCAGCGAGGGCGAGCGCGCCCTGGCCGACGCCCCCGACGCCGTCGCCGACCTCTATCGCGATACCTACCTGCGCTTCCTCCAGGCCAACGAGGACGGCGCGCGCAACAGCGCGACCAAGCCCGCCGATGTCGCCGCCGCGGTGCATGCCGCGCTCACCGCGGCCAAGCCGCGGACCCGCTACCGGGTGGGCGCCGACGTGCGCCGCGGTACCCTGCTGGCGCGGCTGCTGCCCGATAGCGTGATCGACGGGATGTTCCGCCCCATCGTCACCGCCGCCCCGGCGGCGAAGGAGGAGCAACGTGCCTGATCGCAAACTGAGACTGGGCGAGGAACTGATCTCGCCACTGCACGCGCTCTACGACGGCCTGCAGGTGGACGGCGCGCCGCGTCCCGCGCATCGCGCCGCCGAGCATCCGGTGTGGGTGGTGACGCGCTACCGCGACGCGCGCAAGGTCCTCAACCATCCGGGCGTCCGCCGCGACGCCCGGCAGGCCGCCGAACTCTACGCGAAGCGTACCGGCAGCCCGCGCGCGGGGATCGGTGAGGGACTCAGCCACCACATGCTCAACCTCGACCCGCCGGACCATACCCGCCTGCGCTCGCTGGTTGGCCGCGCGTTCACCCCGCGCCAGGTGGAGCGCCTGCAACCGCATATAGAACGGATCACCGAGGAATTGCTGGACGCCATGGCCGGCCGCGAACAGGCCGACCTGATGGCCGACTTCGCGATCCCGCTGACCATCGCGGTGATCTTCGAGCTGCTGGGCATTCCCGAGGCCGAGCGCGAACACGCCCGCCAGTCCTGGGAGCGCCAGGCGGAACTGCTGTCGCCGGAGGAGGCCCAGGCCCTGGCCGATGCGCAGGTCGACTACCTGCGCGTGCTGCTCGAGGCCAAGCGCCGGCAGCCGGCCGACGACGTCTACAGCGGGCTGGTGCAGGCCGCCGACGAGAGCGGCCAGTTGAGCGAAGCGGAACTCGTCTCCATGGCCCACCTGCTGATGATGAGCGGCTTCGAGACCACCATGAACATGATCGGCAACGCGCTGGTCACCCTGCTGGTCAACCCGGAGCAACTGGCGTTGCTGCGGGCGCAGCCGGAACTCCTGCCCAACGCCATGGAAGAACTGGTCCGCCACGACAGTCCGGTGCGCGCCTCGATGTTGCGCTTCACCGTGGAAGACGTGGAACTGGACGGGGTCACCATTCCCGCCGGCGAATACATCCTGGTCTCCAACCTGACCGCCAACCACGATGCCGAGCGCTTCGACGATCCCGACCGCCTCGACCTCACCCGCAACACCGATGGCCATCTCGGCTACGGCTTCGGCGTGCACTACTGCGTCGGCGCCTCGCTGGCCCGGCTGGAGGGGCGGATCGCCATCCAGCGCCTGCTCGCGCGCTTCCCCGACCTCCAGTTGGCGGTGCCCCACGCGGAGCTGCAGTGGCTGCCGATCACCTTCCTCCGCGCCCTGATCAGCGTGCCGGTGCGCACCGGATGCAGCGCCCCGGCGAACACCGCCTCCCACGCCAACCCGATCGAGAGGATCGCCCAATGAATGCCAAGGAAATTCTCGTCCACAGCCTGCGCCTCCTGGAAAACGGCGATGCCCGTGGCTGGTGCGACCTGTTCCATCCGGAAGGCGTACTCGAATTCCCCTACGCCCCGCCGGGCTGGAAGACCCGCTTCGAGGGCCGCGAAACCATCTGGGCGCACATGCGCCTGTTTCCCGAGCACCTGACCGTGCGCTTCACCGACGTGCAGTTCTACGAGACCGCCGACCCCGACCTGGCCATCGGCGAATTCCATGGCGACGGCGTGGCCACCGTTTCCGGCGGCAAGCTGGCGCAGGACTACATCTCGGTGCTGCGCACCCGCGACGGACAGATCCTGCTCTACCGCGACTTCTGGAATCCGCTGCGGCACCTCGAGGCCCTGGGCGGGGTCGAGGCCGCCGCCAAGATCGTCCAGGGAGCCTGAGCCATGCCGCGCGCCGCCGTGGTCTGCGGCCTGGGCAGCTACCTGCCCGAGGCCGTGCTCAGCAACGACATGCTCGCCGCCGAGCTGGACACTTCCGACGCCTGGATCAGCAGCCGCACCGGCGTGCGCCAGCGGCATATCGCCGGCGACCTCGGCAGCGGCGACCTGGCCCTGCGGGCGGCCTCCGCCGCGCTCGCCTCGGCGGGGCTGGAGCGAGTCGATGCGGTGGTGCTGGCAACCAGCACCGGCGACTTCTGCTGCCCGGCCACCGCGCCCAGGGTCGCGGCGCGCCTGGGGTTGGTCGGCGCGCTCGCGTTCGACCTGTCCGCCGCCTGCACCGGCTTCGTCTACGGCCTGGCCAGCGTCGGCTCGCTGATCAGCGCCGGGCTGGCGGACAGCGCGCTGCTGGTCGGGGTGGACACTTTCAGCCATACCCTCGACCCCGCCGATCGCTCGACCCGCGCACTGTTCGGCGACGGCGCCGGAGCGGTGGTGCTGCGTGCCGGCGATGCCGAGGAAGAAGGCGCGCTGCTGGCCTTCGACCTCGGCAGCGACGGCCACCAGTTCGACCTGCTGATGACCCCCGCCGTCAGTCGCGCCGAACGCAGTTCCGGACAGGCCTCCAACTACTTCCGGATGGACGGCAAGGCAGTGTTCGGCCAGGCGGTGACGCAGATGAGCGACTCGGTGCGGCGGGTGCTCGACCGGGTCGGCTGGCAAGCTTCGGACCTCCATCACCTGGTCCCGCACCAGGCCAACACACGCATTCTCGCGGCGGTCGCCGACCAGCTCGACCTTCCCGTCGAGCGAGTGGTGAGCAACATCGCCGAGGTGGGCAATACCGTCGCCGCCTCGATTCCCCTGGCCCTGGCCCACGGCCTGCGCCAAGGCATCCTGCGCGACGGCGGCAACATGGTCCTCACCGGTTTCGGTGCCGGACTGACCTGGGGTTCGGTCGCCCTGCGCTGGCCGAAGATCGTTCCGACAATGGACTGAAGAGGGAAGAACAATGCCCAACGACATGGAAGACCATCTCCTCACCGTGCTCAGCGTCGCCAGCGGCGTGCCGAAGGAGGAAATCAGCCGGGACAGCAGGATGGAAGACCTGGCTTTCGATTCGCTGGTGGTCAGCGAGCTGTCGCTGAAGCTGCGCAAGGAGTTCGGCGTCACCGGGGTCGACGACGAACTCGACCTGCTGGAAACGGTGGACGAACTGTTCCAGCTGGTCGAGAAGCACCGCGCCGCCTGAGGCCAGCGAACGCCGGCGTTCCGTCACTTCTCTGCCAGGCGAAGGCGGTGCCGGGACATGGGAACGCGCATCGCCTTCGATCAACCAACACCAGAGCGAGATTCGCTGGAGGAAGAGGTGAGTCAGAACATGGATCTCACGATCGGGACGCATCGGGAGTCGGCTTTCTACGAGCTGGAGTTCGGACCGAGGACGATAATGACCCTGGCCAACTTTCCGGACGACGTGCTGCCGTTGTTGCAAATGGAAAGCCTGATGACCTTCGAGGCGATGGCCTACCTGCGCTGCGACGCACTGGTCGAGCTAGGCTGCTACGACGGCCGGGCGCTGGAAATCGCGCGCCTGCTCAATGCCCGCTATCTCGGCGTCGACCTCGACCAGCGGGCGATCGAGACGCTGCGCACGCGGATCGAGCGCGAGGGCATGAGCGATCGCGCGGACACGGTGGTCGACGACATCCTCAACCACACCAGGCGCGGTGCCTCGGTCGGCTCGCGCGCGCTGTACCTGCTGCCGTTCAACCTGCTGGGCAACTTCCGCGAGCCGAAACGGCTGCTCGACTCCCTCGCCGAGCGCAGCGTGGCGGCGGTGGTCTCGGTGTTCGGCGACAGCGCCGAGGCCACCCGCGTCCGCCAGAGCTACTACCGCCGTTGCGGGGTGCAGGGCCTGGAGTTGCACACGCGGGACGACGGCACCGTGTTCACCGGCAGCGACGGCTTCTACTCGCGCTCGTATTCACGCGCCTGCCTCCACGCCCTGCTCGCCGAGTGCGGGCTGACCGTGGTGCGCAGCGCTTCGAACCTGTTCGCCCACTGCGTGACGGTGCTGCCCGAAGGGGCCGACCAGGGCTTCGGTTCGTCGGCGGCATGAGTCGCCGTCGTGCATTCATCGCGCGGCCACGGCACGGGCAGGTCGCCGTGGCTCGCTTCATCGTCGTCTGAACCGCTCGGGAGCTGGAAACATGCCTTTGATTGTCTACGTGCTCGGTGCCGCGATCTTCGCCCTGACCACCAGCGAATACATGGTCGCCGGGCTGATGCCGGCGCTGGCCGCCGAATTCGGCGTGTCCTTCGCCGCGATCGGCTACCTGGTCACCTTCTACGCCGGTGCGATGGCCGTCGGCGGCCCGCTGTTGACCACCGCCCTGCTCCGGGTGCCGCGCAAGAACGCCCTGCTCGGCCTGATCGCGCTGTTCGTGGTCGGCCAGGTCATCGGCGCCCTGGCGCCGGGCTATGCGGTGATGGTCGCGGCGCGACTGGTCACCGCGGTCGCCGCCGCGGCCTTCTTCGGCGTGGCGCTGACCGCCTGCGCCGAACTGGTCGAAGGCAACCAGTTCGGCCGCGCGTCGTCGCTGGTGCTCGGTGGCCTGATGGTCGGCACCGTGCTCGGCCTGCCCGTCGCCACCTGGCTGGGCGAATGGTACGGCTGGCGCGCGAGCTTCTTCGCGGTGGCGCTGGTGGCGGTGCTGGTCGGCCTGCTGGTGTTGCAGCTGATGCCGGCGATCCCGGGGTCGGCGGGCAGCGGCTCGCTGCGCGAGGAACTGAAGGTGTTCAGGAACGCCCATCTATGGTGGGTCTACGCCACCAGCCTGCTGCTGATCGGCGCCACCTTCGCCGGCTTCACCTATTTCGTGCCGATCCTCACCGAGGTCAGCGGCTTCTCCGCCTCGACCGTACCGCTGCTGCTGGTGGTCTACGGCCTGGCGACGCTGGTGGGCAACAACATCGTCGGCCGCCTGGCCGACCGCCATACCATCGCGGTCCTGGCCTTCGGCCTGCTGGCGGCCATCGCCGCGATGGTGGCCTTCGCCCTGTTCGGACAGGTTCCGGCGGTGGCGGTGGCGGCGCTGGTGGTGATCGGCCTGACCGGGGTGTCGATGAACCCGGCGCTGGTGACCCGCGGCGCACGGGTCGGCCATAACAACATGCTGGTCAACTCGGTGCACACCGCCTGCATCATGCTCGGCGTGATGGCCGGTTCCTGGATCGGCGGCCTGGGCATCGCCGGCGGATTCGGCCTGCAGGGCGCGCTCTGGGTCGGCGCGGCCCTCGGAGTACTGGCGCTGCTGACCCTGCTGCCGGAGCTGCGCTTCGCCCGCGCCCCGGTAGGCGGGGCACTGGGCCGCTGAGCAGGATCCCTCAGGCGCTGCGCGCCAGCCAGCGGCAGTAGCCGGCGACGCCCTCTTCCAGGCTCTGGAAATCGTCGCGGTAGCCCGCCTCGCGCAGCAGCTCCAGGTCGGCGCAGGTATGGCTCTGGTAGCGCGCCCGCAGCGACTCGGGGAACTCGCGGTAGCCGAGCAGGCCGCTTTCCACGGCCTGTTGCAGCGACAGGGGCGGCTGGTCGGCGTTGGCGCGGACGCTATTGATCACCGCCAGGGCGACCTCGTTGAAGGTCCGTGCCTGGCCGCTGCCGAGGTTGAAGATTCCCGAACGCTGCGGATGGTCGAAGAAATGCAGGTTTACCCGCGCCACGTCCTCCACCGCGACGAAGTCGCGCAGGTGGCCGCCGGGCGGGAAGCCGCCGTGTTCGCCGAACAGTTCGACCCGCCCGTCGCGGCGCAATTGCTGGTAGCAGTGGTAGGCCACCGAGGCCATCCGCCCCTTGTGTTCCTCGCGCGGCCCGTAGACGTTGAAGTAACGCAGGCCGATCACCTGGCTGCGCGCCTGCGGCAGCGCCCGCCGCACACGCTGGTCGAAGAGGAACTTGGAATAGCCGTAGACGTTCAGCGGCCGCTCGTACTGGCGCGCCTCGCGGAAGGTCCGGCCGGCGCCGTAGACCGCCGCCGACGAGGCGTAGAGGAACGGCACGCCGAGTTCCAGGCTGCTTTCCAGCAGGCGGCAACTGTAGCGGTAGTTGTTCTCCATCATGTAGCGGCCATTGCTTTCCAGGGTGCTGGCGCAGGCGCCCTGGTGGAACAGCGCGCGGACCGTGCCGAAGTCGCCGCGGGCGTAACGCTCGAGGAAGTCGTTCTGGTCCAGGTAGTCGGCGATATCGGCGTCCGCCAGGTTGCGGAACTGCTCGCCGTCGGTGAGATCGTCCACCGCGATGATGTCGGTCTCGCCGCGCCGGTTCAGCGCCTGCAGCAGATTGCTGCCGATGAAGCCGGCGGCGCCGGTGACGATGATGCTCATGGGCACTCCCTTCGACAGGATGAATGCCCCCAGGCTATGCCTATGCGCCGTGCCGCCCGTTGACC
Organism: Pseudomonas aeruginosa; assembly: GCF_001457615.1. Taxonomy (GTDB): domain Bacteria; phylum Pseudomonadota; class Gammaproteobacteria; order Pseudomonadales; family Pseudomonadaceae; genus Pseudomonas; species Pseudomonas aeruginosa. Next base: position 1,746,343 of record NZ_LN831024.1, on the reverse strand, counting down.
TGCAACAAGCCATGGGCGGACGGCAGCGGTTCAGCGGGAAGGACGATCGTTGTGACCGAGGTCGCGTTGCGGGTCGATGCGGTCACGAACCCGCTGCTTGAGCGCCTTGGCCTCGGGGAAGCCGCCGTCGGCCTTGCGCTCCCAGACCTGCACGCCGTCGCAGGTGATGCGGAAGACGCCACCGGTTCCGGGCTCCAGGCAGACTTTTCCGAGATCGTCGGCGAAGGTGCTGAGCAGTTCCTGGGCCAGCCAGGCGGCACGCAGCAGCCACTGGCACTGGGTGCAATAGGTGATGACGATTTCGGGCTTGGCGGTGGGCATGTCGGCGGCTCAGGGGAAACGGTCGCGCCTATAATAGCCGCCTTTTCACCCGGCTCCGGATCGTTCTCATGCGCCGCCTGCTGCTCGTACTGCTGCTCCTGCTTCCCCTGTCCGCCCTCGCCGCGGAGGCCCGGCCGAAGATCGGTCTGGTCCTCTCCGGCGGTGCCGCCCGCGGCCTGGCCCATATCGGCGTGCTCAAGGCCCTCGACGAACAGGGCATCCAGATCGACGCCATCGCCGGCACCAGCATGGGCGCGGTGGTCGGCGGCCTGTACGCCTCCGGCTACACCCCCGCCGAACTGGAGCGCATCGCCCTGGAGATGGACTGGCAGCAGGCGCTGTCCGACGCGCCGCCGCGCAAGGACGTGCCGTTCCGGCGCAAGCAGGACGACCGCGACTTCCTGGTCAAGCAGAAGATCAGCTTCCGCGACGACGGCACCCTCGGCCTGCCGCTGGGGGTGATCCAGGGCCAGAACCTGGCGATGGTGCTGGAAAGCCTGCTGGTGCACACCAGCGACAACCGCGACTTCGACAAGCTGGCGATCCCCTTCCGCGCCGTCTCCACCGATATCGCAACCGGCGAGAAAGTGGTGTTCCGCAAGGGCCACCTGCCCCAGGCGATCCGCGCCAGCATGTCGATCCCCGCCGTGTTCGCCCCGGTGGAGATCGACGGCAGGCTGCTGGTGGATGGTGGCATGGTCGACAACATCCCGGTGGACGTGGCGCGCGACATGGGCGTGGACGTGGTGATCGTGGTCGACATCGGCAACCCGCTGCGCGACCGCAAGGACCTGAGCACCGTGCTCGACGTGATGAACCAGTCGATCACCCTGATGACCCGGAAGAACTCCGAAGCCCAGCTGGCCACGCTCAAGCCCGGCGACGTGCTGATCCAGCCGCCGCTGTCCGGCTACGGCACCACCGACTTCGGCCGCGTGCCGCAACTGATCGACGCCGGCTACCGCGCCACCACGGTGCTCGCCGCGCGCCTCGCCGAGTTGCGCAAGCCGAAGGACCTCAACAGCGAAGCGCTCGACGTGGCGCGCACGCCGAACCAGCGCAAGCCGGTGATCGACGCGATCCGCGTGGAGAACAACTCGAAGGTCAGCGACGAGGTGATCCGCCACTACATCCGCCAGCCGCTCGGCACGCGCCTCGACCTCGGCCGCCTGCAGGACGACATGAGCACCCTCTACGGCCTCGACTACTTCGACCAGGTGCAGTACCGGGTGGTCAAGGAGAAGAAGCTCAACACCCTGGTGATCCACGCCACCGGCAAGAAAGGCGGCACCGACTTCCTTCGCCTGGGCCTCAACCTGTCCGACGACATGCGCGGCGAAAGCACCTTCAACCTCGGCGGCAGCTACCGCATGAACGGCCTCAACCGGCTCGGCGCCGAGTGGCTGACCCGGGTCCAGCTCGGCGACCGCCAGGAACTCTACAGCGAGTTCTACCAGCCGCTCGACGTCGGCTCGCGCTACTTCGTCGCGCCCTTCCTGTTCCACGAGGCACAGAACGTCGACGTCACCGAGGACAACGACCCGCTGCTGCGCTATCGCCTGGAGCGCTACGGCTACGGCCTCAACGTCGGCCGGCAGATCGCCAACAACGGCGAAATCCGCCTGGGCGCGGTGCAGGCCTACGGCAAGGCCGACGTGCGCATCGGCGACCCGAGCCTGCCGGACATCGACTTCACCGAGGGCTACTACGAACTGAAGTACTCGTTCGATACCGTCGACGACGTCAATTTCCCCCACGAGGGCGAGGAGATCGGCCTGACCATGCGCCGCTACGACAAGTCCCTCGGCTCGGACGACAGCTACCGGCAGTGGGACCTGCGGCTGAACAAGGCGCTCAGCTTCGGCGCCGACACCTGGGTGTTCGGCGGCGGCTACGGGCGCACCCTGGACGACGCCGAGGTGGTCACCTCCAGCTTCACCCTCGGCGGCGCCCGCGAGCTGTCGGGCTTCCGCCGCGACGCGCTGTCCGGGCAGAACTACAGCCTGGGACGGATCGTCTATTACCGGCGCCTCACCGAACGTTCCTTCCTGCCGCTGGACTTCCCGCTGTACCTGGGCGGCAGCATCGAGCGCGGACGCATCTGGAACAACGACAACGAATACGACAGCGGCTACATCAACGCCGCCAGCCTGATGATCGGCTTCGATACGCCGCTGGGGCCGCTGACCTTCAGCTACGGGATCAACGACGAGAACTTCAAGGCGTTCTACCTGAACCTCGGGCAGAACTTCTGAGCGGAGTTCAGGCGATCAGCGCCAGCAACTCGCGCGCCTCGGCCTTCTGCCACGGGTCGCCGTGCGCCACCACCAGGCGCAGGATGCGGCTGGCCTGGTCGAGATCGCCGCTGTCGATGCAGGCGCGGGCCCGGTCCAGGCTGGCCGAAGCCTCCTCCGGCGGCACCGTGGCCGGCTCTGGCTGGTCGAGTTCGAGGTGTTCGTACTCGGCGACATCCGGCAGTTCATGGAGATTGCTCTCGAACGCCAGGGGCTCCTCCTCCGCCGGTTCCGCCTTGCCGGCAGCGGCGCGGCGCGGCAGGTCGGGGTTGTCCAGGGGATTCTCCAGGGCGCCCCAGTCGAGATCGAGATCGAGGTTGAGGTCGCCGAAGCCGTCGGCGCCCGAGGTCGCATCCGGTTGCTGCAAAACGGGCGGCTCGGCCAGCGGCAGGTCGCTCCAGTCGTCGTCCTTGGTTGTTGCCGCCGGCGTCTCGGTCGCCGGCATCTGTAGCAGCGCCGGGTAGCGTCCGCGCAACTCGTCGATGGCCTCCGGGTTGCCGCCACTGGCCAGGGTTTCCTCGGCCAGCGCGTCGAAGCCGGCCGCATCGCCCAGCTCAGCCAGCACCAGCAACAGCTTCATCCGCGCGCTCAGGCGCTGCGGCTGCTCGGCGAGTACCTGACGCAGCAGGTCGCGGGCCTGTCCGTAGCGACCGTAGGCGATATAGATGTCGGCGCCGTCCAGCTTGTCCGCCGCAGCCATGGCGGCGCGCGGAGCGGCGGCCGGAGCAGGCGGAGGAGACGGCGGCGGGCTGGAGGGAGCGGCGACCGGCGGCCTGGCCTGTTCCTCGACCTTTGCCGGCGCCGGTGCGGCCGCCGGGGGGCGCGGCGCACGCCGCAGCGGCAGGTTCAGGGCGACCCGGCGCTTCGGTTCGACCGCCGGGACAGGAGCCTCTTCGCGGCGGCGACGCAACAGCAACACGCCGAGCAGAGCGAGGACCAGCAGCAGGACGATCATCCAGCGCCAGTACTGCGAGTCCGTCGGCGTTTCAACCGGTTGCGCAACCGAAGGCGCGGCCGCGGCGGGCGGCGGCGCCGCGGGCCGCACCGCCTGGCGCCGGGCCAGTTGCTGTTGCAGTTCGGCGACCTGGCGATCGCGCTGCTGCAGTTGTTCCTGCAAGGCCTGCAACTGGCGTTGCAGATCGTCCATCCGCTGGCTCAGTTCCTCCCGTTGCCGGGCCAACGCCTCGGCCTCGGCATCCGCCTGGCGCTGCGCCTCGACGAGAGCCGCCGGAGCGTTTTCCACCACGGCGGCATCGGCTGGCGGCAGGACTTCCACGGCCGCCTCCTTCACGGCGCCGGGCGCGCCTCGCTCCGGCTGGTAGCCGGCCGGCAGGCGCAGGCGCGCGCCGGCCTTGAGCCGGTGCCGGTCGGCATTGACGAAGGCCTGCGGATTGAGCTGGTACAGAGCCTCCATGAGTTGCGCGCGATCGGCGTTGCCGGCACCACGCAGGCGTCCGCTGATGGCCCAGAGGTTGTCGTTGGGGCGAGCCAGGTATTCGTCGCCCGGCTCCAGCAGTGCCGGGTCTACGACGGCCGCGGCACTACGCGGCGCGGGCGCCGGCGTCGAGGATTGCCGCTGCGGCTCGATCCCGCTGCGCGCGGCCGGAAGCATGCGCGGCGTATAACCGAGCGGATCGAGCAGTACGGTGAATTCGCGGACGATGCGGCCGTTGGGGCGGGCCACCTCCACCAGGAAATTCAGGTAGGGCTCCTGCACCGGTCGGATCGAGGACACATGGATGCGATTGCCACCGCGCCCCTGGAGCACCGGACTGAAACGCAGCTCGTTGAGGAACTGCAAGCGTTCCACCCCGGCCGCGGCGAAGACGTCGGCGCCCGCCAGGCGGACCTCGATCTCGTCCGCGCCGAGATCGCCGACGTCGAGCAGTTCGATATCCGCATCCAGCGGCTGGTTGAGCGCCGAATGCAGGGTGATGTCTCCCACTCCCAGGGCGCTCGCCTGCCCGGCCAACAGGCACGACCAGGCACACAACATGACACGCAAGGCTTTACCGGGCATTCCGTTCTTTTCTCCGCACTTCGAGCACACAGCCGGCCAGCGGTCGACTGCTACATCTATTTCACGTTAGCCCGAATTTCGCCCCGTACAGGGCTGAACGCACCACATGGCGCAAGACATGGCTTTTTGCCATCACTGAATAGAGGAATGCCGTGGAAACGGTCAAGATTTTTCGTCAGAAAACCGACGAAAACCTCTGTAGAGGGCTTTCGGACGAAAGCCCAGGAGGTGATGCCATAAAAATGGCGATTCTAGCGGAATTTCGTGACGCAGTGCTCAGCGCTTTTCCAGGTTCGCCAGGATTCGCAAGAGCACCTGCTGGCACAGCGCCTGCTCGGACTCGTCGATGCCGGTCAGTACGTCGTTGCGAACGCTGGCGGCGATGGCCTCGATATCGGCGATCAGCACATCGGCCTTGGGAGTCAGCACGATGTGCTTGGCCCGCCGGTCCTCCGCCACCGCCAGGCGCCGTACCAGGCCCTGGGACTCGAGGCCGTCGAGCAGCCGCGCCAGGGTCGGGCCTTCGACCCCGACCGATTGGGCCAACTCGCGCTGGGTGGGCGAATCGCGATGGCGCGCCAGATGCAACAACACCAACCAGCGCGCCTGGGACAGGCCGAGGTGACTGAGGCGGCGGTCGAGTTCAGCGCGCCAAGCACGGGAAGTCTGGGCTAGCAAGGTGCCGAAATAGTGCTTGTCTGTCTGAGCCATAGGAAAAAGGAGGTCCGATATTTCATTTGACTAATTATTAGTCGGCTAATAATGCCCGTCCAATTCCCCCCCGTACAATGACAAATTGTCGCACGATATGCCCAGGCCAGGCCCTGTCTACCACTTCGCGTACTGGTCCTCGACGAAGCCCCAGAGCCGCTCGATCCTCACCTCGGCACGACCTCGCGGACGCAGCACACCGCTGAAACAACCGAATATCTGCTTGAAGTTGCTCGCCAGCAGACCGAGGTTCAGCCGCTCCTGATGCATGCCGTGAGCCTCGAAGCGCAGCTCCACCTGGCCATCGTATGAACGGATGGTCCAGGGCCGCAGCGGCTGGTCGCGGTCGAAGTCGAAGCGCACGCTGTCGACCTTCAGCAGTTCGCCGTCCAGCCAGTAGCAGTTCTCGGTGAAGCTGGTCTCGTTGACTCCGCACGACAGGTTCAGGCCGACCCGCAAGCCGTCCGCCTCGCCGGACAGGCAAGCCCAGTTCCAGAAGGTTTCCGGGCGCATGTAGCCCGCCGACCAGTCGTGATGGGCGAAGGCGTCCAGCGCCTGCAGGTCGTGGTCGCCGAGGGCGCTGCGCACGTCGCCGCGACAGCGCACGCCGGCCACCTTCTGCGCGTAGACCCAGCCGTTCACCGCGGTCGGCGTACATAGGCACATCGGCTGGAAGCTCGGCGCCTCCTCGCTGAAGCAGGCGTCGATGCGGGTGCCATCGTCGAGTTCCACCAGCAGGCGTTTCTCCCGGTGAGCCATACGGTTCTCCAGGCGTAGCAGGTTGCGCCCCTGGCGCAGTTCGCAGACGCCGTCGTCCGGGGTCTGGGAAAACCGGGTTCCGAACCCCAGCGGCAGCTTGAAGCGCCGCTCCAGCATGCGTCCGCTGGAAGGCTGGTAGAGGTAGACGAAGCCGACGCCAAGCAAGCTCAGCTGGGCCAGGGCGCAGCCGCCGATCAGCTCCGGGCTGATCAGGCCGAAGTACTGGAACTGATGGAAGCGTCGCCATTTTCCCAGGGCCCCCACGCGCCGGCCCATCGGCGAACGGAAGTCGAAATCGCGGTAATTGATGTGCTGCGGGGCACTCGGGAAGATGCCGTAGTGCGGTTGGCCGTTGGCCTGGATCAAGCGCTGCATGGGGTCCGTCCGGAAGTCGTCTCGCGGTGGGGCCGGCAGCTCTGCGAAGAGCGGCCGTGCCTGGCATTTTTTCCTGTCGAACCTAGCATTCGCCGCCTCGTCACGCAGTCACCGGCGGCGCCAGCCACAGGGACAAAATCGGCCATGGACTCAGGCCACCACCTGGTTACGGCCGAACGCCTTGGCTTCGTAAAGCGCGCGATCGGCATGCTCGTAGAGATCGTAGAGACGCTTCAGGTCGTTGCCCGGGGTCGGCCACAGGCAGGACACGCCGACCGACAGGGTCACTTCGCGCGCCGTGTCCGACGCCTCGTGCTCCATGCGCAGCGCCTGGACCTGTGCGCGCAGCGCTTCCGCGCGCAGCCTCGCCTCGTGCTCGTTGGCGCCGTACAGCAACAGGGCGAACTCTTCGCCGCCCAGGCGCACCGCCATGTCCAGCGGACGCCTGGCATTCGCCTCGAACACCGCGCCGATGCGCTGCAGGACCGCATCGCCAGCCTGGTGTCCGTAGCGGTCGTTATAGGCCTTGAAATGGTCGACGTCGCAAAGCAGCAGCGCCAGGGTCTTCTGTTCGCGCTGGGCCTGGCGCCAGAGGCGGTCGAGGTGCTGGTTGAAGCTGCGCCGGTTGTGCAGGCCGGTCAGGCTGTCGTGGTCGGCCATCACCCGCAACAGGCGGCTGATGAGGAAATGCTCGCGCGACTTGAACTCCAGCAGGTAGCAGCCGACCGCGCCGATCAGGTTACCGAACAGCAGGAACAGCAGGTTGTTGCCCAGCGGCTCCTGGGTACCCGCCCACCACTCGAAACCCAGGTAGGCGAGCAGCACGACCAACGCACAGCTCAATGCCTGCGACAACCGCAGGCCGGCGAGGAAATAGGCGGCGAAACTGACCAGCAGCAGGCCTTCGTAGGGATAGCCGGGATCCGCCCGATGCGCCAGGCCGACCACCGCCGCCGCACCGACGCCAAGGGCGAGGACGCAGGCGATGCTCAGCGGCACCATCAGCTGGATGTGCCGGCGCAGCATGATCAGGCAGCCGCAGACCAGTAGCAGGACCAGCACGCCAAGGCGCACCGCCAGTACGCCCCACAGCGGGGGACCAGCGAGGATCAGCAGGTCGATGCCGATGAACGCCAGCCAGACGAGCATGCCGACGCTGAGGGCGATGCGTTTCAGCGCGAAGCTGTCCTCCAGCATGTAGCGCCGGTAGTCACGCTCCAGTTCGGGAAGGAAACGCAGACCGCGGAAACCGCGGTTCAATTGGTCGGCATAGAGGTTGGAACGGGAGTCGTCCAACCGGTCCTTCTGTGTCACGCACACCTCTTCTCTTGGAGGGCTTGGCGTCACAGTAGACGCTTGCGAAGGACGTCACAAGATTGGCGTCAGAAAATACCGGCAAATGGCCATATCACGACTCCAGTTCCACCTGCAGGGCGGCGCGCACGCAGTGCAGCACGCCACTCGGCACCCGCTTGCCGAAACGCTCCTCCAGCGCCGCCACCGGCGGCAGTTCGCCGTCTTCCTCGAGGAAGGCGTCCTGGATTTCGCCGAGGAGTTCCTCGGGCAGATCCAGCGCCTGCTCCAGGCTCACCTGCTGACCGGCGATGGCCTCGGCGAGCATCGCGTAGACGTTCTTCTCGCTGCAATTGAGCTGGCGGGCTATCTGCGCCGGGGTCATCCCCGCACAGGCCAGGCTGGCCAATTCGTGGCGCAGGTCCTGCGGCGGCGCGGCGGGCGCCGCCGGCGAGTCGGTGAGGACATCGAGGAAGGCCTGGCCGTAGCGCTCCAGCTTGCGCGCGCCGACCCCGCTGACCTGGGCCATGTCGGATAGCGAGCGCGGCTGGCTGCGGAGCATTTCCAGCAGGGTCGCGTCGGGGAAGATCACATAGGGCGGCACCGAATGCTCTTCGGCCAGCTTGCGCCGCAGCGCGCGCAGGGCCTCCCACATTTCCCGCTCTTCGCTGCGCACCAATTGGCTGGCGGCGCTGGCGCCGCCGCTGGAGGAGCCCTTGGCGCGCTGTGGTTTGAGGTCGCGGCGCAGCTCCAGCCGCACCTCGCCCCGCAGCAGCGGACGACAGGCCTCGGTCAGGCGCAGGCCGCCGAAGCCGTCCAGGTCGACGTCGGCCAGGCCACGCGCGACCAACTGGCGGAACAGGGTCCGCCATTCGTCTTCGCCACGCCCCTTGCCGATCCCGAACACCGCCAGGTGCTGGTGGCCGAGACTGCGGATCTTCTCGGTCTCGCGGCCGAGCAGGATATCCACCAGATGGCCGACGCCGTAGCGCTGGCCGCTGCGGTAGATCGCCGACAGCGCCTGGCGCGCGGATTCGGTGGCATCCCAGGTTTCCACGCCGTCCACGCAGTTGTCGCAATGCCCGCAGGGCTGCGGCATCTCCTCGTCGAAATAGGCCAGCAGCGCCTGGCGCCGGCAACGGGTTTCCTCACAGAGCGCCAGCATGGCTTCCAGCTTGTGCCGCTCGACGCGCTTGTGCCGCTCGTCGCCCTCGGAACTCTGCATCATCTGCCGCAGCAGCAGGACGTCCTGCAGGCCGTAGGCCATCCAGACGTCGGCCGGCAGGCCATCGCGGCCGGCGCGGCCGGTTTCCTGGTAATAGGCCTCGAGGCTCTTGGGCAGGTCGAGGTGGGCGACGAAACGCACGTTGGGCTTGTCGATGCCCATGCCGAAGGCGATGGTCGCCACCATGATCAAGCCTTCCTCGTTGAGGAAGCGCTTCTGGTGGTGGGCACGCAGTTCGTTGGACAGTCCGGCGTGATACGGCAGCGCGGGGAAGCCCTGGTTGCCGAGGAACTCCGCGACCTCCTCGACCTTCTTCCGCGACAGGCAGTAGACGATGCCGGCATCGCCGCGCCGCTCGGAGAGGAAGCCGAGCAACTGCTTGCGCGGCTGCTCCTTGGGCACGATGCGGTAGAAGATGTTCGGCCGGTCGAAGCTGGAGAGGAACTGCTCGGCGTTCTGCAGGTGCAGGCGCTGGATCATCTCCTCGCGGGTACGCATGTCCGCGGTGGCGGTCAGGGCGATCCGCGGCACCTGCGGGAACAGCTCGGCAAGCTGGCCGAGCTGCAGGTATTCGGGACGGAAGTCATGGCCCCATTGCGACACGCAGTGCGCTTCGTCGATGGCGAACAGGCCGACCGGCAGTCGTTGCAGGAAGGCCAGCATGCGCGGCTGGACCAACCGCTCCGGTGCCAGGTAGAGCAGCTTGATCTCGCCACGCTGCAGGCGCTCGGCGATGTCCCGCTGCTGCTCGGGGTTGAGGGTGGAGTTCAGCGCCACCGCCGGCACGCCGAGTTCGTCCAGGGTGGCGACCTGGTCCTCCATCAGCGCGATCAGCGGCGACACCACCACCGTCAGGCCTTCGCGCAGCAGCGCCGGGACCTGGAAACACAGGGACTTGCCACCGCCGGTGGGCATCAGTACCAGCGCATCGCCACCCTCGGCTACCCGCTCGATGATCCGTGCCTGGTTGCCACGGAAGGCGTCGTAACCGAAAACGTCTTTGAGGATGCGTAGGGCTTGCTCGCGCATGAAGGACTCCAAATCGAGCGGCGCATTATACGCCAGGGAGGCTCGATCGGGCCGGTACCTTGTCGCCGGAAAGGACGAAAACCTCAGCGATAGCGCTGACGTTCCTGTTTGAAAAGGATGCGGACGATGGCGAATTCGCGCTCCATCTGTTCGATCAGCGCCGGCGCCCGTTGCAGGTCGCCGCGCCTGGCGCTTTCCTCCAGCTCCTTGCAGTAGCCGGCGAGGAGTACCGCGCCCATGTTGCTGCTGCCTCCCTTGAAGCTGTGTGCGGTATGCCGCAAAGCCTGGGCATCGCCGGCCTGAAGGGCGGCATGCAGGCTGCGCAGGCGCTCCTCGGAGTCGAGCACGAAGGTATCCAGCAGGACCGGATATTCGTCCTCCATGACCTCCTGCAGCGAAGCCAGAACACGATCATCGAGATGCGGCGCGGACATTCGATCGCTCCCTGAAGTCGACTTCCGATGCCCTACCCATTAGGAGCACCGCGACGAAAGCGCGATTATGCCTGAGGCGACCAGAAAAACTCCACGGACACCACCTTTCCGTCGGCCGACCACTGGCAACGATCGGACAATTCGCGGATCAGGCGCAAACCCCTGCCGCAGAGGCGTTCCTGGCGCTCCACAGCATTCAGCGCGCGCTCCACGTCGAAACCTTCGCCGCTGTCCTCGACCCGCACCAGCAGACGCCCCCCCGCGCCATGCGGCGCCAGGTCCAGGTGCAGTCGCACGTAGCCGTCGCGCAAGGCCTGCAGGCGGCTGACCCGCTCCTGGTAATAGCGGGCGAATCCCGCCGCGTCGCTCTTCATCGTCGAATCGAGGCCGATGACGCCATGTTCCAGGGCGTTCGAATAGAGTTCGGCGAGTACCGTATACAGCGCGCCGCCGCGCGCGCGCAGGTCGTGGACCTCGAGCAGCAGTTGCAGCACATGGGGCAGCGGGTTGAAATGCTTGAGGGTTTCGGCGCGGAATTCGAAGCTCACCGACCAGTCCAGCGGACTGCTCACGCCGCTATCGGAAAACGCCAGCGGCGGGCATTGCAGGCCGCTATCCGGCTGCAGCCGCACTTCGAGCATGCTCACGTCGTCCTGCACCGCGCCGCGGAACTGCGCCAGGCTGCGCTGGATCTCGTCGAACAGCGCGGACGGCTGGCGATTGCGCTCGAACAGCTGGAGCAGCCGCGCCTCGCCGAACATCTCGCCAGCCTTGTTGCTGGCCTCGAGGACCCCGTCGGAAAACAGGAATATCCGATCTTCGATATCCAGCGGATAGGTTTCGCAACGGTCGCTGAACGCCGCCGGTTCGAGGATTCCCAGCGGCAGGTGGCGGGACACCAGGGCGACCCGCTCGCCGCTGGCGGCGCGCAGCAGGTAGCCGTCCGGCAAGCCGCCGTTCCAGACCTCCACCAGTTCGCGCTGGAAGCTCAGGTTGAGCAAGGTGGCGCAGCAGAACACGCCGACCGGCAGGATGCGCTTCAGCTTGGCGTTCATCTCGCGGAGGATGTCGGCCATCGGATAGCCCTTGGCGGTCATCCCGTAGAACACCTCGGCCAGCGGCATCGCGCCGATCGCCGCCGGCAGGCCGTGGCCGGTGAAGTCGCCGAGCAGCACGTGCATGCCGCCGGACGGCTTGTAGGCGGCCAGCAGCAGGTCGCCGTTGAACAGCGCGAGGGGCGATTGCAGGTAGCGCACGTTGCTGGCGTTCAGGCAGCCGGAATGGGCCACCTTGTCGAACACCGCCTTGGCCACCCGCTGTTCGTTGAGCAGGTGCTCGTTGTGCCGGACGATCAGGTCGCGCTGCTCCAGCACCGTTCGTTGCAGCAGGTGCAGGCGTCCCATGGCGTTGATCTTGGCTTCGAGGATCACCCGGTTGTACGGCTTGGAGAGGAAGTCGTCGCCGCCCGCCTCCAGGCTCTGCACCAGCGCCTCGGTTTCGCTGAGGGAGGTGAGGAAGATGATCGGCACCAACTCCTCGCCGGCCTGCTGCTTGATCCGCCGGGCAGCCTCGAAGCCATCCATCACCGGCATCATCACGTCCATCAGGACCAGTTGCGGCCGCTCGGTCTCGAACAGCGCCACCGCCTCCAGGCCGTTGCCGGCGGTCAGCACGCGATGCCCCTGGCGGCTCACGATGGTCGACAGCAGCAGGCGGTCGGCCGCGTTGTCCTCGGCGATGAGAATCGTCAGGCTCTCGATCCGCGCCGCCGGGGGATTCATTTCAGCTGATCTTGAACAACTGCTCGAAGTTGGAGATGGCGAGGATCTTGCGCACTTCCGGGCTACAGTTCGCCAGGCTTATCTGCGCGTTCTCGCCGCCGGCGTGGTCGCGCAGCAGCAGGAGCATGCCGAGGGCCGAGCTGTCCAGGTAGGTGGCGTTGCGCAGGTCGACGACATAGCGTCGCGGAGTGATCGCGACCCGCTCGTAGGCATCGCGGAAATCCTGATGGGCCCCGAAGTCGAAGCGCCCCTGGATCTGGATGGTCAACTCTTGCCCATCGGCCGAGGGCAGCGCAGTGATGGCCATGGAAGTCTCCTGGTAGGCGTGGCGGATCGAGGGAAGGCTTGAATCATGTAAGCAGTTCCCCGGCAAAGCGGCAACTTGCCAGATCACCTGACTATCAGAAATATCTGTCAATACAACTAGATCGCGCAGTCCTAAACTGCCCCGCTCCGAGCCAGCCGTCCTGTGCCGAGCGGGCTGCGACGGCGCCGCCGCGCGTGGCGCTCGGAGCCTGGGCAGTGGGCGAAAGTCTCGTCCCACCTGCCCGTCCCAAGCGGACCCGCGCCAGGCTGCCAGGTCACCCCCGGCGCAACCTGGCGCGGGTCCGCTTCCTTGCGCTACTTGGCCCGGTAGATGATGCCCGGGCTGCACTGCACCATCTGGTAGTGGTCGGGCAGGTTGTTCAACGCCTCGGAGGCGCCGAGGAACAGGTAGCCGCCAGGCTTGAGCGTGCCATGGATGCGCAGCAGGATGTCGCGCTTCACCTCGGCGGAGAAATAGATCAGCACGTTGCGGCAGAACACCATGTCGAACTTGCCGAGGCTGGCGTAGCTGTCCAGCAGGTTCAGGGCACGGAACTCGACGCGGCTGCGGATCGCCGGCTTGACCGCCCAGCGCCCCGGTCCCTTGGCGTCGAAATAGCGTTGCAGACGCTCCGGGGACAGACCGCGGCCCATCGCCAGGGTGTCGTATTCGCCGGCCTTGGCGGCGGTGAGCATCGACCCCGACAGGTCGGTGGCGACGATCTGCACGCCCGCCTTCAACTGCCCCAGGTTGGTCTTCTCGAACTCGTCGATGGCCATCGACAGCGAGTACGGCTCCTGGCCTGACGAACAGGCCGCCGACCAGATCCGCAGGCGCTGCCCGCCGTTGGCCTTGATCAGTTCGGGAAGAACCCGCTGCTTGAGCACCTCGAACGGGTAGGTATCGCGAAACCACAGGGTCTCGTTGGTGGTCATCGCGTCCACCACCATCTCGCGCAGGCCGCCGCGCTGGGTCTGGATGCGCTGCACCAGCTCTCCCAGGCTCTTGATGCCCTGCTGCTCCATCAGCTTGTTCAGCCGGCTTGAGACCAGGTACTGCTTGTTGCTGCCCAGCACAATGCCGCAGGTCTTCTCGAGGAAGACCCTGAACAACTCGAAATCCGCATTAGCTGCCGACACGCATAAGCCTCTTCGCCCTGGGCGACCGGAACGCAGCCGGTCGCCCGTATTCACATTGTTGTCGAGGGCCGATCGCTCAGCCCGCGTCCACCGCCTTGATCCGCTCCACCACCCGCGCCGCCAGATCGTCCGGACGGAACTTGGCGAGGAAGTCGTCCGCACCGACCTTCTTCACCATCGCCTGGTTGAAGACCCCGGACAACGAAGTATGCAAGAGAATGTGCAGTTTCTGCAGGCGGGGATCGCTACGGATTTCCGCCGTCAGGGTATAACCGTCCATTTCCGGCATTTCGATGTCGGAGATCAGCATCAGCAGCTCGTCTTCCGGACGCCGTCCCTCGGAGAGCATGTTCTGCAGGTACTCCAGGGCCTGGCGCCCGTCGTTGAGCGCGGTCATTTCCACGCCGACCGCCTCCAGGCAACGGATTACCTGCTTGCGCGCCACCGACGAATCGTCCACCACCAGCACCCGCTTGGTCACCGCGCGGCTCTGGGTCTCGGCGTCCACCACTCCGTGGGACACTTCCTCGGACGTCGGTGCGACCTCCGCGAGCACTTTTTCCACGTCGATGATTTCCACCAACTGCTTGTCCACCCGGGTCACCGCGGTCAGGTAATGCTCGCGGCCGGCGCCCTTGGGTGGCGGATGGATCTCTTCCCAGTTCATGTTGACGATGCGCTCCACCGAGCGCACCAGGAAGCCCTGCACCTTGGTGTTGTACTCGGTGATGATCGCGAAGCTGTTGGTCAGGTCCTGCAACCCGCGGCGGCCGGTGGCCAGCGCCAGGTCGAGGATCGGAATGGTGCCTCCGCGGATGTTCGCCACCCCGCGCACCACCGGGCTGGACTTGGGCATCACCGTCAGGCGCGGGCACTGCAACACCTCTTTCACCTTGAACACGTTGATGCCGTAGAGCTGGTTGCCGTCCAGGCGGAACAGAAGCAGCTCCAGACGGTTCTGTCCGACCAACTGCGTACGCTGGTTGACTGAATCCAAAACACCGGCCATTGGCGCTCCCCTCAGACGGTCGTGCCGGACTCCGGCACGACCATTGCTTAACCCGTTGCATGAAACAGGCAACGACAGTTTTTCGACGAATAATGGCATGTAGCCATACTTCTCTACGGTTTTTACCCGTTTTGCTCGGGCTCGGCTACCTGTGCGCGGCTAACAACAGCCAGGCCCAGGGTTTTACCGCTCCCGAGGTACTTATCGGCTCCACCCAGGGGTTTCTTGAATTCAAGGTAGAAGAATATCTGCAGAATAGCGGACTCGACGGGCGCTACCAGATTCAGGTCAATCGCGTCGACCCGCGCTTGCGCCTGGCCGAATGCGACAGGGACTTGACGCTCAGCCAGGAAAGTCCGGCACAACCGATCGGCAGGGTCACCGTGCGCATCAGTTGCGAAGGCAGTGCGCCCTGGACCATCTTCATGCCGGCGCAGGTGAAACTGTTCCGCCAGGTAGTGGTCGCGGTGCAGCCACTCAAGCGCGCGCACGTGCTGGAGGATGCCGACATCGCCCTGGTCGAGCGCGACGTCGGCCTGCTGACCCAGGGCTACCTGACCGATCCGGCCCGCGTCGTCGGGCAGAAGCTGCGCCGACCGGTGGTCAACGACCAGGTGCTGGCGCCGGTCTTCCTCGAGCAGGCCGAGGCCGTGCGCAAGGGCGACCAGGTGGTGATCCTCGCACGCACCGCCACCATCAACGTCAAGATGCCCGGCGAGGCGCTGTCCGATGGCGCCCCGGGCCAGCAGATCCGCGTGCGCAACCTGCGCTCGCAGCGGATAATCAAGGCCCGCGTGATAGAACCCGGCACGGTCGAGGTGAATATGTAGAGGGAAAGCCGTGGCCGGTAGCGCTGGCGCTACCCCGGCGGGTTTCTCTAAACTGGGAAACGACGCACGAAAATAAGTCCTAAAGTTTTTCAAGCCTTCGCCGAAAAGCTAGGCAAGCGTCCAATACCTTCGAGGTTTACAACCATGGTCATCGACTTCAACCGGCTGAATCCCGGCAGCACGCCAGCCACCACCGGCCGTACCGGCAGCACCGCCGCGGGGCGTCCCGACGCCACTGGCGCCGACAAGGCAGGCCAGGCCGCGACTTCCGCTCCGAAGAGCGGCGAGTCGGTGCAGATCAGCGAAACCGCCCAGAACATGCAGAAAGTCACGGACCAGCTGCAGACCCTGCCGGTGGTCGACAACGATAAGGTTGCCCGGATCAAGCAAGCGATCGCCGATGGCACTTATCAGGTCGACAGCGAGCGTGTTGCCAGCAAGCTGCTCGACTTCGAATCCCAGCGCTGACCTCGAAGGACGCGCTGGAGGACATTGGACGCCGAATGAACTCCCGAGCCCGAGATGCCTGACTCCCCTACCCTGCTCGATCTGTTCGCCGAGGATATCGGCCACGCCAGCCAACTCCTGCAGTTGGTCGACGAAGAATTCCAGGCCCTGGAACGGCGCGAGCTGCCGGTCCTGCAACAGCTTCTCGGGGCCAAGCAGCCACTGATGCAGCAACTGGAGCGAAATGGCCGGGCCCGCGCGGAAATCCTCCGCGAAGCCGGCGTTTCCCTCGACCGCGAAGGCCTTGCCCGCTACGCCCGCGAGCGTGCGGATGGCGCCGAGCTGCTGGCGCGCGGCGACGAACTGGGCGAACTGCTGGAGCGTTGCCAGCAGGCCAACCTGCGCAACGGGCGGATCATCCGCGCCAACCAGGCTTCCACCGGCAGCCTGCTGAACATCCTCCGCGGCCAGGACGCCCCGAGCCTGTACGACAGCCGCGGCGGCACCGCCTCGAGCAGCCGGCAACGCCCGCTCAGCCAGGCCTGAACCCGACCAGCACACGTATCAAGGCACAGTGCTATCATTGAGGCATTCGTGCCCCAGGAGAGCATTGAAGGTGCCCAACCCGTTCGTCGAAGAAGCGGGGCCGCAACCCCCGAAGGTGCTCAAGGCCCCCGTGGAAATCCAGGCCAACCTGCGCCTGCTGCAGGATAGCCGCGACTCCCTGCTGATCACCTTTGCCGATCGCAACCAGCGCTTCCAGAGCTTCCTGGTGGACATCGACCGCGACCGCGGGATGGTCGCGCTGGACGAACTCATCCCCAACACCGGCGAACGTTTCCTGCAGAATGGCGAGGCGTTTCGCGTCGAAGCCTTCCACGAAGGCGTGCGTATCGCCTGGGAATGCGAGCGCCCGGTGCAGTTCGGCGAACACGACGGCGTTCCCTGCTACTGGGCCGCCCTTCCCGCCGAAGTGCTCTACCACCAGCGCCGCAACGCCTACCGCGCCAGCATCAAGCAGAGCCAGCCGATCGCCGCGGAAATCGCCGGGGAGAAACTCCGCGCGCCGCTGAGCGGACAACTGCTGGATATCTCCGCCACCGGCGCCAAGCTGCGCTTCGCCGGCAATGTCGCCGAACGCCTGCATCCCGGCGAGATCTACGAAGACTTCAGCGCCCAGCTGCCACAGGGCGCGATCAGTAGCGCGATCGAACTGCGTCACGTGCGCTTCGACGAAAAGCTCGACGCGACCTTCGCCGGCGTCCGCTTCAGCGAGATGAGCGGCCTCGCCCAGCGTCAGGTGGATCGCTTCGTCTACCAGTTACAGCGCGAAGCGCGGCGCTTCGAGAAAGACGAACTGTTCTGAGTTTCACAGGACCAGCCCCAGCGCCGCCAGGCGCGGCAGGTCCTCGGGACGGTCGACGTCCCAGAGCGCCGGCAACAGGTGATGCTCCCAGCCCAGTTGCCGGAGACGCTCGCAGGTGAGCGCCAGCAGGCGGTCTCCGCCCCAGGGCATCGACTCGAACAACAGCGGGTCGACCCGGGTCAGGCCGAGCAGCGCGTAGCCGCCCCGCTCCACCGGCCCCAGCACCGCCTGGTGGCGGCCCAGGGCGGTGCAGGCCGCTTCCAGGTAGTCGCCGTCCAGCACCGGGCAGTCGTGGCGAATCAGCAGTACCGCCTCGCTTTCCGCCAACCCCAGCGCCGCGATACGCCGCATGCGCTCGCCGGGGTCGCCGGCCGGCTGGCTCATCAGGCTCCAGCCCAATGCCACCGCCAGCGCCTGCAGATCGCTGTCCAGATCGTCGTCGAACCAGAGGATGCGGGCGCTGAAACCGCGATCGGGCAGGCGCAGGGCGCGTTCCAGCAATACCCGCTGCAAGCGTCCCGCGCTCTCCTCGCCGATGGCCTGGGCGATCTTCGGCCGCCGCTGCCCGGGCGGCAGGTTGCGCACCATCAGGTGAAGGGAAAGCGTCGGACTCATCGCAACCTCTCCTGCCTATCGGCTCCCGCGGCGAGCGGAGTTCAGTTCTGCGTCGCACCGTCGGCCTGCGGCGCGTCGGGCTCGCCATCGACCATCTGCTCCTGCACCGCCTGTTCGTCTACCCGCGGATCGAGCGCCGCGACCAGCGGGGAGCTGGTCATGTTGTCCGGGGTCGGCACGTGGTGCAGCGGCGCGTCGTCGACCCGGTGCAGGCCGCTGACCTTCTCCGGATGGACCCGCCAGACCAGGATCAGCGCGCAGGCGCTGACGAACGCATATAGCATGTTAGCGCCAAACAGCCGCATCAGCGCGCCGGCCGCCAGCGGTCCGATGCAGGCGCCGACGCCGAAGGTCACCAGCAGCATGGCGGTCAGCGAAACCCGTCGCTCGGTCTCCACATGGTCGTTGGAAAAGGCCACTGCCAGCGGATAGAGGGTGAACTGCAACATGCTCGCGGCGATTCCCAGGGCCAGCAGCAACGCCAGCGGCATCTGTTGCAACAATGCCAGCGGCAAGGCGAACAGGCACAGCAGGATGGCGCAGGCGCGGATCAGCCAGGCGCGGTCGCGACGGTCGGACAGCCAGCCGAGCGGCCACTGCACCAGCAGCCCGGCGAAGATGCAGGCGCCCATGTACAGGCCGACCTGCTCGTTGGGCAACCCCAACTGGTTGGCATACAGCGGCGCCAGGCCATAGAAGGAGCCGACCACCAGCCCCGAGACCAATACGGTGGTCAGCGACTGCGGCACCCGGCGGATGAAGAAACGTGGTTCGAGCGGCGCCGGGCGCAGCGCTGCGGGGTGGATCTTGTGGGTCAGGGCCAGCGGCACCAGGCACAGGGCGAAGCAGAAGGCCACCAGCATCAGCAACTCCGGCCCCAGTTGCGGATGCGCCACCAGGATCATCTGGCCGAGCACCAGGCCCAGGTAGGAAGCCGCCATGTAGCCGCCGAACACCGCGCCGCGCTGGCTGGCATCGGCCTGCTCGTTGAGCCAGCTCTCGATCACCATGTACTGGCACATCAGGCCCAGGCCCATCACCATGCGCAAGGCGATCCAGGCCGGCAGCCAGGGCAGCAGGCCATGGCCGAGGACCGCGGCGGTGACCACCCCGGCGCAGGCGACGTAGGCGCGGATGTGGCCGACCCGGGCGATCAGCCGGTGACCGACCTTGCCGCCCAGCACCAGGCCGAAGTAGTTGGCTGCCATCAGCGCGCCGACCCACAGGCCGTCGACCTTGTCCGCCGCCAGGCGCAGCGCCAGGTAGGTGCTGAGCAGGCCGGAGCCGGTGAGCATCAGCAGGGTAGCGAAATAGAGAGCGCGAAAAGAGAAGAAAATCCGCCGCATCGGACCTCCGGTCCCGTACAAGGGAGCCGGCGCCGCTCGCGGACTGCCCGGCTCGCACAGCGTTGGAGTCCCGGGGAGGCCCCGGGACAGGACGCGGGATGCCGAAGCCGGCACCCGACACCACGACCCTGCCGCCGCGAGGCGGCAGGGGGTGACACAGGGCTAGGAAAGTACCACGGTGGATCAGGCCTGGGCTGCCAGGACGCGACGCTCCCAGGGGCTGATCTCGTCGAAGAAGCTGGTCAGCTCCATGCTCTTGGTCGCCACGTAGCCTTCGACGAACTCGCTGCCGAACAGTTCGCGCGCCAGCGCGCTGCCTTTCAGGCGCCGCAGGGCGTCGTACATGGTGCAAGGCAGGGTCAACTCCTCCGGTACCTCGAACTCACCCTGGATCGCCGGGCTCGGCTCCAGTTCGTGCTCCAGGCCGTAGAGACCGGCGGCCAGGCTGGCGGCGATGGCCAGGTAAGGGTTGGCGTCGGCGCCCGGCAGGCGATTCTCGACGCGCCGCGCGGAGGCTCCGCTGGCCGGGATGCGTAGGCCGGCGGCGCGGTTGTCGTGGGACCAGCAGGCGTTGTTCGGCGAAGCGTAGGGATGGCAGAGGCGCTGGAAGGAGTTCACATGCGGCGCGAAGAAGGGCGTGAAGTCCGCCAGGCAGGCCTGCTGGCCGCCGATGAAGTGGCGGAACGCGGCGGAAGGCTCGCCATCGGCTTCGCTGAAGATGTTTCGCCCGCCGTCCAGTTCGACGATGCTCTGGTGGATGTGCATCGAGCTGCCCGGCGTCTTCGCCAGCGGCTTGGCCATGCACACCACGATCAGGCCGTGCTTGAGCGCGACCTCCTTGAGCAGGTGCTTGAACAGGAAGGTCTGGTCGGCCAGCAGGACCGGGTCGCCATGCAGGAAGTTGATCTCGAACTGGCTGGTGCCCATCTCGTGCATGAAGGTGTCGCGCACCAGGCCCAGCGCATCCATGCAGCGGTAGACGTCCTCGAAGAACGGCCGCAGGCCGTTGTTGGAAGACACGCTGAAGGCCGAATAGCCCAGCTCGCGCCGGCCATCCGGCCCCAGCGGGGCCTGGAACGGCTCGTTGGGATCGGTGTTCGGGGCGAAGACGAAGAACTCCAGTTCGGTGGCCACCACCGGTTGCCAGCCGTGGGCGGCGTAGCGCGCCACCACCTGCTTGAGCAGGCCGCGGGTGGACAGCCCGGACGGCGTGCCATCCAGTTCCTGCGCATCGCAGATGGCGAAGGCGCGCGGAGTGTTGCTCCAGGGCAGGCGATGGACCTGGGTCGGCTCGGCGACCAGCGCCAGGTCGCCATCGTCGCTGCCATAGAAGCGCGCCGGCGGGTAGCCGCCCATGATGCATTGCAGCAGCACGCCACGGGCGAGCTGCAGGCGCCGGCCGCTGAGGAAGCCCTCGCCGGTCATCACCTTGCCGCGCGGCACCCCGTTGAGGTCGGGGGTGACGCATTCGATTTCTTCAACTCCAGCCAGCCGTTCGGCGAGTGAGCCTTGGCCTTCGATAGTCATGACTTCTTATCCTTGTTGGTATCGCGGATGCCGCACCGGGCGGCGGCCGCGTACAAAATACGCATCGCTTGTTCAAGATATCAAGCATGCGGCACATTCTCGCGTGTGCAAAGCCTTTCGCCGCAGAGGCGTTCTGCCTTGCCTGCCGGGTACGAGGAAAAACGCCGGCCAGGCGTATATCCTCTGTGCCTTCGCCGCCCTACCCGCCACAGGAGTACTGCCGTTGATTCTCGGAACATCCAAGGCCGACTGGCTCGCCGAATTCCCGCGCCTGGCCGACCTCATCGCCCTGCGCCCGAGCGAGTGGTTCAACCCGGCCATCGCGCCGAGCGCCGAAGCCCTGGCCGACGTCGGCCTCGGCGCCGCCGACGTGGCCGACGCCAGCGCCCGCCTGCAGCGCTTCGCCCCGCTGATCGCCCGGCTGTTTCCGGAAACCGCCGCCAGCGGCGGCATCATCGAGTCCGACCTGGTCGAGGTCGCCACCTTCCACGATGCCCTGCGCCAGCATTACGCCGCCGAACTGCCCGGCCGGCTCTGGCTGAAACGCGATAGCCACCTGCCGATCTCCGGCTCGATCAAGGCCCGCGGCGGCATCTATGAAGTGCTCGCCCATGCCGAGCGCCTGGCCCTGGAGCACGGCCTGGTCGGCCTCGACGACGACTACTCGCGGCTGGCCGAGGCGGATTGCCGGGCATTCTTCGCCCGCCACCGGATAGCGGTGGGCTCCACCGGCAACCTGGGCCTTTCCATCGGCATCATCGGCGCCGCGCTGGGCTTCCAGGCCAGCGTGCACATGTCCGCCGACGCCCGCCAGTGGAAGAAGGACAAGCTGCGCGCCCACGGCGTGACGGTGGTGGAGTACGCCTCCGACTACAGTGTCGCGGTGGAACAGGGCCGCCGCGAAGCGGCCGGCGATCCCTACACCCATTTCGTCGACGACGAAAACTCCCGCGACCTGTTCCTCGGCTACGCCGTCGCCGCCGAGCGACTGCGCGGCCAGTTGGACGCCGCCGGCATCCGCGTCGACAGCGAGCACCCGCTGTTCGTCCATCTGCCCTGCGGGGTCGGCGGCGGTCCCGGCGGGGTGGCCTTCGGCCTCAAGCTGGCGTTCGGCGACGCGGTGCACTGCCTGTTCGCCGAGCCGACCCATTCGCCCTGCATGTTCCTCGGCGTCTATACCGGCCGCCACGAGCAGGTTTCGGTGCAGGACTTCGGCATCGACAACCGCACCGCCGCCGATGGCCTGGCGGTGGGGCGTCCGTCGGGCTTCGTCGGCCGCGCCATGCAGCGCCTGCTCGACGGCTACTACACGGTGGACGACGACGAGTTGTTCCGCCTGCTCGCCTTGCTCGAGCGCAGCCAGGGCATCCGCCTGGAACCCTCGGCCCTGGCCGGCGCGCCGGGCATCGCCCGGGTCACCCGTGAGCCGCAGGGCTATCGCGAACGCATGGGGCTGACCTCGGCGCGCCTGGCCAATGCTACCCACCTGGTCTGGGCCACCGGCGGCGGCATGGTGCCCGAGGCGGAAATGCGCGCCTACCTGGAGCGAGGCCGCTCGCTGCTGGACTGACACCGACACGCGCGGGGCGCCACGACCGTCCCGCCACCTCCCGACGAGGACCTTGCATGCGCACACCCGCCTGGCTCGGCAGCGGCATGCCGCTGCTCTTCGTGCTGCTCTGGAGCACTGGATTCCTCGGCGCCAAGTTCGGCCTGCCGTACGCCGAGCCCTTCACCTTCCTGGCCATCCGCCTGCTCCTCGCGGCCGCCCTGCTGGCCGCCTTCGCCCTGCTCAGCCGTGCGCCCTGGCCGGGCTCGGCACGGCTGGCCGGGCATGTCGCGGTCGCCGGCCTGCTGGTCCATGGCCTGTACCTGGGCGGGGTGTTCCTCGCCATCGAGCACGGCATGTCGGCCGGCCTGACCTCCCTGTTGGTCGGCCTGCAACCGCTGGCTACCGCGGCCCTGGCCGGCATCTGGCTCGGCGAGCGGGTCAGCCGCCGGCAATGGCTGGGACTGGCGCTCGGCCTGGCTGGCGTAGCCCTGGTGGTGCTCGGCCGCATCCACGGTGGCGCCGACGGCCTGGCCTGGGCCGCGGTGCTGGTGGCGCTGGCGGCGATCACCTGCGGCACGCTGTACCAGAAGCGCTTCTGCGGCGGCATGGACCTGCGCACCGGCGGCGTCGTCCAGTACCTGGCCAGCGGCGCCCTGCTCGGCCTCGCCGCGCTGCTTTTCGAAAGCCGCGAGGTGCAGTGGAGCACGCCGTTCGTGCTGACCCTCGGCTGGCTGGTGCTGGGACTCTCGTTCGGCGCCGTCGGCCTGCTCTACACGCTGATCCGGCATGGCGCCGCATCGAAGGTGGCGAGCCTGTTCTACCTGGTGCCGCCAGTGACCGCGCTGGCCTCCTGGCTGCTGTTCGACGAGCGCCTGGCGCCGGCGGCGATCGGCGGCATGCTGCTGGTGATGCTCGGCGTCGCGCTGGTCAACTGGCCGGGCCGGCGCGCCTGAGGCCTCAGTGGCTGTAGTGCCGGGTGGCGGCGAAGCGGTTGAGGAACAGGTGGATCACCAGCACCGTCATCAGCGTGATCAGCACCGCGAAGCACACCGAGGTAAATCGGTAGAGCACGCTGTACATCATGTCGTGGGTTGGCGTCAGGTACTGGCCGAGGACGATCGCCAGGGTGGTCAGCGCGCCGAAACCGATCCCCGGTACGCCGTTCTCCAGCATGTGGATGCGCGCGCAGAACATCGCCGAGATCCACAGCAACAGGGCGACGAAGGGCAGGATGTCGTAGTGATCGTAGAGCAGCACCTGCAAGCCCACCGCCAGCGCACAGCCAAGCAGCGTACCGAGGGCGCGGATGCGCCCAGCGAAGTGCACGCCCTTCCAGTGCATGGGAAACAACACCAGGATCGAGGCGATCTGCGCCGACAGCGAGTCCTTCAGGTCGAAGGTCTGGAAGACCACGAAGGACAGGGTCGCCACCGTGGCCCCGAGCAGCGTCTCGTGGCGCCGGCTGGGGGCGTCCTTGGCCGGCGCCTGGCGCGGCGGCCGCGGTTCGACGTCGGGGAACAGGTAGAACATCAGCACGGCGATGGCCACCGTCAGCCAGGTGGCAACCATGTTGCTGGCGAGCATGTCGAACAGATCGACGTCCGGATAGCTGGCAAAGTGCAGCAGCATCGAGAGGAACACCGAACTCAGTGCGCCGAAGAAGAACAGCGGGCCGCGCGCCATCAGGGCGAAGCGGTAGACGAAGAGGCCGAAGACGATAGGCGTCATCAGCAGCGGCCGGTCGCCGAACAACCCGTACAGCACCAGTACCTCGACGCTGATCACCACGGAGTTGGCGAGGAACTGGCGGACGATGTGCAGGTTGATCACCGGCGTCAGGCCGAGCAGCAGCATCGGGTAGACGCCGAAGAACGAGCCGTAGTCCCAGTTCATCAGCTTGCAGACGAAGAACCCCAGGGTGCCGCCGCCGGCGATGCGCAGGCACTGACGCAGGTCGTTGGCGGACATCGCGAGCTTGGCCGGCATGGCGTCAGTAGACGTAGTGCAGCAGGCTGATGGCGACGATCTGCGCGCGACCGAGCAGATGGCTCAGGCCGTCGCCGGGATAGAGCTGCACGGTGGCCTTGGCACCGGTGGGCAGCAGGCCTTCGGGAAGTTCGTCGAGCACCACGTGCAGGCGCTGGCGCTGGGCGTCGCGGACCCAGCGGTCGGAGGTGACCGGCGCGGCGAGGTCGCCGTTGGCGTCCAACTGGCCCTCCTTGACCCCGGCGTCGATGGCCGCCACCCGCGCGCCGAACACTTCGCCGGGACGCGCGTCGAACACCACCGCCGCACGGTCGCCAGGGCGCACGTAGCGCAGCGATTTCTCGCGGAAGTCGGCGACGATGTCGATACGGTCGTCCACCAGCGCCGCCACCGGCGTTCCGGCCGGAACGTAGGTGCCCGGGGTCAGTTGCAGGTTGCTCAGGGTCCCGGCGCGGTCGGCCCGGACGCTGCTGTATTGCAGTTGCAGACGAGCCTGGGCCAGGGCATTGCGCGCCTGGCGCAGGCGCAGGTTGTCCTCGCCGGCCGTGCCGCGTCGCGCGGTCAGCTCGCCGATCCGCGCCTGGGCCGCGGCGACCCGGGCACGGGCGGCCTGGGCCTGGGCGCTGACCTGCTCGTGCATCTGCTGCGACACATGGTGGCGCTGCACCAGTTGGGCGGTGCGGCGCGCCTCGCTGTCCAGCTCGCCGGCGCTGCTGCGCGCGGCCAGGAGGTCGGCCTTGGCCGAGGCGATGGCGGCATCCAGTTCGCGGTTGGTGCGCTCGGCTTCCTCCAGTGCCAGTTCGGCCTGGCGCACGGCCAGTCGGAAAGGCTCGGGATCGAGGCGGAACAATACTTCGCCGGGCTGCACGTGGCCGTTGTTGGACACCAGCACCTCGGCGACCTGACCGCTGACACGCGGCGCGACGCGCACCACCGGCCGGGTCAACTGGGCCTGCGGGGTGAGCGGCATCCACAGGTCGGCGACCAGGAAGTAGACGAACAGCAACACGAATACCGCGATAGCGACTTGAACCCAACGGGCAAATCGTTGATCGGGAGTCATAGGGTACGAGCCTCGAATCCAGCGGGAATGCAGTCGCCGCAGCGGGGCCTGAATGCGGGGGTTGGCGCGGCCGGGATGGAACCGGCGACCCGGACGACGGCCAGTGGGTAGCCGTCGCCGCTGCGGCGACCAGGTGACGCAGTATATTTCGAGACAATCGCCCCTGGCCTGCCGGCATCGGCAATAGATCGTTACAGACAGCGTAACAATCGAACGAGCCGGCACGGCAGGCCGCTGCCGCAGTCCGGCACCGGGCCATGCATCGCCAGTGCCAGGACACCCCTGTAGCCCTCCTGCGAACTCTAGCAGTGGTCGCGCCCGGTCGACGGCGTAGATTGGCTGAACGATGCGTCCTTCCTGCCTGCGCATCGCCTGCCGCCAAGGACTGCGGATTTCTCCCGACACGCCATACCGCGCGCCAGACGGCTGCCTGAAAAGGCAGGCCAGGTATTCAGTGGAGATACACCATGGCAACACAAGGAGTGTTCACCCTTCCCGCCAACACCCGGTTCGGCGTCACCGCCTTCGCCAACTCGTCCGGAACCCAGACGGTGAACGTGCTGGTCAACAACGAGACGGCCGCGACCTTCAGCGGGCAAAGCACCAATAACGCCGTCATCGGCACCCAGGTGCTCAACTCCGGCAGCAGTGGCAAGGTACAGGTCCAGGTCAGCGTCAACGGCCGCCCCTCGGATCTGGTCTCGGCACAGGTAATCCTGACCAACGAGCTGAACTTCGCCCTGGTCGGCTCTGAAGACGGCACCGACAACGACTACAACGACGCCGTCGTGGTGATCAACTGGCCGCTCGGCTAGGAGTTCGGAAGGGACGGGATGGCGGCAAGCCGCCATCCCTTTCCGACTTCCTGCTATGCCTTGAGCACCTGCCCGAGCAGCAGCAGGCCGGGCAACCAGGCGGTGAATATGGCGCTGGCCAGGGTCAGGTAGGCCACCGGCTTCTGGATGCTGCGGGACAGCCCCAGTAGCAGGAAGAAACAGAACCAGAGCAACGCCCAGACTGTCCAGTTGACCGCGTTCCACAGGCCGAACGGACCACTGGCGCCGGCGAACGACTCGATCGCCACGGTGCAGGCGGTGAGGCTGACGAACAGGCAGAACCAGCCGAGGCCCTTGCCGTCCACCTCGAGGAACTGGTTGGCGGCCACCCACAGATAGGTAAAAGCGAATAGCAGGGTTAGCGCTCCGGCCTTCAGCGAGCCCTGCCCGGCTGCTGCGGAAAAGATCAGGTAGAACGCGACGCAGGCGCTCAGCACGCCGACCAGGAAGTTGATCACCGCCACCTCCCGACCGCTGATCTTGCCCAGCAACCAGACGGCATTGAGAAACAGCACCGCGCCAACGTACAGCAGAACCAGTCCCAGCATCATGACGATACCCCTCTTGTTATTGTTCTGGTCGGCCCGGATCGCTCAGGCGGACGGCTCGTTTCCCAGCAACTCCTGAGCGATCTTCAGGATCGGCTCGCGCCGCTTCATCGCTTCCCGCGACAGGTACTGGTGCGCCTCGCGCTCGTCCCAGCCATGGCGCTGCATCAGCAACGCCTTGGCCTGGTTGATCCGGGCCTGGCCGGCGATGCGTTCCTGAAGCTGCTCGGTCTTCTGCTTCAGCTTCGCCATTTCCTCGCTGATGCGCCGCGCCGATACCAGCACAGGCAGCACCCGGTGGGCGTCGAGCGGCTGGGTGATCACGCCGTGGCACTCCAGCTCGATGATCTGCGAGAGCACCGCGGGGCTTTCGTACTCCACCAGCGCCACCAGGGTAGTGCGCGGAGTTCCGGCAGCGAGCAGCGCAGCGATCTCGTCGTGGTGGCGATTCTGGAAAATGCTGGTGAAGACCACGTCCACCGGCACGTCGAAGGCTTCCGGCGGCGGCCAGCACTGGCGCACCGAACAACCGATGCGGATCAGCTGCAAGACCAGGGCGTCGCTGACCTCTCCCGGCGGGTTGAGTACCAGCACCTGCAACTCGCGCAGGCTGCCGAGCAGCGAGTTGGCGCTCATGGGAGCGCTCCCCCGCCCATGCTGGCGGACCAGTCGTCGAGGTTATGCACGACGACATAAGGATCGGGGCGAATCGGTTCGGGCGACTGCCAGCGGACCTGGAACACGCCGCGCGCATCGATTTCCGCGATGCGCGAAGACAGGCGGCTGTGGTTGTTCTGGCGCTCCACCCGGACCGGCCCCTGGGGCGCGTCGATGTCGATGTCGTACAGGTGCCGCTGCACGTCTTCCACCCGCCAGTTGCCTGCGGCCTGCGCGGCGCGGCCGAGCAACAAGGTCTGCCAGTAGGCCGCCTCGGCCCAGGCAGTGATGGTCGCGTTCTCCGGGAAGAAACCATGGCAGGCCTGGACGAAGGCTCGGCTGGCGGGCGTATCGATGCTGGAGAAGTAAGGCGCGACCACCACCTGCCCCTCTGCCACGTCGCTCTCCATCTTCGCCACCTCCGCCTCGCTGGTGGTCAGGCTGGCGATCGGCGGCCGCCTGCCATCGCCGTAGCGACGGGCGATGGCGCGATACAGCTCGGCGGTGCCGGTGCCCACCACGGTGGAGAAGACCACGTCGGCGCGCGCCTGGTAGATGCGCTCGACGGCGCGCTGCACGTCGTCGTCGGAGGGATACAGCGGAATGTAGATTTCCTCGAGCACCGTGCCGCCGTGCTGGCGGTACAGGTGGCGCATCACATGGTTGCTTTCCCGCGGATAGATGTAGTCCGAGCCGATGAACACCACCCGCTCGCCGTAGTGGCGAATCAGGTACGCCGCCAGCGGCGCACTGTTCTGGTTCGGCGCCGGACCGCCGTAGACGATGTTCGGCGAATACTCGAAGCCCTCGTAGGGGGTCGGGTAGCAGAGCAGCGCGTCGGCGCGCTCGACCACCGGCATCACCGCCTTGCGCGTGTGCGACATGTAGCAGCCCACGAGGAACCGTACCCCCCGGTTGCGAATGAAGTCCTCGGCGCACAGCCGATAGCGGTCCGGGTCGCCGCCAGGGTCCTGGGACAGCGTTTCGATCGGGCGACCGCCGACGCCGCCCTCGCGGTTCAGTTGCTCGACCGCAAGCAATGCGCCATAGCGCTGCGAGCGCTCGATATCGGCGGTGACGCCGGTTTCGGAGAACAGCAGGCCGATCAGCGGCCGCTCCTGGTGCGATCCCATCCGTTTCCTCTCCTGTGACTGTCGCTCAGCGCCGCACGAAGCGAACCCGCTCGTGCTCCAGGCTCGCCAGGTAGGTCGTGCAGTTCCCGTCGCCCGGCTGGTGGTGGTCGAGCAGATGCTCGGCCAGCGGTACCTCGAGATGATGACGGACGCTGCGGCGCAACGCACGAGCGCCGAACTGCCGGTCGAAGCCGGCGCGGGCGATCTTCGCCAGCACCTCGGGGGTCGCCTCCAGGCGACAGCGATGCTTCTCCAGGCGCCGGTTGAGCCGCTGCACCTCCAGCTCGACCAGGCGCGCGACGACGTCGCGTTCGATCCAGTTGAAGGTGACCACGCTATCGAGACGATTGACGAACTCCGGCGAGAAAGTCTTCAGCAGCCGGGCCCGGACCATCCCGTCGATGTCCCGCCGCCGGCGCTCGCCGCCGACCGGCAGCAGGCGCCAGGGCAGGCGCTGGCGACGCTCGTCGTAGCGCTGGATCTCATGGGCGCAGAGATTGCTGGTCATGAACACCAGGGTATTGCGGAAATGGTAGGTGCGTTCGCCGGAAGCGACCCGCAGCAGGCCGTTGTCGAGTACGTTGAGCAACGCATGGACCACTTCCGGGCTGGCCTTTTCCAGTTCGTCGAAGAGAACGATGCCGGGGCGCCCGGGACTGCCGTCCAGCTTGTCCTGCTCCAACAGGGTGGTGCCCTCCTTCGCCCCGACGTAGCCCGGCGGCGCACCGGTGAGGGCGGCGGCATAGTGCTCCTGGGACAGGGTGTTCATGTCCACCCGGCAGAACCCCTCGGCGTCGCCGTGCAGGGCCCTGGCCAGGGCGCGCACGATCTCGGTCTTGCCGACCCCGGTGGGGCCGAGGAACAGCGCGCTGAACAGCGGACGGCGCGGGTCGGCGATGTCCGCGCGAACCACCTTGAGCATGTCCTCGACGGCCTGTAGCGCCGGTTCCTGGCCGAGCACCTCGGCGCGCAGGCAGTCCATCACCGCCGCCGGGTCGAAACGGAAACGGCTGTGCAGGGCGCTGCGGTGACTCAGGTGGGCCTGGAGCAGACTTGCCTCGGCAAGATTCTCCCGCGCCAGGGCCTGTTCCTCGTCCTGCTGCCGGCGGGACTGGTCAAGCATGTCGCTCAGAAAAGGCATGGATGAAACTCCTTCTGCCACAGGGGGAAATGGCGGAGACGGCGTGCCGCACGACGGCACGCCGGGCTGGCGGCGTCTGCCGTCAGGCCTCCTTCTCCAGTCCCTCGTAGGGCAGCCGGCCGACCGGGCATTGCGCCACACCGGTAGTCGAGCGGGTCAGTCGCTCGACATTCTCGCGCGCCTTCTCGGCGTCGGTGACCCAGGTGCGGTAGAACTCGAACGGACACTCCGCCAGGCCCCGGTCGCCATCGCCGGACGCCTGCAAGCCGCTGTAGCCGCGGTGGAGGATCTTGAACAGGTGGTTCTGCGACTGATCGTTGGCGCGCGCATCGCGGATCTGCGAAAGCGACAGCTGGGCGTACTGGATACCCATTTCCTCCTCGCCGCACTCACCGAGGGTACGACCGTCGAAGCCGATGATCGCCGAGTGGCCGAAGTAGGAATACACGCCGTCGAAGCCGGCGGCGTTGGCCACCGCCACATAGCAGTTGTTGGCCCAGGCCATGGCCTTGGCCATCATCACCTGCTGGTCCTTGGCCGGATACATGTAGCCCTGGCAGCGCACGATCAGCTCGGCGCCCTTCATCGCGCAGTCGCGCCAGATTTCCGGGTAGTTGCCGTCGTCGCAGATGATCAGGCTGATCTTCATGCCCTTCGGCCCTTCGCTGACGTAGGTCTGGCCACCGGGATACCAGCCCTCGATGGGGCACCAGGGAATGATCTTGCGGTACTTCTGGACGATCTCGCCGTTGTTGTCGATCAGCACCAGGGTGTTGTACGGCGCCTTGCGCGGATGCTCCTCGTGCCGTTCGCCGGTGAGGGAGAATACGCCCCAGACGTTGGCCTTGCGGCAGGCGCGGGAGAATATCTCGGTTTCCTCGCCGGGGATCGCCACCGCGGTTTCCATCATCTCCGCCGGATCGTACATGATGCCCTGCAGGCTGTACTCGGGGAACACCACCAGGTCCATGCCGGGCAGGCCCTGCTTCATGCCAACGATCATGTCGGCGATCTTCCGGGCGTTGTCCAGGACCTCCGCCGCGGTGTGCAGGCGCGGCATCTTGTAGTTGACCACCGCCACTCCGACGGTGTCGTTGCTGCTGGAAATATCGCCGTGACGCATGGGTACCACCTCTTGTTGTTATTTTTTCGGGACGAAAAAAGGCCCTCCCGGGTAACCCCGGGAGAGCCCATTTGCTCTGTGCGTATGCGTTAGGTTCGGTCCCGCGACATCGACGCTGATGCGCACGACCTGATGGCGCCACTTATAAGCCCCGTCGGAAGGAGCTGTCAAGGTTCATGTATCGTTATGTAAAACATGGAAGTGACAAGCGTATGCAAACGGCATCCGAAGCATCCAGCCTTCTGGGCGACGTACCAAGCCTCTATGGGAATTCTACACAGTCAGGCACTGGAAACAGTCGCTTGCCGCGCCCCGATGGTGACGAAGACAGGCGGCAAGGCAATCCCAAGAGGTGAAAACAAGCTCAGAGACATCAGGAGCGATGCGGGGAGTCCCCAAGGTAGAGCCCAGGTAATAAATACTGTCTACACATTAACGGCAAGAAGCATGAAATTCACTCGAATATTAGCTCATTGCCAAATAATTTCTCTCCTTATGGAGTTGGCGCATATGCATACGAGATATGGTATGGAGATATTCTTTCCTGCAACGCGGAACGACGGAAGTTTGGCACATAGCGTCCCGAAGAGGGACGCCATTGATGCAGATGCTAGGGAGTTTGAGAGGGATTTCTAACGAAAGCCATATACAGCACAATACAAACCACTGATGATTACCCAGCTTGTGGAAGGCGGATCACGAACATTCGATCTCGCCTGAATACGAAGCACAGAATTCCAAGAATTATTGTCATCTTGACGTAGAACCACCAGGAGGTGGATATCTGGTCACTGAACAGGGAAAAGACAATGGCAGAAAAGAGGTACGAGGAAAGGACTGTAAAGTATAGGCTACCTTTCTTCGCTTTACAGTATGCATAAGAGCAAAGCATTCCATACAGAGCCATCACTCCTATTACGCCCAAAGCGCCATAGTGCGGATACATTGAGAAGAACATCGAGTAAACGTTGCCGAGTTCACCAGGCGCATACTCATAGAAGTCAAGATGAAGAGGGGGTTTCTGGCAGAGACCAACTGTAGCCAATATGCTGCAAAAGCCATTTAGCGGCGACCAATATGGCTCTAAATGTATTGAGCCCTGATAGTACCTATCGAAGAGAACAGGCCCTTGCAAAGCATATCCCGCCACATGACGATAGAGCTCTATGAAAAGAGTCGAGATCCCATCACCTTCATGAAATTGAATCTTGGATGTAGCGACAGCGCCAACAGCAATAACTAAAAACATTGCCAAACCTATTACAAGAAGGCTTTTTAAAGAAGGACTCCCCTTGACAAGTATGTAGATAAAGAATAACCCGACAAGCATCTGCATAAGTGATGCTCGACCACTTGCGAGCAAGATAACCCCCATCCATGGAACAGATATAGCCAAGAAGCCTAGGACTCCACACTTACCGCGCAAGTATAGTAAAACCACAAGTGGTATGACGGTCTGTCCAAGCTGTAAATAGTTCATTGAGAGCGAGCTTAAAACGGGCTCACCGGATACAGACTGGGCGCGCGCCATATACGCAGCCTCGCGCAGTGTTGGAGCTATAGAAGACAAGTCTCTATAAATTACCGTAAGAAATACGATGTGCGCCAAGCAGAAAAAGATTACGAGCGCCCTGGTCCGAAGTTCGCTATCGAACAGAAAATTTGAACTCGGCGCACGAAAGTAACCGTTGTAAAGAAACGAGAAACACCCAGCGGAGAGGGAGAATGACATCACACCAAACAGAAAAATTAGCAGTGCATCAGACTCGACACGGTAGAACCCTATCAACGATGCTAGACTGACACCGATGAGACCTAGCCCCCAGGTGATAGGCATAGCGACCGAGGGGTGTATGGCGCTACGCGCTAGAAGCCTCGCAGCCACTGCAAATATGAGCAGGGTTGCACCGGTGAGCATCGCGTACATGGCATCCTCCAGACTGACAGGCGCCGATTGTAGCCGATAGCCACATCTCTGTGGCTACGATTCACTTCAGGATCCAGCTGTTCATGCTTCAAAGCTCGGCGTACCGTCCTGCGGTTAGGTTCAGGGTTGTGCCATCAGTATTGGTGTAGGTCGCATAGGTACTGTCAGAGATTCTGCCCCGGCGCTAGTGATCTTAACGCTTCCACCCGAACATTCCTCATACGACCATAAAGGGGACAGATTTATTTTCTCCACTCTAATTTTTCTAGCATGGAGACTCCAGTTCAGATGCCGTAAAGGAATTTCGCGATGCCTAGGCAAGGGCGCATGGTTTAGCGAGTTATTTGCTTTGAGTAGTTCAGCGTGGGCGCAGTCGCTGAAATTAGAGTAGTAAAAATAAATCTGTCCCCTTTTCTCTGCGATATCTTCCTCTGCAACGACGGCTCCATCAGCGCCTCGAAGCGCAGTTGCGCGGCCTACTTCGGCAACGCCGGCGGAGGTACCGGACAACCCGCCGTACAGCGTCTGCAAGGCACGACGCAGGGCTGTGCCTGTGGCAGCGGCTCGTTCTGCACGGGCCCGCGCGGAGGGGTGTACTGCCTGACGCCGGGCGGCAAGAAAAGCTATCGGAGAAAGTGACGGCAAGCGGACTGTCGAAGCGGCGAGGGAAGCTGGAGCAGAGCATGAAATGGCGTCCCGGAGAGGGGTCGAACCTCCAACCTTCCCCTTAGGAGGGGGATGCTCTAACCAATTGAGCTACGGACCATAAAGGGGACCGGGCCGGCGCCACAGCTCCCCCAGTTCGATATCGAGGTTTGACTTAACTAAGCCTGCCAGCATGCTTGCAAGCTCGCCGTAATTAGCATCAAAGACACCATCTGGAATGCGACAAGGTTTAAGTTGGTCTTAAAGATGGTTGGAGACCTTCAATTTACTTGATTTTTTCTGCTTATTAGTTTTATCTCGTCTTCTATTTTTGGGTAGTGGAGTAGTGTTGAGTCTCTTGTGAGCATCAATAGTCCTGATTTTAAGTATTCCCAATCACTTTTGGGGTATTCTTCTGAGTAGAGATTCTCATCAATGATTCCGACAATTATAGCTGTATCTCCGTCGCCAAGATCAATTTTGTCTCCCAGCTCTACTTTTTTTCCATTTGAATATCTCATGAGTAACCTCAGTTTATAAACGGCTCTACTGGAACTGCGTTTTTCGGAAGCTGCTCAGGTTTTAATACGTAGTTTTTCTTCTGCCAGAAGCATCGGCAATTGTTGGGGTTCTGATTGGCAACAAACATGTTGTGATGAGATCCATAAACCCCGTGTTGCATTTCGTCGTCTGGAATAATGTCTAATGGTCTATAGCCCAAGGTTCCAACAGGAATGATCCTGCCGCTAATTGTCTTGCACGGCGGGCAGTCTTTTGGGCAGTTTTGCTCTTTTGTATCGCTGTCAGCTTGTGGCGTAGCTCCGGAAATACTAGCCACCAGCAATGCTCCCCCTAACAGTCTTCCCGCAGGTAATCGAATATTTTCGGGTATCCAATCGTATGCTGATTTAGGAATATCAATCTCTATTGCTGCTAGACCTAAAGGATCAATACGGTTGAGGGGGGCTCCCTGTACATATCCGTATGTGTTCACTCCCCCACTTAGTCCAATCGGATCACTCTCCACATACCGCCCAGTCTCCGGATCATAGTCGCGGAAGTAGTTGTAGTGCAGCCCGCTCTCCGCATCGTAGTACTGCCCGGGGAAGCGCAGGTTGACCTGGGTGCTGCCCTGGCTCAGCGCTTCGCCGCGGCCGAAGGCGTCGGACTGCCACTGCCAGGCGATCTGGCCGCTGGCGTCGGTGGCCAGGCGCGGGGTGTCGAGGTGGTCGCCATGGAGGTAGAGCAGGGTCGGGTTGCCGACCTTGCCCTGGGCGTCGTAGTCGGCGTCGATGGTGGCCAGCGGCAGGCTGTCCAGCCACAGGTAGTACTGGGCTCGCAGTTTCCGGCCGCTGCCGTCGTGTTCGGCTTCGCCGAGCAATTGGCCGTCGGGACCGTAGAGGTAGGTGGTGACGCTCTCGGGGGTGAGCTTGACGATGCGCTGGCCGAGGGCGTTGTAGCGGTATTCGGCGACCTGCTGGCCGTCGAGGCTGACGCTTTGCAGGCGGCCCTGGGCGTCGTAGGCCAGTTTGCGCGCGGCGCGGTCCTGGGTGAGGTTGCCGGCGGCGTCGCTGGTCACCGCTTGCGCGCCGATGGCGGTCAATCGGTTGCTGTCGGGCGCGTACTGGTAGTCCTGGCTGCTGGCGGTGCCGCCTGAGGCGGGGTTGTCGCTGCGTTGGGTGCGGTTGCCGACCGCGTCGTAGGCATAGCTGCGCCCGCCCTGGACGCCGCGTTCCTCGGTCAGGCGGTCCAGCGGGTCGTACTGGTAGTCCAGGGTGCCCCAGAGGCTATGGCGGTGCTGCTGGATATTGCCATTGGCATCGTGCTGGTAGTCGCTCTGCCAGGGGCCGACCTTCTGCCGCAGCAGTTGGTAGTCCTGGTCGTACTCGCGGCTGAGGGCGATGCCGTTGCCCCAGGTCAGGCGCTGCAGCGGGCCGAAGGGCAGGTAGGCGATCTGCCCGACCAGGGGGCTCGGCGCCTTGTCGCCCACTGCCAGGGTCACGCTGGCGACCTGGCCGCCGGCGTTGCGCGGGTAGCCGATGGCGAGGCCGGAGGGGTAGCCGATCTCCAGCAGTTGGTTGGCCGCGTCGTAGCGGTAGGTCACGCGGTCGAGCAGGGTCTGCTGGTCGAGGCGGATGCTGCGCACCTGCTCGACCAGGTTGCCGCGCTCGTCGTAGCGGTACACCAGGCTGTCGCGAGCGCCATCGATGGCGCCCAGGCGGCCGATGCCCTTGTTGCCGTCGGCGGTGAGGTCGTAGCGGTACTGTACGTCGAGGCTCGGGTCGCTCGGCGAGCGGCGCTCGACCAGCCGATTGAGGGCGTCGTAGCGATACTCGGTGACCGCACCGCGAGCGTCGGTGCGGCGGATGACGTTGCCGGCGGCGTCGTGCTCGAAGGTGGTGGTGCCGCTGTCCGGGCTGACCAGTCGGGTCAGGTTGCCGAGGCCGTCGTATTCGTAGCGGGTGGTGACACCGCGCGGGTCCTTGACCTCGGTGAGGTTGTCCTGGGCGTCGTAGGCGAGTCGGGTCTTGCCGCCGAGGGGATCGCTCTGGCCGACCAGCCGGTCGAGGGCATCGAAGGCCTGGCTGTGGGCGAACTGGCGCGGGTTGGTTTCGCCGACCGGATTGTCGTTGAGGTCGTAGGCGAAGCTGCGTGTCTGGCCGCCGGCGCCGACCGCACGGAGCAGCCGGCCAAGCTCGTCGTAGGCCCATTGCTGCTGGCGCACCAGGCTGCCGCTGGCGTCCTTGATGCGCTGGGCGGTGCGATTGCCCTTGGTGTCGACGTCGTATTCGAGGCGTTCGCCGAGGTTGTTGCCGATCGCTACCAGGCGCCGTGCGTCGTCGTATTCGTAGCTCAGCCAGCTGCCGTCGCCACGGGTGACGCGGGTGATCTGACCGACCGCGTCATAGTCGAAGCGGGTGGTGCTGCCGGCGGTGCTGACGGAGGCCAGCCAGCCGTCGACGCCGGTGTAGGCGAGGCTGCTGGTGACGCCGTTGGCATCGGTGATGCTGCCGGGCTTGCCGCGCTCGTCATAGTCGCCGAGGCGGGTGACCTGGCCGAGGGCGTTGGTCACCTGGGTCAGGTTGCCGCGACTGTCGTAGGCATAGAGGGTGACGTCCTGCACATCGGTGCGCGGACCGTCGGCGCGCTCGATCAGGCCGAGGGCGTTGTAGCTGTAGCTCCAGGCGCGCTCGGCCGCCTGCGCGGGCAGGGCCAGGGCGCAGGCCAGGGCGAGGGCGCCGAGACGGGGGAAGTATGGGGGGATGCGCATGGGTGTCGTCCTTGTCAGCGGGTGGTGACGGTCTCGCCGGTCTTGCGTCCCTCGGCGTCGTACTGGTAGCGGGTGATCCGGCCGGGCTCGCTGACCTGCACCGGGAGGAACAGGGTCGGGTGCCAGTCGGTTGTGATGGTGCGCGCCTGCGGGGTGCCGGCGGCCTCGGTGCGCGAGGTCTCCAGGCCACGGGCGTTGTACTGGTAGGTGGTCAGGTTGCCGTTGTTGTCGCGTTTGCTGGTGAGCAGGCCCTGGTCATCGTAGGTGAAGGTGGAATTGCTGCTGGGGCAGTTGGGAGAGGGTTCGCCTTCGATGGCGACGATGCGTTTGATGCCCTGGATCACCTGGAAGCGGTAGGTGGCCTGCTTGCCGTATTCGTTGGTGACGGTGGTGGAGCCGTCATCGTTGTAGGCGAGGGAGACCTTTTCGGCGCCGTTGGCGTGTTCGCTGGAGATGGCGCGGCCTTGGTTGTCGTAGGCCCAGGTGGCGAAGCGGCGATTATTGTTATCCTGGATGCCTGTAAGTAGTTTTATGTTCCTCGGGTCGTCATAGAGGTACTGTGTTTTCGTGCTGTATTGCCCATCTGTCCGTGTTACCGATGTGAGTCGCTGTTCCTTGTCGTATGTGTACTCAATGGATATACCCCCTGTCTGAGCGCGAAGGAGTTGATGGTTGGCTCCCTCCGAGAGAACGAGCTTGTTGCCATGCTCGTCGCCAATCGTAAGATTAGCGCCTCGCTCTACACGATATTTGCGACCTTCCTTGGTGGTGAGTTTAGTGAGTATTCCATTCTGGTCGAACTCCATCACTTCGTTGAGTTCGGAGGCATATATAAATCCCCCTGATAACCGGCTGAGTCTACCCAGGTCTGTGATGGAGGTTAGATCGTTTCCCGACCCCGTGAACTCCGAGGCTTTTCCGTTTTCGCGGTAGAGTAGGAAGCCATCACCCTTGCGGGTTATACGCGCAGAATACGAATGACGCCACAAGCCGTCCAGGCCGTTGTAGTACCGGTTCAACGGGATCGGAATACTTAAGTCGTGTTCAACTTGGTATTTGTTGCCATTGGTGATATTGACCGGATTTCCTGCGCAGCCCTCTGGTGGAGGCGGTCCCTTTTCGGGGCCGTTTTTATCTGGAAGCTTACAGCCAGAGTCATCCATTTCATACCCTGACCGACAATCACAACTGCCTGTTTCCGCATTATATTCAGCACCTAAAGGACACGAATCGCCAAATCTAGAGATAGCTCCAACATTTCCAGAGTGCGCACTTCCAGAAGGATCCGTGCCGCGCGCAAAGCAATCAAAAGTCCTGTCATTTCTTCGCACAGGCTCCACGGATTCGATCCAGTTAGTTCTCGACTTGAAATAGTCGAACACAACAGCGCACGCCGACGACGGTGAGCTGTAGCTCCCCCCAGAAACGGCAGAAGGAAATGCCAAAACCCAATAAAACTGTTTTGCATTAACGTCCCGAGCAAAAAATAGCGAAGGCAATAAGCACACCATAAAAAGCGACATCCTCAGGGCTGATATACGTGTCTTAATTCTCATCTATCCTTTCTCCGGGACAATAAAAAGCCCGGCCCGCAACTGCGAAACCGGACAAACATGGTGCAGAGTGATTCGTGGACGTGCTTAGCGCGCCCAGCCCACTCTCTCGCGTCTCGCTGTTAGAAAGTCGAGCGGAATTTGATGAGCACCTACAAAGAACCTCCATTTCCTGCCACATCCCTGTTCGCCAATGAAGCCCCCTCGATCATCTACCCGGCTTACTATTCGCCCCAAATCCAGTGCCGATCATATCCGGCAGTCGAGTTTCGTATAGATGTTCACTGTATTCCGTGAGCCAGTCTTAAGAACCGACGGCGTTTACGCAAATTTCT
This sequence comes from Pseudomonas aeruginosa, assembly GCF_001457615.1. Classification (GTDB taxonomy): domain Bacteria; phylum Pseudomonadota; class Gammaproteobacteria; order Pseudomonadales; family Pseudomonadaceae; genus Pseudomonas; species Pseudomonas aeruginosa. Next base: position 1,707,745 of record NZ_LN831024.1, on the reverse strand, counting down.
GTCCGTGATCCAGACGGGAGCAAGCGCGCGGCCAAGGTGATTAAGCCAGGAATCTACCGACCTCGGACGAGGTGGAGCAGTCGGCCTGCCTTGCGGCCACCGTCGGGGGCAAAAACTCCAATGGAGGACGGCCAATGAGGATACCGTCCCGCTATGCCCAAGGACGATGAAACGACACCCCGGCCAAACCGGAAAATCGCCAGTTCGGATCTCCTGCAATGCAGGAAAACTCCCGGTATCTCGCACTGGCTAAAGGACGCAAAACGTTCTTTTGAGCTGGGGACGAAATTCCTGAATTTTCAGGAGAGGGTCGCGCGACCGTGCCCACAATTTTGAGGAGACAGTCAGGCACCGCAGATCACGACCACTACTAATGGGGGAAAGTGAGAAAAACCTACCTTGTCGGACCCACCGCCGAGGGATCCCTCCCGATACGGGTACAAAAGCGTGCCCGTCGCATGTGCCGGAGACTTTCCCGCCATGTACCGGAAGATTTTCCGGCATGGCTTGGCCAGGATCTGCAATGATTCCGCACTCCCCCTACGGCCAGAGTCCGGAAAGTTTCTGGTCCCTCCTGATCGGCGGAAAATTCCGCCTATCTCCAGCACCTCATCCGCCTGGATGCGATCTGCCGGCACCGCCCTCAGGCACACCATCACATCGAGCCCAAACCTCGACGTAATGGCACTAGGCTAGAACTGCCCGGAAAACCACAATGAGGACGTGCTCTCGATGAAGGTGAAAGATCTCGAAGCTGCATCCAGCGATGCGCTTGGTAGGGTATTCGGAGGATTAAGATGCGCGCGAAGGTCGCGATGAGAAGGGAAAGCGAGGATCGAGCTTACCGGGAGCGGCGCAGGCCACCCGGTTGTCCTGCTGGCGCTGACGACAGACATTTGAGCTGGCATGGAAAAGCCCCGTCTGAGCGATTCAGGACGGGGCTTTCTTTTAGGCTTACTGCACCCACCATGCCCCGACAAAGAACTGGCCCAGGAGAAGCGATTTGCGGTAAGTGCCCGATATATTTGGCGTCCCGGAGAGGGGTCGAACCTCCAACCTTCCCCTTAGGAGGGGGATGCTCTATCCAATTGAGCTACCGGGACACGCCGGACATGGCGAGCGGTGCGCCGCGTCCGGGCGGCATGTTAACGGCAGAGAAAGCGTTTGTCATGCCACTGCCACCAAGGCTGCGCATAATTTTCCGCAACCCTGGAGGTGCAGCATGAACCAGACCGTCGCCATTCCCGCCGCACAGGACCTGCCGGACGCCCCGCGCCAGCCGCGGATACCGGACTCCCCCTTCGCCAGCTTCGATGTGCGGATCGCCAGCGAGCACGACGCGCCGCGCCTGTCGTTGCTGCTACAGCAACTCGGTAGCGCCGATCCGCGCCCGGACCCGGCGTTGCTGGCCATCCAGCTGCAACGACCGCGCGGCGACCGGGTCACCCTGGTGGCCGAGCGCGGCGAGCGCCTGCTCGGCACCTGCACCCTGCATCTGATCGAACACCTGGCGCACGATTTCGCCCGCTCGGCGATTCTCGAAGACATGGTGGTCGACCGCCACGCCCGCGGCCAGGGCGTAGGCCGCGAGCTGATCGGCCGGGCCGTGGAGCGCGCGCGCAGTTGGGGCTGCTACAAACTGGCGCTTTCCAGCCACCAGGACCGGGAAACCGCGCAGCGCTTCTATGCCGCGCTAGGGTTCACCAGCCACGGCGTAAGCCTGGCGCTGCATCTGGGCTGACAGCATCATGCATTTTGCAACCGGCAAAATGCCCATCCGTGCAAAGTGCATGCGAGAGAGTCTCGGACACATATATAATTCATTGATTTAAAAGGATTTTTTATAGAAAAAAGTTGGCACAACCGCTGCTACAAGACCCTCAGGATCAAACCTTGGCCATCTGCCTGGCAAAGCTACGAAATGGAGGTGAACATGAGCAGCTCACGCAACCTGGTCGGCACCGGACTTCTTTCCCTGCTGGCTCTCGTAGTCTTCCAGAACAGCGCACTGGGCGACGAGGACAGGACGCAGGAACGCAACGGCGAAAAGCCGGTAGTGCTGGACAGCAACGCAACACCGCAGTGGGCACCCGCTGCGCAGCGACTGGTGATCCAGGCGCCCGAAGAATCCCCGCGCATCGTCACCGTAGGCGAGGACGAGCGCGGCACGGCGCTGGTGACCGCGGCCGACGAACAGGCCTGGACATTCTGACGAAGCAAGCGCCGGGAGACCGGCATCCAACGACGCTACACCGCCGCACAGGTCCCCGGGATGCTGGCGGGCGGAAGGGAGAAAGAACATGTGGATCCTGGCTTTGCCGCTGACCGCCCTGGCCCTTTCGGTCGGCGTCTACGGGCTGCTCTGGCTGATAGAGCGCGGAGGAGAAGAATATCCAGCGAGGCTTCCGCTGAGCGACAAGGGCGCCACGGAACCTCGGCGCCACTGAGCCGGCACAAGGAACAGCGAGCCCGACGGAGAGGGCTCCGGGAGTGAAACCATGTCACGATCCGCCGTCATTCTTCTGTTCGTGGTGATCGCCAGCGCGATCCTGGCGCTGAGCCTGCCGCCCGACGCCACCCTCCTCGCCTGGTGCGCCTGGGGACTGCTGGGTATATCCGGCGCCTGGCTGCTGTTTGCGCTGGTGGTAGGTCGGCGAATCCGCTTCGATCCCAGCCTGGACTGATTTCGCCCACAACGCCTTGCCGGGCGCTACAGCGTCGCTCACAGCGGCAGGCACATGCCGTCGTGTGCCAGTTCCACCCCCTCGGGCAACGCAGCGGGGTGGTCCAGCAGCCAGGCGTCCAGCGCATGCCCGACGTGAGTCAACACGGCCCGCCGGGGACGCAGCGATTCGATGCACTCCAGTGCCCGCGTCAGGTCGTTGTGGTTGCGCGGCGGCCGCTCCTGCGGCGGCATCGAGCAGTCCAGCACCAGCAGGTCCAGCGGAGCCGCGAGCAATCGCGAGGCGCTGTCCGCCGGCAGCCCGACGGTATCGGTGAGGTAGGCCAGACGCCGTATCGTTCCTTCCTCGGAAGCCCCCTCCAGCAAGTAGCCGAAGGTCGGCTTCGAGTGGACCAGCGGTAGCGCGGTCGCCGCCAGCGCGCCCCACTGGCGCCGCTCGAAGGCGCCGAAGGGCTGGCTGAAATCGAGGATGCCCGGATGCTTGTAGAGGTCGGCGAGGCCCTCCGGGTCGGCCGGGCCGTGCACCGGGATCACCAGGCCCTGGCCCCAGCGCAGGTGCAGCAGGCCTTGGGCGTGGTCGGCGTGGTAATGGGTCTGGAGGATGCCGTCGAGGCTATGGGGCGGGAAGCGCTCGCAGAGATCGACCAGGCCGCTGTCGATCAGCCAGCGCTGGCCGGCGCACTCCAGCAGCGCGCTACAGGGACGGCGACGCAGGCCGGCGTCGGCGCGGGCGTTGCGACAGGCCGGGCAATCGCAACCGTAGACCGGCACCTGGCGGGCGTCGCCGGTGCCGAGCAGGGTCAGGCGCATGCGCGGTCGCTGCCGAGACGGGCCAGGAGGCTGCGTAGCGTGTCGTCGAGGTCACCGGAGTTGTCCAGTTGGAACAGCGGGCCCTCCAGGCCGGCGGCGAACTCGGCGTTGCGCGCCAGGCGCGCCTCGATTTCCTCGGGGCTTTCCCGGCCGCGCGCCAGCAGGCGCTGGCGCAGCACCTCGGTTTTCACCCCGAGCAGGACCGCGAGCAGATCCGGATAGCGCCGGCGGGCCTGCGCCAGGTAGCCGCGCGAGCCGTTCACCAGCACGTCGTAGCCCTGCGCCAGCCACTCGTCGATCTGCACCGGAATGCCATAGCAAAGGCCGTTGGCGCGCCAGCTCATGGCAAACGCCGAGGCCCGCTCGAGGGTGTCGAACTGCGCCGGGGTCACCGCCTGGGCGTCCTCCCCCACCGCTTCCGCGGAGCGCGTGATCACCCGCCGCACGATACGGCAGCCGCGCAGCGCCAGGGGCTCGCGCGCGGCCTGCAACAGGCTGTCCTTGCCCGAGCCGGAAGGCCCCATCAGATAAATCAGTCTGCCTGTCATCAGAACACTCTCTGCCCGCCGCGCCAGACCTGACGCACCACCGGCTGGTTATTGCCGAGCGCCCGCGCCTGCAGCAGATCGGCGCGCAGGCCGACGCGGATTTCGCCACGATCGGTCAGCCCGGCGGCCAGCGCCGGGGTACGGCTGACCATCGCCACCGCGCGCGGCAGGTCGTAGCGGATCGCATCATACTCGCTGTGCTCGCCGGCGAGCAGCAAGGCCGCATGCAGCAGGCTGGCCGGATAGTAGTCGCTGGAAAGGATATCCAGCACGCCGATTCCCGCCAGTTGCGCCGCCGCCACGTTGCCCGAGTGGGAACCGCCGCGGACCACGTTGGGCGCGCCCATCAGCACCTGCAGGCCGTGCTCGTGGCTGGCCCTGGCGGCCTCCACGGTGGTCGGGAACTCGGCGATGGCCATGCCGTAGCCGGCCGACTCGCGGACATGCGCGAGGGTCGCGTCGTCATGGCTGGCCACCGACAGGCCGCGTCCCTGGCAGACATCGACGATGGCCGCACGGGCGGCGTCGCTGTAGCGCTCGGAGTTGGCTACCTGCTCGACGATGAAGGCGTCCATCTCGGCATCGCTCAGGTGGTACTTGCCCTGGTAGTACTCGCGGTACTTCTCCAGCCTGGCGAACTGGCGCTGGCCGGGGGCGTGGTCCATCACCGAGACCAGTTGCACCAGCGGATGCTCGGCCAGTTCGCGGAACACCTCCAGCGTCTGCGGATGGCTGACCTCGCAACGCAGGTGCAGGCGATGGTCGGCGCGCGCGTCGCCGCTGGCGGCGGCCTCGCCGATGGCCTCGAGCATCTTCGGCAACTGCTGCATGCGCTTGCCCTTGGGGTTGACGTCGCCGATGGACAGCGCGTCGAACACCGTGGTGATTCCCGCGGCGACGATCTGCGCGTCGTGCGCCAGCACCGCCGAGGCCGACGGCCAGTCGACGCCGGGACGCGGGGTCATGTGCTTCTCCAGGTTGTCGGTGTGCAGCTCGACCAGGCCGGGCAGCAGGTAGTCGCCCCCCAGGTCCTCGGCCCCGGCCAGGTGGCTGCGGCCTTCGTCGACCGCGGCGATCAGGCCGTCGCGCAGCAGCACGCTGCCGACGAAGACCCGCTCGGCGCTGACTACCCGGGCATTGCTGAGAACGCGTTCAGACGACATGGGCTTGCTCCTGGCGGGAAAGCTCCTGGCTCATGTCCAGGTAGCGGCTGGCCACCGCCTCGCGGGCGGCGCGGTCGTGGAAGATGCCGATCAACGCGGCGCCGGCGCCCTTGGCTTCGCCGATCAGTTCCAGCACTACCTGGCGGTTGGCTTCGTCGAGGGACGCGGTCGGCTCGTCGAGCAGCAGGATCGGCCACTCGACCATGAAGCCGCGGGCAATGTTGACGCGTTGCTGCTCGCCGCCGGAAAAGGTGCCCGGCGCCAGTTGCCAGAGGCGTTCCGGGATGTTCAGCCGGGCCAGCAGGCTGCGCGCCCGCAGTTCGGCGCTGTCGCGGCTCCAGCCACGGGCCAGGGCCGGCTCCATGACCACGTCGAGGGTCGCCACCCGCGGGATCACCCGCAGGAACTGGCTGACGTAGCCGAGGGTCTGGCGGCGCACGGCGAGCACCTCGCGAGGCTCGGCGCCGACCAGTTCCAGCCAGTCGCCGGCGTGGCGCAGGCGGATGCTGCCGCCGGCCGGCAGGTAGTTGCCGTAGAGCGTGCGCAGCAGGGTGCTCTTGCCGGCGCCGGAGCGTCCGTGGAGCACCAGGCATTCGCCGCCGGCGACATTGAAGTTGAGCCCGCGCAGCACATTGAGCACTACGCCCTGTTGCTGGTGCAGGGTGAAGGTCTTGCTGAGGTCGCGGACCTCGATCAGGTTGTTCATCGCTACTTCTCCGGGCGCCCGTCGCGCGGACCGGCGCCGACGCTTCGGCTCAGGGTTGCAGGACCGACGACACCAGCAATTGCGTGTACGGATGCTGCGGGTCGTCGAGAATCTGGTCGGTGAGACCGGCTTCCACCACCCGCGAACGGCGCATGACCATCAGGCGGTCGGCGAGCAGGCGCGCCACCGCCAGGTCGTGGGTGACGATCACCACCGCCAGGTCCAGCTCGCGCACCAGGCCGCGCAGCAGGTCGAGCAGGCGCGCCTGCACCGACACGTCGAGGCCGCCGGTGGGTTCGTCCATGAACACCAGGCGTGGCGCCGAGACCAGGTTGCGGGCGATCTGCAGGCGCTGCTGCATGCCGCCGGAAAAGGTTCGCGGCAGGTCGTCGATGCGCAGCGGATCGATCTCCACCTGTTCCAGCCAGTCCAACCCGGCCTGGCGCAGCCGACCGTAGTGGCGCACGCCCTGGGCCATCAGCCGTTCGCCGATGTTGGCGCCGGCGGACACGCCCATGCGCAGGCCGTCGCGCGGGTTCTGCTCGACGAAGCCCCACTCGGTGCGCAGCAGGGTGCGCCGCTCGGCTTCGCTGGCGGCGTAGAGGTCCAGCCAGCGGTCGCCGTCGTCGCGGTAGGCGACCGTGCCGGCGTCCGGCGGACAGCGCCCGGAGAGCAACGAGAGCAGGGTCGACTTGCCCGAGCCGGACTCACCGACGATGCCCAGCACCTCGCCGGGGTAGAGATCGAAGTCGACCTCCTGGCAGCCCTTTTCCGGCCCGTACAGGCGGGTCAGGCCACGCACCAAGAGCAGCGGCCGATCGCGCGCGTCGAGGTTCGCATCGATGGATTCGCAGACCGCGTTCATTGCGCGTCCTCCCCTTCTTCCTGGCAGGCACGCCGCTGCGTGCAGTAATCGGTGTCGGAACAGACGAAGCGCTTGCCGCCACGGTCGTCGACGATCAGTTCGTCCAGGTAGGACTCGTGGCTGCCGCAGAAGGCGCAGCTTTCTTCCCAGCGCTGGACTTCGAAGGGGTGGTCCTCGAAGTCCAGGCTCGCCACCCGGGTGAACGGCGGTACCGCGTACAGGCGTTTCTCGCGACCGGCGCCGAACAGCATCAGCGCCGGGCTCATGTCCAGCTTGGGGTTGTCGAACTTGGGAATTGGCGAGGGATCCATCACGTAGCGCTCGTCCACCGTCACCGGGTAGGCATAGCTGGTGGCGATATGGCCGAAGGTGGCGATGTCCTCGTAGAGCTTCACGTGCATCACCCCGTAGTCGTCGAGCGCATGCATGGTCCGGGTCTCCGCCTCGGAAGGCTCGATGAAGCGCAGCGGCTCGGGGATCGGCACCTGGTAGACCATGATCTGCTCGCCGCTCAGGGCGGTTTCCGGTATCCGGTGGCGGGTCTGGATCACCGTCGCCTCCGGGGTCCGTTCGGTGGTGGCGACCCCGGCGGTGCGGGCGAAGAAACGCCGGATGGATACCGCGTTGGTGGTGTCGTCGGCGCCCTGGTCGATCACCTTGAGCACGTCGTCGGCACCGAGGATGGCCGCGGTCACCTGCATGCCGCCGGTGCCCCAGCCGTAGGGCAGCGGCATCTCGCGGCCGCCGAAGGGCACCTGGTAGCCGGGGATCGCCACCGCCTTGAGCAGGCCGCGGCGGATCATGCGCTTGGTCTGCTCGTCGAGGTAGGCGAAGTTGTAGCCCTGCTCCGGCGCGGCGCTGGCTTGCGGGGAAAGGCTCATGCGCGCTTCTCCTGGTCAGTGGGTTGCGCGGATTCGGCGACGCCGGGACGACGCAGCTTGCGAATCAGCTCCAGCTCGGACTGGAAATCGACGTAGTGCGGCAGCTTCAGGTGCGAGACGAAGCCGCCGGCCTCGACGTTGTCGCAGTGCATCAGGACGAACTCTTCCTGCTGCGCCGGCGACACCACCTCCTCGCCGTATTCCTCGGCGCGCAGGGCGCGGTCGACCAGGGCCATGCCCATCGCCTTGCGCTCGGCGTAGCCGAAGGCCAGGCCGTAGCCACGGGTGAATTGCGGCAGTTCCTCGCGGGAACCGACGAACTGGTTGACCATCTCGCACTCGGTGACCTCGATCTCGCCCACCGGCACCGCGAAGCCGAGTTCCTCGGGCTCCAGCCAGACCTCGCAGGCGCCGATGCGGATCTCCCCGGCAAACGGATGGTTGCGGCCGTAGCCGCGCTGGGTCGAATAGCCCAGGGCGAGAAGGAAGCCCTCGTCGCCGCGGGCCAGGGCCTGCAGGCGCTGGGCGCGGCCGGTGGGGAAGTCGAGCGGCTCGCGGGTGATATCCGGCACCGCGCCGGGCAGCTCGTACTCCGGCGTCATCAGGCCTTCCCGGTCGAGCAGGCCGAGCACGCGCGGACAAGGCTCCAGGGACGCGCCCCGCTCCACTTCGGGGCCGGGGTAGTCGCCCTCGGCGAGCAGGCTGAAGTCGAGCAGGCGATGGGTATAGTCGAAGGTCGGACCGAGCAGTTGCCCGCCCGGCAGGTCCTTGTAGGTCGCCGAGATCCGTCGTTGCAGACGCATCCCGGCGGTGTCCAGCGGCAGGCTGGCGGCGAAGCGCGGCAGCGTGGTGCGGTAGGCGCGGAGAAGGAAGATCGCTTCCATCAGGTCGCCGGCCGCCTGCTTGATCGCCAGTGCCGCCAGTTGCTCGTCGTACAGCGAACCCTCGGTCATCACCCGCGACACGGCCAGCGGCATCTGCTGGCGGATCTGCTCCACCGACAGCTCCGGCAGCGCGGTATCGCCGCGGCGCTTGTGCGCCAGCAGGCGATGGGCGTTGTCGATGGCCTTCTCGCCACCCTTGACGGCTACGTACATCAGGCCACCTCCTCGACGGGTTCGCTGACCCGGGTACTGCGTGGCAGGCCGAGGATGCGCTCGCCGGCGGCGAAGAAGGCATCCAGGCCCCTGGGGAATTCGGTGCGTGCGGCGCGCTGTGCCCAGAACCCGGCGCTCACCGGCAACGCCACCTGGCGCACTTCGGCGATGCCCGGTCCGCGCCACTCCAGCGAGGCGCCGCCATCGAGGCCGGCAAGCTGGATCAGCAGGGTGCAGGACTGGTCCGGATAACGGTCGCTGCCGCTGTCGAAGCCGCTCAGGTCGTCCAGCTCGCCTTCGTCGAGCAAGGCGAACAGCGCCTGCTCACGCTCGGCGACGATCGGGCAGCCGCAATGGAAGGCCAGGTTGGCGCGCAACGTCGGGCTGTCGAGACCCGGCGCCAGCCACAGCGGGGTGTCGGAGTCGAGGAAGCTCAGGCACAGCGCGTAGCTGGCCGGTTGCAACGCGGCCAGCGCCGGTGCGCGGTCGAGGTTGCGCACCAGCCCCGGTTCGGCGAGGGCCTTGAGCGCCGCGCGGAAACTCCGCTGGGCATCCAGGACCGGGTCCTGGAACGCCGGTTGCAATAGCGCGGCGGTATCCGCCGGGCTGGGAAGCGAAGCGCTGGTCATCAATCTTCTCCTCGGACCAGGGTGAAGAACTCCACCTTGGTAGTGGCGATTTCCGCCTCCTGGGCGGCGCGGCGCTCGGCCTGGGTGCGGGCCAGCGGTTCGATCAGGCGCGCCTGCCAGGCCGCCGCGTCGGCGCCCTGCAGGTGCGCGTCGGCCAGGGCGGCCAGTTCGGCGTGGCGCTTGTCGCGCCCGGCGACATAGCTGTAGCCGGTGCGTCCGTCACCGAGCCGCACCACGCAGCGGGTCACGGTCATCTCGCCGAGGTTGAACGGGCTGCCGGTGCCGCCCATGCGTCCGCGCACCAGGGTCATGCCGGTCTCGGCGGCGCGCAGCAGGTGATAGTCGGCATCGCGCAGGGCGTCCGCATGGGCGTCCAGCTCCTCGCGACGGGCGCGGGCGAGCACGCCCATCCAGCGCTGTCGTGCGGCGATGGTGGGATCGGAATGCAAGGCGGTCATGGGCTTCTCCTAGGGGGCGACCTGGTACTGGAAGCGATCGGCGCGGCTGATCGACTGGGCCAGTTCCACCGGTTGGCCGGTACGGTCGCGGGACAGGGTGAGGACGGTGAGCAACGGCGCATGGCGGGGCATCAGCAGGCGCGCCGCCTCCTCGCGATTGGGCAGGCGCGCACCGATCAGGCTGTAGGTGCGGGTCAGCGGCAGGCCTTTGTCGGCCAGGTAGCGACGCAGCGAACCGCCCTGGTAGTCGGCGAGCAGCTCGCTGCGGGAAACGGCGTAGCAATGGCGGATCAGGCTCACTGGCTGTCCGTCGAGGTAACGCAGGGTGGTCACTTCCAGCACCCGCCCGCCCTCGCCGATCCCCAGGTGGGTGGCCTCGGCGGCGCCGGCCGGACGCTGGCGCGCCTCCAGCAGCCGGGCCTCGACCCGGTGGCCCTGGGCCGAGAGCGACTCGGTGTAGGCGTTGGCGGCGCCCATCGGGTAGATCGTCGGCGCCTCCAGGACCTGGGTGCCCTTGCCCTGGCGCCGCAGCACGCGGCCTTCGAGCACCAGTTCGTCGAGCGCCCGGCGCAGGGTATGGCGGTTCACCGCGAAGCGCTGGGCCAGCTGGATCTCGCCGGGCAGGTAGTCGCCGGGGCGGTAGGCCAGCAGTTCCTGGCGCAGCCGTTCGGCCAGTTCGCGGTACAGCGGTTCGCTTTGTCTAGACAAGTGCATGGTTTGGAAAGGGCGCACCAGGCGCCCTCCTCGCGTCGTCAGATGAACAGCTTGCGCAGGCGTTGTGACAGAACGTCGATCAGGCTCACCACCACGATGATCACGATCAGCACGGCGCAGGTCTGGCCGAACTGGAAGCCGCGGATGGCCTCCCAGAGGATCACGCCGATGCCGCCGGCGCCGACCATCCCGACCACGGTGGCGGAACGTACGTTGGACTCGAAGCGGTACAGCGAATAGGAGATCCACAGCGGCAGGACCTGCGGGATGACCCCGAAGATGACCTCCTGCAGGGCGCTGGCACCGGTGGCGCGGACGCCTTCGACCGGACCGGGGTCGATCGCCTCGACCGCCTCGGCGAAGAGCTTGGCGAGCACCCCGGTGGTACTGATGAACAGCGCCAGCACGCCGGCGAACGGGCCCAGGCCGACGGCGACCACGAAGAGCATGGCGAAGACCATCTCGTTGATCGAACGGCAGGCATCCATCACCCGCCGCACCGGCTGGTAGACCCACCAGGGCACGATGTTCTCGGAAGCCAGGATCGACAGCGGGATGGCGCAGACGATCGCCAGCACCGTGCCCCAGAGGGCGATCTGCACGGTGACCAGCATCTCGCTGAGGTAGAGCTTCCAGTTGCCGAAGTCCGGCGGGAAGAAGTCGGCGGCGAAGGTCGCCATGTTGCCGGCGTCGCGGAACAGCACGGCCGGGTTCATTTCCGCGCCCTTCCAGGACCAGGCGAGGATGGCGAGGAACAGGCCCCAGCCGACCAGGCGTCCCCAGGATGGCTTGCCGGTGGCGGCCGCCGCGGCAGTGGTGCTCAGAGTGCTCATATCGGGAATCTCGACAGCGGTATTGGCGAATCGGGTGGGGCGCGGCGCCGGCCGCGCCCGGGGTGGATCAGCCGGCGTTGGCGGCGGTTTTCTGCTCGCGCTCGGCCATGCGTTTCTCCAGCTTGGCCAGCTCCTCGTCGAGGGCCTTCAGCTTGGCGGCCTTCTCTTCGGCGCCGAGGTTGGCGTTGTTCGCCACGTCGGTGCGCTGCTTGAACAGCTCGAGCTGGCGGATCGGCAGCAACTGGTCGTCGTCGGAGGGCTGGAACTTCGACCATTGCAGGTCGGCGAGGACCTTCTTCTGCTCGGCGTTGGCGCCGTACTTGAAGAAGAAGTCGCGCAGCTTGTTCTTCTGCTCGTCGCTCAGGTTGTTGCGCCACACCAGCGGGTCGCCCGGGATCAGCGGCGACTTCCAGATCACCTTGAGCTGCCTGGCCTTCTCCGGCTGGGTCAATTCCAGGCGCTCCATGCCCTCGGTATTGAAGGTGGCGACGTCGACCTGCTTGTTGGCCACCGCCAGGGCGTTGACCTCATGGCTGGAGTTGAGGGTGCGCTTGAAGGCCTTGACCGGGTCGACGTTGTTCTTGGCGAACACGTAGTAGCCGGGCACCAGGTAGCCGGACGTGGAGTTCGGATCGCCGTTGCCGAAGGTCAGGCTCTTGGCGTTCGCCAACATGTCCTCGAGGCTGTCGATCTTGCTGTCCTTGTTGGCGATCAGCAGGCTCCAGTAGCCCGGCGCGCCACTGGCGGCGACGGTCTGGGCGAAGATCTCGCCGTGGGCGCGATCCACCGCTTCCATGGCGGCCTTGTTGCCGTACCAGGCGATGTCGACCTTGTCGAAACGCATGCCCTGGATGATCCCGGCGTAGTCGGGGGCGAAGAAGGCCTTCACCTGGTAGCCGGTCTGCTGGCTCATGTCCTTGAGGAAGGGTTCCCAGATGCTCTTGAGGTTCTGCGACGACTCGGTGGAGATGATCCCGAAATTGATCACCGGCTGGTCGGCGTGCGCCATCCCGGCAAGGGAGCCGGCGAGCAGGGCGGAAGCCGCGAGCACACGACTGAAGCGTTTCAACATGGAGAGAACTCCTGGGCAGGGTTTGGCGGGTTTTTATGCGGTTCGAATGACGTCAGGCGCGCGCGAGGGTCAGTTCCGGCTGGCTCTCCGCCCCGCGCCGGGCACGGTCGGAAAACAGCAGCGGGGTGTCCCCTTCGGCGCCGTAGAGTTCGTTGAGGAAGCCTTCGGAAAGGTGCTCGCTGCTGCCGTCGAAGAGGATCCGGCCGCCCTTCAGGGCCACCGCGCGCGGGCAATAGCGCAACGCGTAGTCGACCTGATGCAGGGTCACCACCACGGTCTTGCCGTCGTGGCGGTTGATATCGGCGAGGATGTCCATCACCTTGCGCGCCGACTCCGGGTCGAGCGAGGCGATCGGTTCGTCGGCGAGAATCACCTCGGCCTTCTGGGTCAGGGCGCGGGCGATGGCCACGCGCTGCTGCTGGCCGCCGGAAAGGGTCGAGGCGCGCTGCCCGGCGAAATCGGCCAGGCCGACCCGTGCCAGCGCTTCCAGGGCCTGGCGCTTCTGCTCGGCGCTGAACAGCCCCAGCGAACCGCGCCAGCGCGGCATGCGACCGAGGAAGCCGAGCAGGACGTTGTCCAGCACGCTGAGGCGGTTGACCAGGTTGAACTGCTGGAAGATGTAGCCGATGTCGGCGCGCAGGCGACGCACTTCGCCGCTCAGGCGGCCGGACGCCTGCAGGCGGCGACCCAGCACGTCGATGCTGCCGCCGTTGTCGCGGTCGCAGCGGGCAAGCCCGGCGACGTGACGCAGGAGCGTGGATTTGCCGGAGCCGGATGCACCGATCAACGCCACCATCTCGCCCGCCTGGATCTCCAGCCTCAGGTTGAAAAGCGCCTGCTTGCGGGCAAAGGTCTTGTTCAGGCTGTCGACACGGATCACCGCGCTCATCGTTCTCCCTCCAATCGGTTGCACGAAGACGCCAGCGGCGCCATCTGGTGTAGACCAAGATAGAAGGAGACTGTGTCAGCCCGGTGAAGTGACGATGACAGTCGAGTGACAATCCCTTGAACGACCGGTGGTCAGAAGGCCATCATCCAACCCCCAGTAAAAAACTAGGCTTTTGCTGAATCGCTCGCATTTCAGATAGCTGGTACTGGCAAAACGCCGGCACGCAACGCACAATTGACGTCAACTAATTGTTGTTTCCGAAATAACAGACTGAACGGCTAGCGGAAATCGTGGTCATAGGCCCGAGAACAATGAACGCTTCCTCGGCACCGCTTTTCCCTGACTCTACAGGTTCAATGTATGCGCCCACTGAAACAGGCAACTCCTACCTACTCCAGCCGTACCGCTGACAAATTCGTCGTTCGTCTGCCCGAGGGCATGCGTGAGCAGATCGCAGAAGTCGCTCGCAGCCATCACCGCAGCATGAACTCCGAGATCATCGCCCGACTCGAGCAGAGCCTGCTCCAGGAAGGGGCGCTGCAAGACAATCTCGGTGTTCGCCTGGACAGCCCGGAACTCAGCCTGCACGAGCGCGAGCTGCTGCAGCGTTTCCGCCAGCTGACCCACCGTCAGCAGAACGCGCTGGTCGCCCTGATCGCACACGATGCGGAGCTGGCCCAGGCCTGAGCGCCGAAGCCCACGCGTAGCGCTTGAAATGGCCGGCATTCGCCGGCTTTTTCTTTATGGATGGCCAAACCATGGGCGAGTAACCGCAAGGCGGTTATCCGCCGGCCCCTGTAGCGGTGGCGTTATCCCTCCAACGCCACGAGGGAGAGCCGAATGAGCTATCGCCTGGCCGCCGATGCCCTGGTCTGGCTGCACCTGGGCTTCATCCTGTTCGTCCTGTTCGGCGGCCTGCTGCCGTTGCGCTGGCCACGCCTGGCCTGGCTGCACCTGCCGGCGGTGGCCTGGGGCTGCGCGGTGGAGTTTCTCGGCCTGCCCTGTCCGCTGACCCCGCTGGAGAATCGTCTGCGCCGGGCCGCCGGGGACGCCGGCTACAGCGGCGGCTTCGTCGAGCACTACCTGTTGCCGCTGATCTATCCCGCCGGCCTGACCCCGGCGGTGCAGTGGATCCTTGGCGCCATCGTTCTGCTGCTCAACCTGATCGTCTACCTGTATCTGTTGCATCGCCGCGGTAGCCGCTGAGCCACGGATGCCACGTCATTCCGTACCTGGATAATGCTGCGCCGGCAGCGAGGCGAATCGTAGGCTGGTCTCCCCTGCCCAGCCCGGAGTCATTCCCATGCATCCCTATTTCAGTCTCGCCGGTCGCGTCGCCCTGGTCACCGGCGGCAGCCGCGGCATCGGCCAGATGATCGCCCAGGGTCTTCTCGAAGCCGGCGCCCGCGTCTTCATCTGCGCACGTGACGCAGAGGCCTGCGCCGACACCGCCACACGCCTCTCGGCCTACGGCGACTGCCAGGCGATCCCCGCCGACCTTTCCAGCGAAGCCGGTGCCCGGCGCCTGGCGGAGGCGCTCGGCGGACTCAGCGCGCGGCTGGATATCCTGGTGAACAACGCCGGCACCAGTTGGGGCGCAGCGCTGGAAAGCTATCCGGTGTCCGGCTGGGAAAAGGTCATGCAGCTCAATGTCACCTCGGTGTTTTCCTGCATCCAGCAACTGCTGCCGCTGCTGCGCCGCTCGGCCAGCGCGGAGAACCCGGCGCGGGTGATCAACATCGGCTCGGTGGCGGGCATCAGCGCCATGGGCGAACAAGCCTATGCCTACGGGCCGAGCAAGGCCGCGCTGCATCAACTGTCGCGGATGCTGGCGAAGGAACTGGTCGGCGAGCACATCAATGTCAATGTGATCGCTCCCGGACGCTTTCCGAGCCGCATGACCCGTCACATCGCCAATGACCCGCAGGCACTGGAGGCGGACAGCGCGTCGATTCCCATGGGCCGCTGGGGTCGCCCGGAGGAGATGGCGGCGCTGGCGATCAGCCTGGCCGGCACCGCCGGCGCCTACATGACCGGCAACGTGATCCCCATCGACGGCGGTTTTCATCTCTGAGCGCCACCAATCCGGGTAACATGACGCCCCCGACCGCTCGCCTCGTCCCGCCATGACCCACAGCGTTTCTCCCATCGGCTACATCCGCTCCTGCTTCATGGAGAAGTTCGCCATCCCGCGCCAGCCGCTGCTCGCGCCGGCGGCGCGGGGGACCCTGGAACTGCTGCCGCCGTTCGACCAGGTGGAAGCGCTGGAAGGCCTGGAGCAGGTCAGCCATGTCTGGCTGCTGTTCCTCTTCCACCAGGCCCTGGAAGACAAGCCGCGACTGAAGGTGCGCCCGCCGCGCCTGGGCGGCAACCGCTCGCTGGGAGTCTTCGCCACCCGCGCCACCCATCGGCCGAACGGCATCGGCCAGTCGGTGGTGCGCCTGGAGGGCTTCGAAGCGGGGCGCCTGTGGCTGTCCGGAATCGACCTGCTCGACGGCACCCCGGTACTCGATATCAAGCCCTACGTACCCTACGCCGACGCCGTGGCCGACGCCCGCAACGGCATCGCCGACGCGCCGCCGCCGGGCATCGCCGTGGAGTGGAGCGAGCAGGCGCGGCGCCAGGCCCATGAGCACGGCCAGCGGTTGCGGCAGCCGGTGGCCGAGCTGATCGAGCAATGCCTGGCGCAGGACCCACGCCCGGCCTACCAGAAGCCGGAGCCCGGGCGCCGCTACGGGGTGCGCCTGTGGGACCTCGACGTGCATTGGCACTACCCGCGCCCGGACCTGATCCGCGTGCTGGACGTCGCCGGCGGCGACTGAGCCTTCTCAGCGCAGCGGATTGAGCGCCAGCGCGTCGCTTTCGAAGACTTCCTGTTCGAGGATCAGCGGCTCGACCAACGGTCGGCTGTCGCGGAAATGCGCGGTGCGGGTGTGCGCCTCGTAGGCCGCGTCATCGCGATAGACCTCGTAGAGATAGACCAGGTCAGGGTCCTGTCGGTCGCGGGAAACGTCGAACACCAGGCAGCCGGGCTCGGTGGACACGGAAGCGGCGGCGTTGACCTGGATGGCATCGATGAAAGCCTCGGCGCAGCCGGGCCTGAGACGGGTCTTGATAAAGATGCAGTACACGGAAACTTCCTTTTGTTTTAGATTTACAAAATTATTGTATACAAAAAAGGAAGCAAGCCCATGTCCGACCGCCCTGCCCGCCCCTCCCGCCTCAACGGCCTGCGTCACCTCGCCCTGCTGGTGCCCAACCTGGAAGAATGCGAGCGCTTCTATGTCGACGTGCTGGGCATGGAAGTGCTGAACCGCGCCAACGAAGACCTGGTGTATCTCACCTGCGGCAACGACAACCTTTCCCTCGGCCGCGCCCACGCTGCCAGCAACGGCCTGCAGACCATGGATCACTACGGCTTCGTCGTCGACAGCGTGGAGGAACTGGAGGCCTGGTACCGTTACCTGAAGGCGCTGGGCGTGACCCTGCTCGACCAACCCTTCGACCACGGCGACGGCGCGCGCAGCTTCCACCTGCTCGACCCGGCGGGCAACAAGGTGCAGCCGCTGTACCATCCAGCGGTATCCGGGCAACGCCTGGCCTGAGCCTCGGGCAGCCCTCTCCCCTCTCCCTGAAGGGAGAGGGGCGACTCGGTACACTGAGTGCCAGCAACCTCGCTTGTTCCTCATCTCCACTTCTTGACTTTCATCAAGCGCGTTCCGCCCCCGCTCCTCCTAGCATCCGGCAACGGAAGCGATTCCACCGCCAGGCGCAGACCCCACCGCAGCGCGGCGTCCCTTTTTTCGCCGGTAGCCAGTAGTAGATGGAACCTATGCGCGCCCTTCGTTTTTCCGCCGGATCGTGGCGGTGTGTCTTCGCCTGGATGCTCCTGCTGGTCGGCCTCGCCGCCCAGGGTGCCGAACTCAGCGAGTTGGAGCGCCTGCGCATCGCCCAGGTATTCCCCGCGGTCGAGCGGATCGGCGACCCCGAAGGCGACTACGGCGTACGCCGCCTGAGCAAGGGCGAGGAAACCCTCGGCTACGCCTTCCAGACCCTCAGCGTCACCGACATCCCGGCTTACTCCGGCAAGCCGATCAACCTGCAGGTGATCCTCGATCCGCAGGCGGTTATCCGCGACGCCTACGTCCTCGAACACCACGAACCGATCCTGCTGATCGGTATCCCGGAAGAGAAGCTGCACGCCTTCAGCGCCAGGTACGACGGCGTGCGCGCCGACCAGCGGGTGGTGGTCGGCCGCTCCAGCGACCCGCAGGCGGTTACCGTCGACGCGGTGAGCGGCGCCACGGTGACGGTGATGGTGGTCAACGAGATCGTCATGCGCGCCGCACATACGGTGGCGGTTTCCCTCGGCCTGATCGAGGACCGCGGCAATGTGCGGCCCAAACCGGCGCAGGTGCGCCAGCAACCGGCAGCGACCGCAAACTGGAGCGAACTGCTCGGCAACGGCGCGATCCGCCGCCTGCAGTTGAGTCGCGGGCAGATCGACGACGCCTTCAAGGGCAGCGAGGCCGAAGGCATCGGCGAAGCCGACGCGGCGCACCGCGACGAGCCGTTCATCGATCTCTACAGCGCCCTGCTCAACCCTCCCGCGGTGGGCCGCAGCCTGCTCGGCGACAACCAGTACCGCGAACTGATGGCGTCGCTGAAGCCAGGCGAATACGCCTTCGTCGTGCTCGGCGACGGCGAGTATTCCTTCAAGGGTTCCGGCTACGTGCGCGGTGGCATCTTCGATCGGGTCCAACTGCGCCAGTTCGGCGACATCATCAGCTTCCGCGACCTCGACTACCAGCGCCTGTCGGACGTCTATGCCGAAGGCATGCCGGAGTTCCGCGAGATGGCGATCTTCGTCGCCCGCGCCAGCCAGCGTTTCGATCCGGGCTCGCCCTGGACCCTGGAGTTGCTCGTGCGGCGCCAGACCGGCCCGGTGGCGGGGGTATTCACCAGCTTCGAGCTGGCCTGCCAGACGCCCGAGGAATACCTGGAGCGGCCGCAGCCAACGGCCGAGGAACTGGCCGCCCTGGAAGAGGCTGCCCGGCCGCTGTGGCTGCGGGTCTGGTACCAGAAGAGTTTCCAGGTCGGGGTCCTCTGTACCGCCCTCGTCCTGCTCCTGGCGATCCTCTTCCTCCAGGACCGCCTGGTGCGACGGCCGCGCCTGATGCAGCGACTGCGCACCGGCTACCTGGCGTTCACCCTGGTCTACCTGGGCTGGTACAGCCTCGGCCAGCTATCGGTGGTCAACGTGCTGACCTTCGTCCACGCGCTGTTCGAAGGCTTCCGCTGGGAGCTGTTCCTCAGCGACCCGCTGCTGTTCATCCTCTGGACCTTCACCGCAGCCAGCCTGCTGCTCTGGGGCCGCGGCGTGTTCTGCGGCTGGCTGTGCCCGTTCGGTGCGCTACAGGAACTGCTCAACGAACTCGCGCGCAAGCTCCGCGTGCCGCAGTTCCAGGTGCCGTTCGCCGTGCACGAGCGGCTCTGGGCGATCAAGTACATCATCCTGCTGGTGCTCTTCGGTCTCTCCCTGGAATCCCTGGCGCTGGCCGAGCAGGCCGCGGAGGTGGAGCCGTTCAAGACCGCCATCACCCTCGGCTTCGACCGCCAGTGGTGGTTCGTCGCCTACGCCGTCGCGCTGCTGGTGGTCAACCTGTTCACCCGCAAGGTCTATTGCCGCTACCTCTGCCCGCTGGGCGCGGCCCTGGCGATCCCGGCCAAGGCGCGCCTGTTCGACTGGCTCAAGCGCCGTGCGGAATGCGGCAGGCCCTGCCAGCTCTGTGCCCGCGAATGCGAGATCCAGGCGATCCATCCCGACGGCCGCATCGAGACCAACGAATGCCACTACTGCCTCGACTGCCAGATGACCTACCACGACCAGGACAAGTGCCCGCCGCTGGTGAACAAGCGCAAGAAGCGCGCGAAGAGCGCGCCGGCGGACAACGCGCGGATACCCGCGGAGAACCTCTGACCTGGCTCCCTTTCCCCTGACTGCCCTTGAGGACGACACGAGATGAGCGACGACACGAAAAGCCCCCACGAAGAAACCCACGGCCTGAACCGCCGCGGCTTCCTCGGCGCCTCGGCGCTGACCGGAGCCGCCGCCCTGGTTGGCGCCAGCGCCCTGGGCAGCGCGGTGGTCGGCCGCGAGGCCCGGGCCGCGGGCAAGGGCGAGCGCAGCAAGGCCGAGGTCGCCCCCGGCGAACTGGATGAGTACTACGGGTTCTGGAGCGGCGGACATTCCGGCGAAGTACGCGTGCTCGGCGTGCCGTCGATGCGCGAGCTGATGCGCATACCGGTGTTCAACGTCGACTCGGCCACCGGCTGGGGCCTGACCAACGAGAGCAAGCGGGTCCTCGGCGACAGCGCGCGCTTCCTCAACGGCGACTGCCACCATCCGCACATCTCGATGACCGACGGCAAGTACGACGGCAAGTACCTGTTCATCAACGACAAGGCCAACAGCCGGGTCGCGCGCATCCGCCTGGACGTCATGAAATGCGACCGCATCGTCACCATTCCCAACGTCCAGGCGATCCACGGCCTGCGCCTGCAAAAGGTGCCGCATACCCGCTACGTGTTCTGCAACGCCGAGTTCATCATCCCCCATCCCAACGACGGCTCGACCTTCGACCTGTCCGGCGACAACGCCTTCACCCTGTACAACGCCATCGACGCCGAGACCATGGAAGTGGCCTGGCAGGTGATCGTCGACGGCAACCTCGACAACACCGACATGGACTACAGCGGCAGGTTCGCCGCCTCCACCTGCTACAACTCGGAAAAGGCCGTCGACCTCGGCGGCATGATGCGCAACGAGCGCGACTGGGTGGTGGTGTTCGACATCCCGCGCATCGAGGCCGAGATCAAGGCGAAGCGCTTCGTCACCCTCGGCGACTCGAAGGTGCCGGTGGTCGACGGCCGGCGCAAGGACGGCAAGGACAGCCCGGTGACCCGCTACATCCCGGTACCGAAGAACCCCCACGGGCTGAACACCTCGCCGGACGGCAAGTACTTCATCGCCAACGGCAAGCTCTCGCCGACCTGCACCATGATCGCCATCGAGCGCCTCGGCGACCTGTTCGCCGGCAAGCTGGCCGACCCGCGCGACGTGGTGGTGGGCGAGCCGGAACTGGGCCTCGGCCCGCTGCACACCACTTTCGATGGCCGAGGCAACGCCTATACCACGCTGTTCATCGACAGCCAGTTGGTGAAGTGGAACCTCGCCGACGCGGTGCGCGCCTACAAGGGCGAGAAGGTCGACTACATCCGCCAGAAGCTCGACGTGCAGTACCAGCCGGGGCACAACCACGCCACTCTGTGCGAGACCAGCGAAGCCGACGGCAAGTGGATCGTGGTGCTCAGCAAGTTCTCCAAGGACCGCTTCCTGCCCACCGGTCCGCTGCACCCGGAGAACGACCAGTTGATCGACATTTCCGGCGAGGAAATGAAGCTGGTCCACGACGGCCCGACCTTCGCCGAACCGCACGATTGCATCCTCGCCCGCCGCGACCAGATCAAGACCCGCAAGATCTGGGACCGCAAGGACCCGTTCTTCGCCGAGACGGTCAAGCGCGCGGAAAAGGACGGCATCGACCTGATGAAGGACAACAAGGTCATCCGCGAGGGCAACAAGGTCCGCGTCTACATGGTCTCGATGGCGCCCTCCTTCGGCCTCACCGAGTTCAAGGTGAAGCAGGGCGACGAAGTCACCGTGACCATCACCAACCTCGACGAGATCGAGGACGTGACCCACGGCTTCGTCATGGTCAACCACGGCGTCTGCATGGAGATCAGCCCGCAACAGACCTCGTCGATCACCTTCGTCGCCGATAAGCCCGGGGTGCACTGGTACTACTGCAGCTGGTTCTGCCACGCCCTGCACATGGAAATGTGCGGGCGGATGCTGGTGGAAAAGGCTTGATCCACGCAGCGCGGTCGATGGCCGGGCGCCGGGCGGGGCCGCTCCTCGCCCTGCTCCTGCTCGGCCTCGCCACGGCCCGCGCGGAGCCGGTCGACGGCCTGCCGCTGCGGGCCGACGGCGATGGCCGCTGGAGCCTGGCGGCGGGCCGCTACGCCGGTAACTTCGTCATCGACCGGCCGCTGCACCTACGCTGCGAGGCCGGCGCCGAACTGGACGGCGGCGGCCACGGCAGTCTGCTGACCCTGACCAGCCCCGGGATCACCGTCGAGGGCTGCCGGCTGCGCAACTGGGGGCGCAACCTGACCGAACTCGACGCCGCGATCTTCGTCGGCAAGGCCGCCAGCGGCGCCGTGATCCGCGGCAACGACCTGCGCGGCGCGGGCTTCGGCGTCTGGCTCGACGCCACGGCGGGCGCGCAGGTGCTCGACAACCGCATCGAGGGCGACGAAAGCGTGCGCTCCCAGGATCGCGGCAACGGCATCCACCTCTATGCGGTGAAGGACGCCCTGGTCCGCGGCAACCGGGTCAGCCACACCCGCGACGGGGTCTACATCGACACCTCCAACGACAGCAGCATCGAAGCCAACCGCTTCGAGGACCTGCGCTACGGCGTGCACTACATGTTCACCCACAACAGCCGGGTGACCGACAACCTGACCCGGCGCACCCGCACCGGCTACGCGCTGATGCAGAGCCGCAAGCTGACCGTGACCGGCAACCGCTCCATCGACGACGAGAACTACGGCATCCTGATGAACTACATCACCTACTCGACCCTGGCCGGCAACCGCGTCGAGGGCGTGCGCAGCGGCAGCACCGGCGACGCGATGATTTCCGGCGCCGAGGGCAAGGCGCTGTTCATCTACAACTCGCTGTTCAACCGCATCGAAGGCAACAGCTTCGCCGACAGCGCCCTGGGCATCCACCTCACCGCCGGCTCGGAGGACAATCGCATCGCCGGCAACGCCTTCATAGGCAACCGCCAGCAGGTCAAGTACGTCGCCAGCCGCGAGCAGGAGTGGTCCGCCGACGGCCGCGGCAACTACTGGAGCGACTACCTGGGCTGGGACCGCGACGACGACGGTCTCGGCGACGTCGCCTACGAGCCCAACGACAACGTCGACCGGCTGATCTGGCTGTACCCGCAGGTACGCCTGCTGTTGAACAGCCCGAGCATCGAGCTGCTGCGCTGGGTCCAGCGCGCCTTCCCGGTGGTGCGCTCGCCCGGCGTGCGCGACAGCCATCCGCTGATGCGGATGCCCGCCGCGGAGCCGAGGCCGTGAGCCTGGTCGAGATCGACGGCGCGACCCTGCGCTACGGCGCCCTCACCGCCCTGAGCGGGCTCGACCTGCGCCTGGAGCCCGGCGAGGTGCTCGGCCTGCTCGGCCACAACGGCGCCGGCAAGACCACCACCATCAAGCTGGTCCTCGGCCTGCTGGCCCCCAGCGAAGGCCGCGTGCGGGTCCTCGGCCACGATGCGAGGAGCCTGGAGGCGCGCCGCCAGCTCGGCTACCTGCCGGAGAACGTGACCTTCTACCCGCAGCTCAGCGGCGCGGAAACCCTGCGCCACTTCGCCCGCCTCAAGGGCGTGGCGCCGGCCGAAGCCGCGCGCCTGCTGGAACAGGTCGGCCTCGGCCATGCCGCCAGGCGGCGCCTGAAAACCTACTCGAAGGGCATGCGCCAGCGCCTCGGCCTGGCCCAGGCGCTGCTCGGCGAACCGCGCCTGCTGCTGCTCGACGAACCGACGGTGGGCCTCGACCCGCTGGCCACCGTCGAGCTCTACCAATTGCTCGACCGCCTGCGCGGCCAGGGCACCGGGATCGTCCTTTGCTCCCATGTGCTGCCCGGCGTCGAGACGCACATCGACCGCGCCGCGATTCTCGCCGGCGGCCGCCTGCAAGTGGCCGGCAGCCTCGCCGAATTGCGCCGCAAGGCGGCTCTGCCGACCCGCGTGCGCCTGGCCAGCCCGCATAACCCGCAGTGGCTCGAACGCTGGCACCGGGCCGGCCTGGCGGCGCGGAGACTGGACGACCAGCGCATCGAGGTACTGCTGGACGATGCCGAGCGCGACGGCGTGCTGGAAGCGCTGCTGGCCGCGCGCGAGTTCGACCTGGAAATCCTGCCGCCGTCGCTGGAGGACCTCTATCGCCACCACATGTCCCCCGCCCCCGCCGGAGCCACGCCATGCCCGTAGTCTGGACCATCGCCCGCAAGGAACTGGCCGACGGCCTGCGCAATCGCTGGCTGCTGGCGATCAGCCTGCTGTTCGCCCTGCTCTCGGTGGGCATCGCCTGGTTCGGCGCCGCCGCGGCCGGCCAGGTCGGCTTCACTTCGGTGCCGGCGACGGTCGCCAGCCTGACCAGCCTGGCCACCTTCCTGATGCCGCTGATCGCCCTGCTGCTGGCCTACGACGCCATCGTCGGCGAGGAGGAAGGCGGCACCCTGCTGCTGCTCCTGACCTACCCGCTGGGGCGCGGCCAGTTGCTGCTCGGCAAGTTCCTCGGTCACGGCCTGATCCTCGCCCTGGCCACCCTGATCGGCTTCGGCAGCGCGGCGCTGGCGATCCTCGCGCTGGTGCCGGAGGTCGAGGCGGCCATCCTGCTGGGCGCCTTCGGCCGCTTCATGGGTTCCTCGCTGCTGCTCGGCTGCGTGTTCCTCGCCCTGGCCTACGCCCTGAGCAGCCGCGCCAGCGAGAAATCCAGCGCCGCCGGGCAGGCGCTCGGCCTGTGGTTCTTCTTCGTCCTGCTGTTCGACCTGGCCCTGCTGGCGATCCTGGTCCTCAGCCAGGGTCACCTGAGCCCGCGGCTGCTGCCCTGGCTGTTGCTGCTCAACCCGACCGACCTCTACCGGCTGATCAACCTGTCCGGCTTCGACGCAGCCGCCGCCGGCGGGGTGGTTCCCCTGGCCAGCGACCTGCCGGTGTCCGCCAGCGCCCTCTGGCTGGCCCTGGCCCTCTGGGCCTGCGCTGCCCTGGCGCTGGCCCACGGCCTGTTCCGCCGCCGCCCCATCTGACTCACGAGGTTCCGCCATGCAACGTCATACCCTCCCCCTGCGCCCTCTGCTCGGCACGCTCCTGCTCGGCCTGCTGCTGGCCGGCTGCGATGCGTCGCGGGACGACGCCACGGCACTCGGCCCGGTGCCGATCGCCAGCGGCGACGAATGCCACGTCTGCGGCATGCTCATCGAGGAAATGCCCGGTCCCAAGGGCGAGGCGGTGCTTCCCGGCGCGGTGCGCAAGTTCTGCTCCACCGCCGAACTGTTCGGCTGGTGGCTGCAACCGGAAAACCGCCAGGGCCAGGCGCGCCTGTATGTCCACGACATGAGCCAGGCCGACTGGCGGCACCCCGACGATGCCCGCCTGATCGACGCCACCCGCGCCTACTACGTGGTCGGCATCCAGCGGCCGGGCGGCATGGGCGCCACCCTCGCCTCGTTCGCCGACGAAGAGGCCGCGACGCGCCTGGCGGCCGAGGAAGGCGGCCGGGTACTGCGCTTCGACGAGATCGACCAGGCGGTGCTGCAAGGCGTGGGCGGCGACCACCCGCACCGGCACCCGGCGCACTGAGCGGGGGCCGGAAAGCAGAAAGCCCCTGCCGCGGATACGGCAGGGGCTTTCTTCGCCTGGCGCGACGAGGCGCGGCGGAGGCCTACTTCTCGACGAAGGCGCGCTCGATCAGGTAGTCGCCCGGCTCGCCCATGCGCGGCGAGATCTTCAGGCCGAAGCTGTCGAGCACGGCGCTGGTCTCTTCCAGCATGCTCGGGCTGCCGCAGATCATCGCACGGTCGTCCTGCGGATTCATCGGCGGCAGGCCGATGTCCTCGAACAGCTTGCCGCTGCGCATCAGGTCGGTCTGGCGGCCCTGGTTGCGGAACGGCTCGCGGGTCACCAGCGGGTAGTAGATCAGCTTCTCTTTCACCTGGTCGCCGAAGTACTCGTGTTCCGGTAGGACCTTGGTGATGAAGTCGGCGTAGGCCAGTTCGCTGACCCAGCGCACGCCGTGGACCAGGATCACCTTCTCGTAGCGCTCGTAGGTTTCCGGGTCCTGGATCACGCTGAGGAAGGGCGCCATGCCGGTGCCGGTGCTGAGCAGGTAGAGGTGCTTGCCGGGCAGCAGGTCGTCGTGCACCAGGGTGCCGGTCGGCTTGCGGCTGACCATCAGCTCGTCGCCTTCCTTCAGGTGCTGCAGGCGCGAGGTCAGCGGGCCGTCCGGGACCTTGATGCTGAAGAACTCCAGGTGCTCTTCGTAGTTCGGGCTGGCAATGCTGTAGGCGCGCATCAGCGGACGACCGTCGACTTCCAGGCCGATCATCACGAACTGGCCGGTCTTGAAGCGCAGACCCGGGTTGCGGGTGGTCTTGAAGCTGAACAGGGTGTCGTTCCAGTGGTGCACGCTGAGAACGCGCTCGGTGTACAGATTGCTCATCAAAGACTCCTAGGAAAACGCGGGCGCACACCAACAGCAGCAGACGTGACGCAGTTGCGCGGCATTTTATCGGTTGCCAAAATATCCGCAAAATGAATTGTCTGGATAATGCTTATCCAGAATATGGATATGGGATAACACGATATCGGTCGGCCGCCGGCCGCCGAGGGCTCCCATCGCTCCCGCGGACGGGGCGCAAGGATAACCGAGCCAACCCCGCCGACGGAACGGCAAAATGTCGCGGGGCCTTTCGCTCTAGACGAGGAAGCCTGGATGAAATTCACCCTCCGCCAGCTCGAGGTGTTCGTCGCCGTGGCCCAGCAGGAGAGCGTCTCCCGCGCCGCCGAGGGGCTGTCGCTGTCGCAGTCGGCGACCAGCACCTCGCTCGGCGAGCTGGAGCGGCAGTTCGACTGCAAGCTGTTCGACCGCGCCGGCAAGCGCCTGACCCTCAATGCCCTCGGCCGCCAACTGCTGCCGCAGGCGGTGGCGCTGCTCGACCGCGGCGAGGAAATCGAGAACCTGCTCAACGGCAAGACCGCCTTCGGCTCCCTCGACCTCGGCGCCACCCTGACCATCGGCAACTACCTGGCCACGCTGCTGATCGGCGCCTTCATGCAGCGCCAGCCGGACTGCCGGGTGCGCCTGCACGTGCACAACACCGCCCAGGTGGTGCAGCAGGTCGCCCACTACGAGCTGGACCTGGGCCTGATCGAGGGCGACTGCCGGCATCCGGACATCGAGGTGCAACCCTGGATGGAGGACGAACTGGTGGTGTTCTGCGCCCCCCAGCATCCGCTGGCGCGGCGGGGCGGCGCCGACCTGGAACGGCTGACGCGGGAGGCCTGGATCCTCCGCGAGCAGGGCTCCGGCACCCGCCTGACCTTCGACCAGGCCATGCGTCATCACCCGCGGCCGCTGAACATCCGCCTGGAGCTGGAGCACACCGAGGCGATCAAGCGTGCCGTGGAGTCCGGCCTGGGCATCGGCTGCATTTCCCGCCTGGCCCTGCGCGACGCTTTCCGCCGCGGCAGCCTGGTGCCGGTGGAAACGCCCGGCCTGGACCTGCGCCGGCAGTTCTACTTCATCTGGCACAAGCAGAAGTACCAGACTGCGACCATGCGCGAGTTCCTCGACCTGTGCCGCAGCGAGACCGCCGGGATCAGCCGCAGCGACGAGATCGTGCTGCCGCTGATTCCCTGACTCAGTTGGCCAGGGACAGGTTGCCGTCGCGGTACTGGCGGTACGAGGTATAGGGCAGCGCGAGGGTGTCGATCACCCCGGACAGCGCGAAGTCGAGGGCCAGCACCTCGAGGATGCCGTCGGCTTGCGCCGGCGCCACCGGCGACCCGGTCTTCACGTTGAGCCGGCAGAAGGTGTAGCTGACCCCGCTGTACACCCGCGGCAGGCTGGTGCAGGCGGTCGCCTTCAGGCGCAAGTCGTGGGCGGCGCTGGCGTCGTCGCGCACCAGCGTGTTGACGGAACCGCACCCGCCGAGCGTGGCGAGCCCCAGAAGCACCAGCAAAGAAAGCCCCGAACGAAACATTCCTTCATCTCCCTGTGCGAACGCCAGCCGAGTATGGCCGGCCTTGCGCCGCTTCACCAACCCTTGACGTTGTCCCAGCGCCAGTTGCGGTACTGGTACAGCAGCGTACCCAGCAACGCATAGGTGGCGGCCATGCCCAGCAGCACCAGGGCATGGTCGCTGACTTCGCGCAGCGGCAGGTCCATCTGGTTCATCTCGGCGATGGCGCGGATCGCCCAGGTCGAGGGGATCGCGTCGGCCAGCCAGCGTACCCAGTCCGGCATGGCCTGTTCCGGCCAGCTGTAGCCGGCCATGTAGAACAGCGGCAGGGTGATGAAGGTCATGGTCAGGTACACCGATTCCTCGGTGGGCAGCAGCTCGGCGATGAACTCGCTGAGGGCGATCACCGCGATTAGGAACGGCAGGACGATCCCCAGCAGCATGAAGAACGAGGCCGACTGGCGATAGCCCAGCAGGTGCGGCCAGATCACGTAGAAGAGCATCGCCAGCACGGACCAGATCAGCAGTTGCGCGCTGTAGCGGCCGAAGCGGGTCGACAGCGGCTGGCGCATGTAGCGCGGGGTGCCGCCGCGCAGCATGATGTTGCCGCGGGTGCAGCCGAGCAGCAGGCTGTGTTGCAGGATCAGCGACAGCAGCCCCGGAAGGACGATCGCGGCGAAGCTGATGCCGGGGTTGAACAGGTCGGTCAATTGCCCTACCAGCGGGCTCAGCACCACCTGCGCCTGGGTCGCGGTGAAGCCTTCGCGTTCCAGCAGAGCGGCGTTGTAACGGTTGGTCAGCGCGCTGTAGACCGCCGAGATGTCCTGCTGGATCTGGCCGTTGGCCATGCGGTTGGTGGCATCGCCGAAGTACGGGATCACCAGCGCCTCGCCGCGCAGCAGGCGCTTCTCGAAGTTCAGCGGGATCACGATGATCGCGTACAGCTCGCGCCAGGCCAGGTCGCGCTTGGCCTGCGGCAGGCTGTCGTAGCCGACCACGGCGACCTTCGGCGCCGAATCGAGCAGCCGGACCAGCTCGCGCGACACGTCGCTGTGATCCTCGTCGACCACCGCCACCGGCAGGTCGAGGGCGGTGTGGTTCATGTACGGCAGCGAGGTGATGCACACCGAGGCCACGACCATCAGCCACATCGGCTTGGACAGCATGGCCTTCAGGGTTTCCCGGAGGATCTGCAGGTAGTTCTTCATATCGGGCTCAGGTCCAGGCGGCTGCGCAGGCGCATCTTGGCGATCATGTAGGCGATCAGCGGGTACAGCGCCAGCTTGGCGCAGGTGTAGAGCGCCGAACTGGGCGGCGCCTGGCGCAGGAACTGGTCGAACAGGCCGTGCAGGGTGTGGGTCAGCGGCTCGGCCTCGGCGATCACCCGCGCCAGGGTCGGCATCGCCAGTTCCGGGATCAGCACTCCCGAGTAGGTCTGGGCGACGCCGATCAGCATGCCCACCAGCGAATAGGCGGTGAAGCGGTTGGCGGTGAAGACGAACAGCACCAGCCCGACGCTCTGCGCGGCGATCACGTAGAACAGCGTGATCATCAGCATCGCCAGCGGGCTGCCGTTGATGCGCGCGCCGGAGAACGCCACCAGCAGGAAGATTTCCAGCATCAGCAGCGCGGTGAACAGCAGCGTGTAGGGCGCCAGTTTGCCCACCAGGCGTACGCCGAGGGCCTTGGCCCGCAGGATGTGCGGCGAGGAGGCGCGCAGTTCCGGCGCCTCGCGGGCCAGCACATGGACCATGGTGACGATCACGAACAGCTGTAGCAGGTGCACGATGGCGGCGAACTGCTGGTAATAGATGTAGTTGCCGCTGGCATTGAACAGGCTGTCGTAGGACACGCTGATGCTCGCCAGGTGCGGCAGCGCCGCCGGCATCCCGGCGGCCAGGCGCGGACGCAATTCGCCGTTGAGGCTGGCGACCAGCGCCGAGAAGTCCTGGGTGGCGGCGTAGCCGGCCGAATACAGCAGCGCGTTGTAGTACAGCTCGGCCTTCGGCGCGCGCCCGCCGAGCACGTCGGCCTCGAAGTCCGGCGGGATGTAGAGCAAGGCGTAGGCATCGGCCCGACGGATCGCGTCGAGCCCCTCCTGGACGCCGGCGGGAACGGTGATCACCTGGGCGTGGGAGGTCGCGTCGAGGTCGCGGATCAGCTTGCGCGACAGCTGGCTATGGTCCTTGTCGACCACCGCCAGCGGCATGTCCAGCAGGGTACCGGCCTGGTAGACGCCGCTGATCACGCCGAACAGCAGCAGCGGCCAGCACCAGCCGAGCCAGTGGATGGTCCAGCTGCGGCAGGCGATCCGCGTCTCGGTGTTGAACGCCTGGACGAAACGGCTGGCGTTGCGCTTCAGCGCGGCCCACGCCATCGCTCAGTTCGTCCAGCGCCACAGCGCGCTCATGCCCGGGCGCAGGCCGGGTGTCGGCTGCAACGGGTAGAAGCGGGTCTCGAAGGTCTTCAGGTCGAAATCGCCGGTGGCGCGGGTCGCGCGCCTGGTCGAGAAATCGCCCAGCGGGGCGATGTAGCGCAGCTCGGTCTCGACCTCGGCGCCGCCCAGGCCGGGCACCTGCATGACGATGCGGTCGCCCTTGCGCACCTTGGCCAGGATGTCCTCGCGCAGGTTGAAGACGAAGTAGCTGTCGTCCAGCCGCACCAGCGTCAGCAGCGGACTGTAGGCGTTGATCAGTTCGCCCTGTTCGGCGGGGATCGGCCCGACCTCGCCGTTGACCGGCGCGCGCACCTGCAGGTCGTCGATCTGCGCCTGTAGCTCGGCGATCTGCGCGTCGGCCCGGCGCACCGCGGCCTGCAACGCCTGGCGGCGCTCCTCGCGGTCGCCCTTGAGGCCTTCGTCGAGATTGGCCCGCGCCTCGGCGACGCGGTCGCGGGCGACATCGCGCTCACGCCGCGAGAGGTCGAACTGGGTCCGCGAGAGGAAGCCGCGCTCGACCATCTGCTGGTTGCGCTGGAAATCCGACTCGGCGTTGCGCAACTCGGCCTCGGCCTGTGCCAGGCTGGCCTTGAGCGCGCGGATGCTCTCCTCGCGAGTACCGTGGAGCGACTCATCGAGCTGCGCCTGGGCCTGGTTGCGCGCCGCGTGCAGGGCATCGAGCTGGGCTTCCAGCTCGGGGCTGTCGAGGCTGATCAGCAGGTCGCCCTGCTTCACCTCGTCGCCGCGCCGCACGTGCAGCACCTGGACCCGGCCCTTGGCCTTGGAGGAAACGATGACGTTGGTGGCGTCCGCCTCGCCCTGCAACAGCAGGGGCGGATTGTGCAGGCGCAGGTAGAGGGTGATGGCGACGATCGCGAGGATCAGCAGCGGGGTAAAGAGTTTCCATCCCTTCATGGGGCAGGCTTCCTGAACACGACCGGGCGATGGTAGTACATTGCCAGGCCGTTGCGCTGGCCGGAAGCGCGCCGGAGACCGGCTCCGGCGCGGCGACGAATCAGGCTTCCCCTTCGGCGTCCTCGCTCGCCACCCGCCGCGCGGCGGCGCCGTCGGACTTCGCCGAAGGGAAGCGCGCCGAGGCGAAGCGCACCACCAGGATCGCCAGCGCCAGCAGCAGCAACGCCACCGAGACCAGGATGATGCCATCGTCCGGCGTATGGTTGTGCTGGATGTCGGCGATCATCAGGCGGGTCAGCGCGGTCATCGCCACGTAGATCAGGAAGCGCACCGGCATGTGGTTGGTCTTGAAGTAGATACCGACCATCGCGCCCAACTCGAGGTAGATGAACAGCAGGAGGATGTCGTCGATCGACGCATGCCCCTTGTTCACCATCCCCAGGAAAGCCGCGCCCGCCGCCCAGAACACCGTGGCGCCGATGGCGAACAGGGCCAGGTAGTGGAAGGCCTCCACCAGCAGGTTGCCGAGGCTCTCCGCCTGGTGGTGCATGCTTGCGCGCAGGCGCTCGGCCCAATTCTGTTTCATAGCCTCTCCCGACAAAGACGACGGCCACCTGGCCCGAAGCGTGCAAGGCCCAGGCCAAGGCACGTGCGCAGATAGACGTCCGCACGTCGGCGCAGGGTACAGCCCGGCGGTGACAAAGAACTTTCCGGGCGGTACCCAGTCCCAACCAGCACGACAGCATTCAGGTGGTCCACCATGACCGACAGCAGCCCTTTCCAGCTCCTCACCGAGGCCTTCCAGGCCGAGTACCGGGTCAACCTCAGCCTGGAGCGGCCGGACGGCAGCATCGTCCTCACCCTCTCCAACGAACGCGGGGTCGCCGCCAAGCGCCTGATCCGACCGGCGCAACTGCATGACCTGGAACAGTTGCAGCGGATGATCGAGAGCATCCGCTTCGGCATCGCCATCGAAAACGGCACCAGCGCGCCGCAACTGTTGCAGGCGATGACCCAAGGCAAGGCACGCTGGCCGATAGCTATCTGATGGCAGCGGTGACCTGCGCGCGTCCTTCGCCGGCGCCGAAATAGGCAGCCAGCACCGCCAGGTCGCGGTCTTCCAGCACCCCCGCCAGCTGGCGCAGGCGCAGCCAGGCGTTGAGGTAGGCGTAGCGCGCTTCCGCCAGGTCGCGGCGGGCGCCGTAGAACTGCTGTTCGGCGTCCAGCACGTCGCGATTGACCCGCTCCCCGCCGGCGACGCTGCGCCGCGTCGCTGTCACCTGTTCGCGCGCCGCCGCCACCGCCATCTCGTAGGCACGCACCTTGGCCAGGCTGCTGGCGGTCAGGTCGAACTGGCTGTGCAGGTCATTGATCACACTGGCCACCTGGGCATCCAGCTCGGCCTGGGCCTGGGCGTACTTGTCGCCGGCCTGGCGGGTCGCTGCCGACACCCGCCCGCCCTCGAACAGCGGCAGGCTGAGACGCAGGCCGACACTGTCGGTGTCGTATTTCTGCTCGTAGGTGCTTTCCGAAGCCGAGTGCGTCTTGCTGCTGCTGGCGTAGAGGCTGAGCCTGGGCAAGTGGCCGGCACGATTGCGCTCCACCTCGTAGGCTGCCGCCTCCAGCGCATGGCGCTGGGCGCCCAGCTCGGCGCTGCGTTGCAGGGCCACCTGGCGCCAGCCTTCGAAGGTCGCCGGTTGCAGGCGCAGCGCCGGGAAGCGCTCGATGGGCGCGGCCAGTTCGCGATCCTCCAGTGCCTGCCCGAGCATCGCCTCCAGCGTACGCCGCGCCGCCGCCGCGCGATCGCTGGCGGCGATCTCCTCGGCGCGGGTCAGGCTCAGCCGGGCGCGGGTCTCCAGCAGGTCGGTGCGGGTGCCCTCGCCTTCCTCGAAGGCACGCTGGTTGAACGCCAGCTGGGTTTCCAGGGCGCGCCGCTGGGCTTCGGCCAGGACCACCTGCTCGCGGGCGAACAGGGTTTCGCTGTAGGCGGCGAACAGGCGCACCGCCAGTTCCTGGCTGCGCCCGCGGAACTGTTCGTCGGCGAACAGCGCCTGGGCCTCGCCCTGGCGGTAGCGCGCGTAGGCCTCGTAGTCGAACAGCGGCTGCTCCAGGCTGAGGGTCGAGGCGTAGCTGCGATAGTCGCGCTCGACGCGGGCGTCGCCCTGGCTGACGGTGGAGTCGTTGCGCGCCTTGTTGTAGTCGTAGCGCAGGCTCGGCAGCAGGCCGGCACGGCCGATGGCGCGGTTTTCGCTGCCGGCGCGGCGCTCGTGGAGCGCCGCCTGGAAGGTCGGGTCGTGGCGCACCGCCAGTTGGTAGGCGTCCAGCAGGCCCAGCGCCTGGGCCGAAGAGGCCGAAAGCAGCGCGGAGGACAGCAGGCAGGCTCGCAGGCGATTCATTCTTCCCCCAGCGCCAGGTGGGTACGGTCGGCCAGCGGCTTGAACAGGTAGTTCAACAGCGAGCGCTCGCCGCTGCGAACGAAGGCCTCCACCGGCATCCCCGGGCGGATCTCCAGGCCGGCCAGGCGACGTACGCCCTCCTCGCCTACGCGGATGCGCACCCGGTAGTACGGCGCCTCGCTGCGCTCGTCCAGCAGGCGGTCGGCCGAGACCAGGGTCACTTCGCCCTCCACCCGCGGCGTAGTGCTCTGGTTGAAGGCGCTGAACATCAGCTCCACCGGCAGGCCGACGCGGACCTTGTCGACCATCTCCACCGGCAGCCGAGCGTCCACCAGCAGCGGCTGGCGCTCCGGGAGGATTTCCATCAGTTGCTGGCCGGGCGCGATCACGCCGCCCTCGGTGAACACTTCCTGGCCGACCACCTGGCCGGCGACCGGCGCCCGTACCTCGCTGTTGGCCAGGTCGAAGCGCGCGCTGGCCAGGCGATTGCGCAACTCCTCGGCGCGCACCTGGGCGTCGGCCAGGCTGGCGCGCACCTCTTCCTGGAACTTCTCCCGCCGCTGGGCCATGCGCAGGCGCAGTTCGAGGATCTGCCGGCGGGTACTGCCGAGGCTGCCGAGGTCGCCGGCGATCTCGCCGTTGACCTGGGCCAGCAGGCGCTCGCTGTCGAGCAGGCGGTTGCGCGGCACGTAGCCCTCGCTGGCCAGTTGGCGCAGGCCGCGCAACTGTTCCTCGAGGGCGGCGCGCTGCTGCTCCTTGCTGCGCAGCGCGGCTTGCAGGCCGTCCAGTTGCGCCTGGCTGCCGGCGACCGTCTCGGCGAGACCATCGAGTTCCAGGCGCAGCGCCCGCCGACGGCTGTCGTGCAACTGCCGCTGCTGTTCCAGCAGGGTCGGCAGGCGCGGGTCGTCCAGCGCCAGCAGCTCGGCGGGAAACTCGATCCGCGCCTTTTCATCGCGCTCGGCGCTCAGCCGCGCCAGACTCGCCAGCGCCGCCAGGTACTGGGCGAACAGGCCATCGGCCTGGGCCCGGGCCTGGGTAGCGTCCATCTCCAGCAACACCTGTCCTGCCTCCACCCGCTCGCCTTCGTGCACGCGGATGTGCCTGACCAGGCCACCGGTAGGGTGCTGCACGGCCTTGCGGCTACCGGCCACCATCACCGTGCCGGAGACCCCGACACCCTTGTCCAGCGGGGCCAACCCGGCCCACAGGAGAAAGCCGACGAAGCCGAGCAGCACCAGCCCCCAGCCGAGCCGGGAAAAACGCTTCTCGTCCAGTTCCAGCGCCGCGCCGCCGGCGCCGACTTCGCGCAACCGCGCCTGCCCGCTCATCGCGCCGCTCCTCCCGGCACACCGCCGACCGGCATCCCCGGTCCCGGCCGGTAGCCGAAACCGAACGCCGGCGTCGGCCGTGTCGGCGCCGGGGCCGCAGCGGCCGGCGGCGAGGCGCTGGCAAGCACCTCGGCGGTCGCGCCGAAACGCTGCAGGCGCCCGCCATGCAGCAACAACAGCTTGTCGGTCAGCGCCAGCACCGCCGGCTTGTGGGTGACCAGCACCAGGCTGCTGCCGTGCCGGCGCATCGCCGCGATGGCCTCGGCCAGGGCCGCCTCACCCGCCTCGTCGAGGCTGGCATTGGGTTCGTCGAGCACGATCAGCGCCGGTCGCCCGTACAGCGCGCGGGCCAGGCCGATGCGCTGGCGCTGGCCGCCGGAGAGTCCGGCGCCGCCGTCGCCAAGGCGCGTGTCGTAGCCCTGCGGCAGGCGCAGCACCAGGTCGTGCACGCCGGCCAGGCGCGCCGCCGCCACCACCTTCTCGGCATCCACCTCGGCGAAGCGCGCGATGTTCTCGGCGATGCTGCCGGCGAACAGTTGCACGTCCTGGGCCAGGTAGCCGATGTGCGGCCCCAGTGCCGCCGCGCTCCACTGCCGCAGGTCGGCGCCGTCCAGGCGCACCGCGCCGGACAGCGGCTGCCAGGCGCCCACCAGCAAGCGCGCCAGGGTCGACTTGCCGGAACCGGACGGCCCGATCACGCCGAGCGCTTCGCCAGGTTCCAGGGCGAAACCGAGGTCCTGCAACAATGCCTGCTCGCGTCCCGGCGCGGCCGCGCAGAGCCGCTCGACGCGCAACGCGCCGCGCGGCGCCGGTAGCGGCATGCCCAGGGCGGCCGGCGGATTCTCCTCGAGCAGCCGCGCCAGTCGCTGGTAGGCCTGCCGCGCGCCGCTCCACTGGCGCCAGACCGCGATCAACTGGTCGATGGGGCTGAGCACGCGGCCCATCAGGATCGAGCCGGCGATCATCATCCCCGGGGTGATCAGGCCTTCCACCGCCAGCCAGGCGCCGAGGCCGAGCACCAGCGACTGCAGGGCCAGGCGCACGCCCTTGGAGGTCGCGCCGATCGCCGCGCTGCGCTCGCTGCCGAGGTTCTGCCGGGCAAGGAAGGCCTGGTGCTGGGCGAACCAGCGCGCGCGCATGGCCGGCAACATGCCCATTGCCGCCAGGGTTTCCGCCTGGCGCAGGTTGGCCGAGGCCTGCTGGGTGGCGAGGATCGACAGTTGCCCGGCCTCGGCCAGCGGTTCGCGCGAGCGGCTTTCGTTGACCCAGGCAAGCAGCACCAGCAGCAGCGCCCCAACCAGGGCGAGCAGGCCGAGCCAGGGACTGAAGAGGAAGATCACCAGCAGGTAGAGCGGGAACCAGGGCGCGTCGAAGAAGGCGAACAGGGCGTTGCCGGTGAGGAACTGGCGCAGGCTGGTCAGGTCGTTCAGCGCCTGCCCGACGGCCTGCTCGCCGCGCTCCAGGCTGGCGCGGAACGAGGCGTCGTAGATGCGCTGGTTGAGTTGCATGTCGAGCTGGCCGCCGAGGCGGATCACCACCAGGCTGCGCACCCACTCCAGGGCGCCGAGCAGCAGGTAGAGGCCGAGCACCATGAGGGTCAGCATCAGCAGGGTCATGTGGTTGCCGGAGCCGAGCACCCGGTCGTAGACCTGCAGCATGTACAGCGACGGCGCCAGCATCAGCAGGTTGATCACCGCGGTGAACAGCGCGACGCTGCGCAGCGCCGGGCGGAAGCGGCCGAGGGTGGCGAGGATTTCATTGCGCGGCGAGGCCGGCCGGAGCTTCATCGGAGTCGGGTCCTGTGGGTGTCCGGGCCGCGAGCGGGCCCGGAGGACATTGCGGCAGTCTCCACTTGCCGGGCACGGCCGGCGGAGGAACAATCCGGGGCCGCCGTCGCCACGGGTGCGAGGCGCAGCGACGGCGGTTCGTGCGCCGGAGAGGAGCGCCAACTCCTCTCCGGCCTTTAGCGCAAGCAGTCCACGAACGCTATCGTGGACAGTTGCTCAGGCCGCCAGGGCCAGGTCGTGCGGCAGTTCCTGCACGCCGACCACGCCGATTTCCGCCGCTGCCGCAGCCGGGGTGGCATGGGCGACGCCGGCCGCGGCCAACTGGTCGAAGGTGGAGTTGATCGACAGGCTCGGGTCGACCGCTTTCAGCAACGCGTCGATCTGCCCCTGCAGGGCGCTGCTGTCGCCGCTCATCAGGCCGTAGACCACCTTGTGCACGGTGCCGTCGCGGCCCTGGGCGATCGGCGAATCCAGGCCCAGGTTGCTGAAGCTCACCTCCTGGCTGTCCAGGGCGTAGCCACCGCTGGAGGCGCCGCCGGTCAGGGTGTCGCCGAGGGCGATGCTGTCCAGCTTGCCCCACAGGGTGTGGCTGGGGTTGCTGAACAGGGTGTAGTGGAGGTCGCCGCCGGCGATGAAGGCCGCGTCGCTGGCGGTGCTCTTCAGCGCGTACTGGCTGCCGTCGAACGGACCGGGGTTGAAGCCGCCGGTATTGCTGCCGTCCACCACCTGGCCCGGACGATGGTTGACGTCGCCGAAGTAGGCCGACCAGTCCGCCAGGTAATCCGCTACGGTCCAGCCGCTGTAGGTGGTGCTGTAGGAAATCGAAATGCTCATGCCAAAACTCCAATTCAACGAGTGGTGAATGCCGGAGCGCACGGATGCCCGCTCCGGTTTTGCCCTTCACTGGGCAAAACGGGGGTCAGAACTGGTATTCGAGGGTGCCTTGCAGGGTCCGCCCGCGACCGAGGGTGAAGGCCAGCACGTCGCCCAGCGGCACCAGGTAGGCGCGGTCGGTGACGTTCTCCATGGCCAGGCGCAGGGTCAGTTCATCGCTCACCCGGTAGCTGCCGTACAGGTCGTAGACGGTGTATTCCTTCCAGTCCGCCGGGTACACGCCGGCCTGCGACACCGTGGCGCCGCCAGCCACCGAGTAGCCTTCGCTGTAGCGGGCACGGGCGCCGACGTCCAGCCTGCGGTCGAAGAAGCGCATGCCCAGGGTCAGCGAGCCGCGGTCCATCGGCATGTGTTCGGCGGAGCCGAGCACCGCGCTGCAATGGGTGGCGGCGTTGGCCTGCTCGTCCGGCCGCATGTCGATCACCGGCGGGCGGCGACCGCTGCCCTTCACCGTCTGGGTGACGCCACCGAGCCAGGCGGTCTTCGAACAGAAGTCGTTGCTGCCGATCATGTGCGTGTAGGAGAGCTGCCCGTAGGCCAGCCCGGCATCGTAGTCGAGCTGGTACTCGACGCCACGGAAGCGCGTGCTGTCGAGGTTGTTGACGTAGGCGCTGTTGCCGATCCCGGCCATGCCGTAGCCCGGCGGCTGCATGCCCATGCCCATGAAGATGAAGTCGTCGACCCGGGTGTCGAAGTAGGCGACCTTCAGGCCCAGGCGGTCGTCGCTGAACCAGAGGTTCTCCTTCAGCACGTTGAAACCGACTTCCCAGGCCTTCGAGCGCTCCGGACTGAGGAACGGGTTGGGGTACATGTTTTCCGCGCCGCCGCCGTGGGGGCGGCCGGTGATCAGGCTCTCGGTCACCGCCGGCGGGCGCCAGCCCTTGCCGTAGGTGGCGAACAACTGCAACCAGTCGACGCCGGGCTTGACCGACAGGCCGAAGGTCGGCGAGAAGCGCCCCTCCTCGCGGTCGACGGCGTATTGCAGCGGCATGTCGGTCTGCCGGGTGGTGCCAAGGATGAAGGTGCGCGCGTTGAAGCCGGTGTCGCCGCGCAGGCGGTAGCGGTCGTAACGCAGCCCGGCGTTGAGGTTGAGCCAGTCGTCGTAGTCGTAGTCGAGACGGGCGAACAGGCTACCGAGGGCGCGGTCGCCCTTGGGGGTCATGCCTTCGGCCGCAGGGAAGCCGACCGCCGAGGTGCTCGCCCGCGGCTGGCTGGAGTCCGGCCGCACCTTGTCGTAGAAGAACTCCAGGCCATAGTTGGCGCGCAGCGTGGAGAGATCGTCGAGAGCGAAGGTCGAGGTGTTCTGCGCCTGCGCGCCGTAGGTGTCGGTCTGGTAGGTGATCGAGTAGCCGGGGGTGATACCGCGTTGCAGGGTCTGCTGGCGGTTGCGGTTGTCGACGTAGTAGAGCTTGGCCTTGAAGTCCACCAACGGGTTGTCCGGCGCGTAGCCGTAGTCGATGGCGAAGTTCTGCGCACGCACGTCGCTGCTGCCGAGCTTTTCCCAGAGCGCCTGGTTCTCGGTGTTGAGCATGTTGGCGTCGTCGTAGGACACCTGGGTGGTCAGGTAGCTGAACTGCAGGCGCTGGTCCTGCGGCAGGGCGACGCCCAGCTTGGCCAGTCGCGAGCGCATCACGTAGCCGGAGTAGGCCACCGGCGAATGCTTGACCCGCTGCCCGGCCTCGGGATTGAACCAGGCGCCGGTGCGCAGCTCGCCAATGCTGCCCTTGGTCCCCGGGTCGTAGTCGCCCAGGTGGCGCTCGCTGGCGGCGACCAGCATGTCCCAGACCTCGGTGCCGATGGCGAAGGCCGCGCTGCCGATGAAGTGGGTGCCATTGGCGTCGCCGCCCAGGCCGCTGGTGAGGCGCACCCGGCCACCGACCTGCTTGCCCGGCCTGACCAGGTCGCGGGCCTCCAGGGTGCGGAAGTTGGCGATCCCGCCGATCACCCCGGCGCCGCCCATGGCCGAGCTGGCGCCCTTGTCGATGACCACCTCGCTGAGCAGCTCGGGATCGACGTAGAGCGTCCCGTTGCGCTGCTGGTGGCCGCTCTGCTGGTAGTTCTGGCGCATGCCGTCGACCGACATGTTGACCCGCCCGTAGTCCTGGATGCCACGGATGTTCACCGACAGGCCGGGGTCCTGCTGGCTCACCGAGGAGTACACCCCGGGGGTTTCCTCGAGCATGTCGGCGGCATGCCGCGGCGGGTTGCGCTCGATCTGCTCGCGGCCGATCACGCTGACCGAATGCGGCGTCTGGTAGACCCAGTCGTCCGGACGCGCGGCGGAGATCACCGAGGGCGACATCTGCACCAGGTCGTCCTGGCTGACGCGGATCAGGCTCAATTGGTCCTTGCCGGAGAAGCGGTATTCCACCGGGCTGCCCTGGAGCATCTGGCTCAGGCCGTCGGCCAGCACGTATTCGCCGTGCACCGCCGCGCTGCCGAGACCGGCGAAACGCTGGCTGTCGAAGAACACCTGGACCCCGGCCTGCTCGGCGAATCGCAGCAGGGCGCGGTTCAGCGGTTGTGCCGGGATGTCCAGCCGGACCCGGCGCAACGCGGTCTGCTGCTGGCTCGCCGAGTCCGCCCCGTCTTGCGCATGCAGCGGTAGCGCGGCCGTTCCCAGCAGGACCAGGCCCAGCCCCAGGGCCAGTTGCGCCCCCTTGCGACCGCCTCGCACGGCACTCCATCCACGATGTTTCATGACAGCGCCTACACTCCATCGTTTTGTGTAATAAGAATCAGTCTCGTTAAGAGAACGATGGAGGCAGGGAAAGTCAGTAACGGAAATCGAGAAATTTTTTCTCCGGCGGGAACGGCGGCTCGAGAATGCGCTTCCCGGCCCCTGCCGGAACAAGCGCACGGGACGACTGCCCGGACCGTGGTCGAGGCTCTCGGAAGCGATCGCGCCGCTCAGTACAGCAGCGTCACTCCCGCCAGGCTCAGGCTGCGCACTCCCAGCTCATCGCTGATCGACTGCAACGAGGCCTCCAGGTCGGCGACCCGGAATACCCCGCTGACCCGCCGCTGCGCCAACGCACCGGGAGCCACCAGCAAATGCCCCGGCCGGTAGCGATTGAGGCGCGCCACCACCTCGCCCAGCGGCTGCTCGTCGAAGACCAGCAGGCCGCGCCGCCAACTGGTCAGGTCGTCGAGGCGACCGCCCAGCGGCGCCTCGACGCCGCCCTCCGCGCTGTAGCGCAGGCTCTCGCCCTCGCCCAGCTCGCGGCGCCCGACGGTCCCCGTGCGCGGATGCGCCAGGGCCACCGCGACGCGGTGTTCGAGCACCCCGACCTGGACGCTGCCGTCCTCGTTGCGGCTGACCAGGAACCGAGTACCCAGCGCGCGAGTGCTGCCGCCGGCGCTTTCCACCACGAAGGGCCGTGTCTCCCGCCCCGCACGCGGGGCGGCGCGGAAGATCGCGCTGCCTTCGAGCAGGCGCACCCGTCGCTCGCGGCTGTCGTAGGCGACATCGATGGCACTCTGTGCGTCCAGCTCGACCTCGCTGCCATCCACCAGCCGCAGGATGCGTACCTCGCCCTTGCCGGTGGCGTGGTCGGCCAGCCAGCTCACGCCGGCGTCGCGTTCGCTCCAGGCGCTGCCCAGGGCCAGCAGCACCGCCGCCGCCGCGGCCCAGCCGCGCCACCCCTTGCGCCGCCCCCCGGCGCGGCGCGGCGCGCTGGCGACCGGCGTCTGAACCATCGTCCGCGGTTCGGCCAGCGATCCCAGCTGTTTCCAGGTCCGTTGCGCCAGCGCCAGCGCGGCCGGGTGCCGGGGGTCAGCCGCCAGCCAGCCGTCCAGCGCTTCGCGCCGGGACCGGTCGAGGTCGCCGCCGTCCAGGCGGATCGCCCATTCGGCGGCCTGCTGGCGGATCTGCTGTTGTTCCTGGGGGCTGTTCACGTGCGGCTCTCGTTGGTCGTTATAGAGGTTCAGACGCGCGAACCGGCAAGACTCGGTAATCCATTCAGCGGGAATCCTCGAGTGCCTGCATCACATGGGCCAGGGCGCGGGCCAGGTGCTTCTGCACCGAGCTATCGGAGATTTCCAGGCGTCTCGCCACCTCGGCATGGGTCAGCCCTTCCAGACGGTTGAGACGGAAGATCTCACGGGTGCGCGGCGGCAGTTCGGCGACTATCTCGCGCAGGCGGGCAAGCGCATCGGCATCCACCGCGGACTCCTCGGGGCCGGGCTGGTCGGCGACGAACCCGGCGAGGTCGTCGTTGGGCCGGGTCTCGGTGCGGCGCCGCCGTTCCTGCCGGTAATGGTCGATGGTGAGGTTGTGCGCGGTGCGGTAGAGATAGGCGTCGACATGCTCGATCGGCTCCTTGTGCCGCTGCTCGGTCAGGCGCAGGAAGCTCTCCTGCGCAAGGTCCGCCGCCAGGTGCGGATCGCGGGTCTTGCGCAACAGATACGACTGCAACTGCCGGGCATGCCTGAGAAACAGTGCCTTGAGATCCTGCTCCGCCAACGGCGCATCCACCCACGTCCTTTCAGAAGGACAGCAGCATATTTTTTATGATAATGATTTTCAATCGTATTCTTGTGAGATGCCGGGCTCAGCCGAACACCGAGCCGCCGCCGAGGTAGGCCAGGCCCGCGCCAAGGGCCGCCAGCGCCAGCG
The DNA here is from genome assembly GCF_001457615.1 of Pseudomonas aeruginosa. GTDB lineage: Bacteria > Pseudomonadota > Gammaproteobacteria > Pseudomonadales > Pseudomonadaceae > Pseudomonas > Pseudomonas aeruginosa. Next base: position 1,666,143 of record NZ_LN831024.1, on the reverse strand, counting down.
GCGGGCGCATCGGCGCGTCGTTGATGGCGAAGGCCAGTTGCGCCAGCGGAAACAGCAGCAGGCAGAGCAATGCGCAGGGGATCGAACGGCGACCGCCGCTGGCCACGGACCAGACGTAGCCGATGAGCAGAAGGGCGAAACCGAAGTCTTGCATGCCGGGCATCCTTGCGGGGCGGAAGGTATGCGCCGCGCAACGGGCGGCAGGCGCGCAACCTTAGCAGAAGCGCGGGAGCCGAGGAAAACCCGGCGCGGCCCGTGCCGCGCCGGGTTCGCTCAATTGCCGCTGCAGCCGCTGCCCCAGGCCTTGTACTCGACGGTATGCCGCTCGCCCTGCGAGTCCTCGTAGACCAGGCGCGCCGGGACGATCCCACAGGCGCTCCACAGGTCGGTCTTGTAGATCACCCGGGCGATGTCCAGGCGCCCTTCCACGTAGTGCTGGCGGAGCGATTTCGAGTCCGGGTTGGGTCCGTAGGGCTGCTGCTGCGCCTGGGCCAGCGGCGCCAGGCCGAGCAGCGCGACAAGTGCCAACGGGATCACTCTCATGAGGATGTCTCCTTGGTAGAACGTTCAGCCTGAAACTACGCTGCGGAGACTGTCAGGCTCATGAGCCCGGCGTGACATTTCTGTCAGACGACGACCGCCCTGGCAATGCGCCGGCAATCCTGGCGCTATCCACGGACGGCAAGACGCCATATACTGTATGGATAACCAGTCAAAGCAACCTTGCGACTCAGAAGGCACAGAGGTGATGAATGGCCGTCGAAGTGGTGTACCGCAGCAGCCGGGATCAGGAGCGTTTGTTCATGGACAAGGCTGAAGCCGATCGTTACGACAAGATGCTGGAGCTGGCGGAAACGCTGGCCGAGGTGCTGCAGAAGGCGGTGCCGTCGCTGAAGGAGGAACAGGTGGAAGAACTCGGCATCTTCATGGCGAAGAACCGCGACGCCTTCGCCCGCGCCTTCAAGAACCAGCCGGACGCCCTCAACGAACTGTTCGAGGAAAACGCCGCGGACGAATGAGCCGCCGCTGCAAGCAAAGCGCAAGGAGCCGAAACATGCCGCGACAACTTGCCGGCCTGCTGTGCGTCCTCCTCGGCCTCGCCGGTGCCCCTGCCCTCGCCTGCCCGTTCCGGGCCACGGACGCCGAGACACCGGCAGCCTCTGCCGGCGCCGCGCAGGTCCTGGCCCTGGGCGGCGCCGGCAGGCTGCAACTCGACCTGCAACGGGCCCCCGCCACCCTGCTGCACAGCGGCGACCTGCTGATCGCCCGCTACGCCGAGGGTCACTACCTCGCCCACCGCCTGCTCGAAGGCAACGAGATGGGCGCGGACGAGGGCGAACGGCTCGACCTCCCGCGACAGGTTCGCCTGCTGTTCGGAGCCCTGCCGCTGGACGGCCTGCCCGACGCCGAGCGCGAGCGTCTCCAGGCGCAGCGCCAGGCCCTCGGCCTGTGCGACCGGCGCGCCAGCGCCAGCCGCTACCGCGTAGCCGGCACCGAGGTCTATCGCCTGCGCGGCAGCCAGGCCGGCAAGCCCTACCACGCGCTCTACCTGCTCGACGGTCCCCAAGTGCACTACCTCGACAGCTCCGGCAGCGACGCCTTCGTCGAACAACTGCTCGCCAGCCTGCGACGCCGCTGAGTCCGCGCGGCGCTTGTCCGACCCGCGCCCGGCTTGCCGGAAACCGGCGCTTGCCGTACAACGCCCGGCACCCCCATCGACCAGGAAGGTCCCATGCCCGCTCTCCCCGCCTCCCCCGTCCGCTCCCGACGCTGGCGCCTGGACCGGCGCAGCCTGCTGCTGGCACTGCTGCTGTTCGGCGTGCTGGTCCTGCTCGCCACCCTGGGCCGGCATTGGGGCTGGATACGCAGCTTCGGCGGCGACCTGCTGGCGGTGGTCTGGCTCTACTACCTGATGGGCAGCGCGCTCAGGGCGCCGGCCGCCTGGCTGGCATCCGCCGCCTTTGCCGTCGGCGCGCTGCTGGAACTGGGCCAGTACCTGGCGGCGCAACTGCATTGGCAATTCTCCAGCCCCGTGCTGCGCATCGTTCTCGGCAGCACCGCCGACGGCTTCGACCTGCTCGCCTATGCCCTCGGCGCGCTGCTGGCATGGTGGCTGGAGCGCCGGCGCTGATCAGCCGTCGGGCTGCTCCAGGGCGTTCACCAGTACCTTGAGGAAACGCGCCGCCTCGCCACCGGTGGCCGCGCGGTGATCGAAGCTCAGCGAGAGCGGCAGGATCGGGTGGATCGCCATCTCGCCGCGCCAGGCCACTACTTCGTCGCGGATGCCGCCGGCGCCGAGGATGGCCACCTGCGGCGGCACCACCACGGGGTTGGCGTAGCGGCCGAACAGGGTGCCGAAGTTGGATAGGGTCAGGGTCGCGCCGAGCATTTCCGCCGGCGGGATCGAGCGTGCCTGGACGTCTTCGCGCAGGCGCCGCATACCGGCGCGCAGGTCCTCCGCCGAACGCGCACCGACGTCGCGCAGCACCGGCACGAACAGGCCGTCCGGGGTGTCCACGGCGATTCCCAGGTCGAGCCGCTCATGCAGTTTCAGCGACAACGAGGCGCCATCGAACCAGGCGTTGAGGGTCGGCTCGGCGCGACAGGCCTCGGCCAGCGCCTGGGCCAGGCGGATCAACGGGTCGCGTGCGGTCTTCCAGCGATGCAGGTCGGCGTCGCCGTAGATCGTCACCGGCACCACCTCGGCATGCGAGCGCGCCATGTTCAGCGCCATGCTCCGCCGTACCCCGCGCAAGCGCTCGCCGCCGAAGCGTTCGCGGGCGCCCTGGGCGGCGGCCTCGACGTCGGCGCGGGTGATCAGGCCATCCGGGCCGGAGCCGCTCAGGCCGGCCAGTTCGACGCCCTGCTGGCGGGCGAACTGGCGCACCGCCGGGGTCGCGCGCGGTGCCAGGTGTTCGCGGGTGGACGGTGCGGCGCCGATGAAGAAACGGTCCTCCAGGGCGCTACCGCCGCCCTCCAGGCGCCCCACCACGGTACCGGCGTCCGCCTCCTCGCCCTCGAAGCCCACCAGCGGTTCGCCGACGTGGAGGATGTCGCCCTCGGCGCCGAACAGCTTGCCCACCACCCCATCGTAGGGCGCAGGGATGTCCACCAGCGCCTTGGCGGTTTCCACCGAGACCAGGCGCTGGTCGGCGCGCACGCTGTCGCCGGCCTTGACGTGCCATTCGACGATTTCCGCTTCCTGCAGGCCCTCGCCCAGGTCGGGCAGCTTGAAGTGCTTCATGGTCGTCTCCCCTTGGCTCAGGCGTAGCCGAGCACGGTGTCGCAGGCCGCCAGGATGTCCTCCACGGCGGGCATGTACAGCGCTTCCAGGCGGTACAGCGGCGGCGGGATATCGGCCGCGGCGACCCGCTGGATCGGCGCCCGCAGGTCGAACAGGACACGCTCGTAGAGGCTCGCGGCGATTTCCCCGCCGAGGCCGCCACTCTTCGGCGCCTCATGGACGATCACGCAGCGACCGGTCTTGCGCACCGAGGCTTCGAGGGTGTCGAGGTCGAGCGGCTTGAGGCAGGCGACGTCGATCACTTCGGCCTCGATGCCGCGCTGCGCCAGGCGCTCGGCGGCCTGCTGGGTCTCGTGGACGCTGGCGCCCCAGCTGACCAGGGTCAGGTCGCCGCCTTCGCGAAGGGTGAAGCAACTGTCCAGCGGCAGGCGCCGGGCGTCGTCCGCCAGCGGCTGCGGGTTCATCCGGTAGAGCCGGGTCGGCTCGAGGAAGATCACCGGATCGGGATCGTCGATCGCCGCCAGGAGCAGGCCGTAGGCCCGCGCCGGCGACGACGGCACCAGCACGCGGACGCCGGGGATGTGCGCGAACATCGCCTCGGTCGCCTCGCTGTGGTGCTCCGGCGCGCGGATCCCCGCGCCCATCGGCGTGCGCAGCACCAACGGGCAGGCCAGGCGGCCGCGGGTGCGATTGCGCAGGCGGCTGGCATGGGACACCAGTTGCTCCATGGCGGCGTAGATGAAGCCCATGAACTGGATCTCCATCACCGGCTTCAGGCCCTGGGCGGCCATGCCGATGGACAGTCCGGCGATCATGTTCTCCGCCAGCGGCGTATCCAGCACCCGCTTGAAGCCGAAGCGCTCGCGCAGGCCGAGGGTGGCGCGAAACACCCCGCCGTTGACCCCGACGTCTTCGCCCAGCACCACCACCGTCTCGTCCTCGGCCATGGCCCGGTGCAACGCCAGGTTGACCGCCTCCAGAAGGGCCAGGCGTTTCGCTTCGCCGTTGCGCTCATTCATGTTCGGCCCCTCCCTGCCGCCGCGCGGCGCGCTCCAGCAATTGCTCGCGCTGCTCCTCCAGGACCGCCGGCCAGCGCGCGTAGACATGCTCGAACAGTGCCTGCGGCGCCTGCGCGGCGAACGTCTCGAAACGCTCCACCGCCTCCTGCACCCGCGCCTGGCACTCGCCCACCAGCGCCTGCTCGCGCTCCTCGTCCCACTGGCCGCGGCCGGCGAGGAAGGCGCGCAGGCGCTTGATCGGCTCCTCGCGCCAGGCCTGGTTGACCTCCTCGGCGGAACGGTAGCGGCTGGCGTCGTCGGCCGTGGTGTGGTCGCAGAGGCGATAGCTGATGCACTCCAGCAGGGTCGGCCCCTTGCCCTGGCGCGCGCGCTCCAGGGCCGCGCGGACGCGTTCGGCGACCGCCAGCACGTCGTTGCCGTCCACCTGTTCGCCGGGAAGCCGGCACCCACCGCCTTCTCCGCCAGGGTCGGCGCGCCGCACTGGATGCGCCGCGGCACCGAGATCGCCCACTGGTTGTTGTTGACCACGAAGAGCACCGGCAACTGCCAGGCGCCCGCCACGTTCAGCGCCTCGAGGAAATCGCCCTTGCTGGTGGCGCCGTCGCCGCAGGTGGTCACCGCCACCCGGTGCTCGCCGCGGATGCGGAACGCCGAGGCGACCCCGCAGGCATGCAGGGCCTGGGTGGCGATCGGCACGCAGATGGGAAAGTCCTGCGCCGCCAGCGGTTCGGCGTAGTCGCTGCCGCGCTCGTCGCCGCCCCAGTAGAGGAGGATGTCCTCCATGCGCACGCCGCGCATCAATTGCACGGCGGTATCGCGGTAATACGGCACCAGCACGTCCTCGGCGCGCATCTGGCTGCCGATGGCCACGCCGATGGCTTCCTGGCCGAGGGTTGGCGCATAGGTGCCGATCCGCCCGGTACGCTGGAGGGCCACCGCCTTCTGGTCGAACAGGCGGGTCAGGAGCATCTGCCGGTAGAGGCCGACCAGCGCATCGCTGTCGCCGGCCCAGGCGGGCAACTCGCCGAGGGGCCGACCGTCGCTGTCGAGGTAGCGGGTGAAAGGCGGGTCGATCCGGTTGTGAACCATCGCAAACCTCCTCCGCACGCCGGGTAGGCGTGCCGCTCAGGGTCGCGCCGCGGGTGGCGGCGTGCACGCGCGGCACCGCGGGGTGGCCCGCACTGCCGCTGGCGAGGCCCGCTGGCGGCCTCGCCGGAAACGCCGGCCCGTCACTGCGGGCCGTAGAGAATCCGTTCCGCCAGACGGTCGGCGATCCGCGCCGGCGACTGGTGGTCGGCCTGGGCATGGGCATAGATCTCGGTGAGCCGCGCGGGAATCCGCGCCAGGTGCGCGGTGATGCTGTGCGGATCGGCGCCGCGGTGCTTGAGGGCGACGTAGATCAGGCCGCCGGAGTTGATCACGTAGTCCGGCGCATAGAGGATGCCGCGCGCCTCCAGCTCGTCGGCGACCTCCGGCCGCTCCAACTGGTTGTTCGCCGCCCCGGCCACCGCCGCGCAGCGCAACTGGCTGACGCTCTGGCTGGTGAGCACGCCGCCCAGCCCGCAGGGCGCGAGGATGTCGCATGGGGTGGAAAGCAATGCCTCCGGCGCCAGCGGATGGGCGCCGAGCTGCTCGACGGCCAGTTGCACCCGGCCGGGATCGAGGTCGCAGACCAGCAGCTCGGCGCCGACCGCCGCCAGTTGCTCGGCCAATGCGTAGCCGACGTGGCCGAGCCCCTGCACCGCGACCCGCAGGCCTTCCAGGTCGTCGCTGCCGAGGCGCGCCTGGGCGCTGGCGCGAATCCCGGCGAACACGCCGAGGGCGGTATGCGGCGAGGGGTCGCCGGCCTGGGTGGTGCTGGTGACGTGGCGGGTCTGCTGGGCGATGCAGTCCATGTCGGCGCTGGAGGTACCGCTGTCCACCGCAGTGATGTAGCGTCCGCCGAGGCTTTCGATGAAGCGCCCGAAGGCCTCGAACAGCGCGCCGCGATTGTCCAGGTGCGGCGGGCGGATGATCACCGCCTTGCCGCCGCCCTGCTCCAGCCCGGCCAGGGCCGCCTTGTAGCTCATGCCCTGGGCCAGGCGGATGGCGTCGCCGATGGCGGCTTCGTCGTTGGGGTAAGGCAGGTAGCGACAACCACCCAGTGCCGGGCCGAGTCGCGTGCTGTGGATGGCGATAATGGCCTTGAGTCCCGTGGCCGGGTCTTGGGCGAGGTGGAGACCCTCGAGCCGGGCCGCGTCCATCATGTCGAACATGCTGGGGCTCCCCTGCTTGCTGCTTGTTGTCCGGGCCGGGCCGTTGCCGCCCGGCACCTTCAGTATAGGCAGGCGTCGGCGAAACGCCCGCAAGGCCGACGACCAGGCCGCGGCGCTCGCCGTGCCGGGTACTGGACGAAGCTTCGGCGGACGGTTACAACCTTGGGGTCCGCCCGCTCGAAACCGGCCCCGGCGTGCTCCGAACGGCCCGTCCGCAGCGATCCAGGCGCACCAGGAGGAAAGCCATGGACCCGCGTCAAGCCTGCCTCGATTGTCTCGCCCAGGAACCGCCAGCGCTGTTCGAGGCGGCCCTGTGGATCGCCGCGGAGCACCTCCCGGCGTATTCGCCCGCCCACGCCCTGCGCGAGCTCGACGAACTCGTCCGGCAGATCGGCGCCAGCCTGGACGACCGCGCCTCGGCCAGCGAGCGCGCCCAGGGGTTGCTGCGGCGAATGAGCGAACAGGGTTTCTGCGAGGACGACGACTTCCCCCTGCAACCGCGCTCGGCCCTGCTTCCGCTGGTGCTGCAGCGGCGCCAGGGACAGCCGTTGTCGCTGGCGCTGGTGGCCATGGAACTGGCGCGGCGGCTGGACATTCCGCTGGTCGGAGTGAACTTCCCGGGACGCTTCCTGCTGCGCGTGCCGCAGGCCGACCATCTGCTCGACCCGGCCACCGGACGGCGCCTCTATCCCACCGACTGCCGCGAACTGCTGCTGCGCCTGCAGGGGCCGAAGAGCGAGCTGCAGGCCGCCTACCTGAAGCAGGCCTCTCCCGGGGAAATCCTCCAGCGTCTGTCGCGCAACCTGCGACAACTGCACAGCGCCGCCGGCGAGCCGCTGGCCGCGCTGAAGGATGCCCAGCGGGTGATCGAACTCGGCCCGGTGGGCGCCGCCGACCACGAGGCCCGCGCCGGCCTCTATCGGCAACTGGATTGCCCGCAGGCGGAACGCTACGACCTGGAACGCGCGCTCTTGCTCAGCGACGATCCCACCGAGCAACTGCGCCTCGGCCAGCGCCTGGGCGAACTCGCCCCGCCGACCAGCCGCGCCCTGCACTGAGGCCGCTCAGGCGAGCAGGCCGAGGGCCTTGGCCCTCGCCACCGCCTGGGTCCGACGGGCCACCCCGAGCTTGCCGTTGATCCGCCGGGCGTGGGTCTTCACCGTGTGCAGGGAAATGAACAGTTGCTCGCCGATCTCCTGGTTGGAGCAGCCCTGGGCGATCAGGCCGAGCACCGCCAGCTCCCGACAACTGAGCGGACTGAGCCCCTCCTCTTCTTCCCCCGGCAGGGCGGCGAACAGTTGCGGCTGGCGATCCCGCAGTCGCCGCTGCGGCAGTTGCAGGCCCAGCCGCTCCGCCAGCTCCAGGCCGCTGCGCAGGGTCTGCTGGGCCTGGGGCAATTGTCCGGAGAGGAACTGGCACTCGGCGATACCCATGCGCACTTCGCAAAGCAGCGTCTGCCGCCCCTGCGCCTCGAGAATGGCGAGCAGCCCGCGCAGCCGCGCTTCGGCGGCGGCTGCCTCGCCGCTGTAGAGTTCGGCCAGTGCCAATTGGTGCTCTACCCGCGCTTCCAGTTCCGGTTCGGAGGGCGGCGACAGGCGCGCCCGTCCCGGCTGGAAGTAGGCGCGGACCCGCAGCAGGATCTCCCGCGCCTGCGCCGGCCTTCCCTGCTGCAGGGTCAGGGCGGAGCTGACCAGCAGCAGCGCGCCGCGATACAGCGGATCGGGGACATGGCGCTGCTGCATCAGCCGCTCGACCTCCAGCAGGCGGTTGAACGCCGCGTCCAGGTCGCCCTGCCCGGCCTCCAGCAAGGCCAGTCCCAGGTAGCCGTAGAGCGCCCAGGGATCGAGATTCTCCCGTGCCTGCTCCAGCCCCAGCCGATACCAGTGCCCGGCCTCGACCTCGCGGCCCTGCTGCAGGCACAGGCGCGCGCGGCGCAGGGCGATCCGGCCGAGCATCGGGCTGCCCTGCTGGCCGAGGTCCTCCAGGTAGCGCTGGGCGCGATCGAGGACGCCTTCCGCGCGCAGCAGTTCGCCGCGCTGCTCCAGCCACTGCGCCCGCTCCAGTTCGATCAGCGCCTCGAAGATCAGGCTGTCGTGCTCGCGCGCCAGGCGCAAGGCATCGCGGCCGATCAACCGCGCCTGGTCCATCCGCCCCTCGATCATCGCCAGTTGCATCAGCGCCGAGCGGCAGATCAGTCCCTGCGACCAGGCGTCCTCCGGCAGTTGCTCCAGCGCCTCGCGCAGGTAGTCGGCGGCGCCGCGCTCGCCGCGGCAGTGCAGGAGGATCCCGAACAAGCCCTGCCATTGCGCCAGCAGCACCCGCTGGCGGGACGCCGAGGGCATCGGCAGGAAGCGCGCCAACTGGCCGATGCAGTCCTCGGCTTCGGCCAGGCGTCCGGCGTAGAGCAGCGTCCAGGCATTCAGGATCACCAGGCGCGGCGTGCTGGCCAGCAGCGCCGCCGGCAGTTCGTCGCGCAGGGCCAGGACCATGCCGATGTTGTGGCCGTGCAGCAATTGCTCCTCGGTGAGCTTCTGCAACAATCCGGCGGCGGTTTCCGGTTCGTCGGCGGCCAGCGCCTGGTCGACCGCCTCGCGGGTCTCGCCGTGTTCGGCGAACCATTCGCAGGCTTCCCGGTGGAAGTCCCGCTGCGGGCGCTGCGGCGCTTCGCGCCAGGCCTCGCGGATCGCCGGCGGCAGGCTGTAGCGCTGGTTCGTATCGGCCAGCAGGGGGAAGCCCCGCGCCAACAGGTCGTCCAGCCCGTGGGGCAGCTCCTCGAACAGCCGGCGGAACAGCTCCGGACCGACTTGCGGCAGCCAGGCCAGGGCACGCGCGGCGTCGGCCAGCGGCGGCGGCAGCTCGTCGAGCAACTCGTGCTGGAGGTATTCCTGCAACAACGGTCCGGCCGTCTCTTCGCCGACCAGCAGGCGCAAGCGCAACGCGGCGCACCAACCGCCGCTGCGTTCCAGCAGTGCCCCGGCCGTAGCGGCATCGGCGCTGCGCCCGTGCAGGCGGAGCAGTTCGGCGACCTCGTCGGCATCGAACGCCAGCAGGCCGCCGTCGACCTCCAGCAACTCCCCTTCCAGCAGCAACCGCGCCAGGTTGCACTGCGGCCGCCGCCGGCTCGCCAGCCACCAGCCCACCCGTGGCGAGGCCGCGCTCAACAGGCGATCGAGGCAGGCGTCGAGGGCGGGGTCGGGGTGCCGTGGGTAATCGTCGAGCAGCAGCCACAGCGCGGATGCGTTGCGCAGCCGCCGGCACAGTTGTGCTTCGTCGCTGTCCTCGGGCAAGCCGAGGGCGCCGGCCAGGCGGCGGCGGAAGGTCGCGGGGTCCAGCGCTTCCCCGCCCAGCGCCAGCCAGACCACCTGCACGCCAGGCGGCGCCCGCCGCGCGCATTCTCCGAGGAGGACGGTCTTGCCGCTGCCGGCGGGCGCGCAGAGCAGTCGCAGGCGGCATTCGCCGCGCAGCAGCGGCTGGTGCAAACGGGCCGCGGCAGGTGCTGCGGCGGCAGCCGCGGCAAGGCGGCGGGCAGCTCGGTCGGCTCGGTCATGGCAGTGCTCTTGTTCTGTCGAAGCGCCTTGCCGGGAGCCTAGACCGCGCCTGCCCCGCTGCTGAACGATGATTGCGCCGGGTGATGGGCCGTCATAACGCACGAGCGCGTCGGCACAAGCCGACGCGCTCGTCGCGACTGGCCGGGACTCAGCGTACCCCGGCGTTGCGCAGGGCGGCCGGCGTGTAGTCGGCGGACGAGGCCTTGAAGCCGAACTCGTAGCCGCGCTTCTCCTCGTTGTTCATGCCCAGCGCCAGGTAGCGACCGGCTATCACGTCGTAGAGCGCCTCCAGGGTGTAGCCGGCGACCTTCTGGTCGTAGTGGTACTGCGCGTGGCCCTCGCCGACCCGCCAGAGCTGGCCGCGACCGTCGTAGTGGTCGACCAGGGCGATCTGCCAGCTGTCCTCGTCGATGTACATGTGGCGCTTGGCGTAGATGTGCCGCTCGCCCGGCTTCACCGTGCCGACCACTTCCCACACCCGGTGCAGCTCGTAGCGGGTCAGGTCCTGGTTGATGTGCCCGGCCTTGATGATATCGCCGTACTTCAGGGTCGGGTCGTTGAGCTTGTAGGCGTTGTAGGGGATGTACATCTCGCGCTTGCCGACCAGCTTCCAGTCGTAGCGGTCCGGGGCGCCGGAGAACATGTCGAAGTTATCCGAGGTGCGCAGGCCGTCGGCGGCGGTGCCCGGGCCATCGTAGGCCACCTGCGGGGCGCGCCGCACGCGGCGCTGGCCGGCGTTGTAGACCCAGGCCAGGCGCGGCTCCTTGACCTGGTCGAGGGTCTCGTGGACCAGCAGCACGTTGCCCGCCAGGCGCGCCGGCGCGGTCACCTGCTGCTTGAAGAAGGTGAGGATGTTGGCCGCCTTGCTCTGGTCGAGGTCGGGCATGTTCTGCGGGAATGCCACCGACTCCTCGAAGCGGATCGGCGTGAAGCTGCCGTTGGTCTGCGGGGTGGCCTGGACGATGGTGCGCTTGAGGTTGCCGCCGCGGTAGCGGGTGATGTGGTTCCAGAGCACTTCGACACCGTTCTTCGGGATCGGGAAGGCGTAGTAGCGGCTCTTCTCGAAATTCGACAGGCCGTTGCCGTCGTTGATCGGCTGCACGTTCAGCGCGCTCTGCTTGACCGCCTCGTCGATCTCGGCCGGCAGGGCCACCGTGCGATGGGTCTTGTACACCGGGATCCGGTAGGTTTCCGGGTAGCGCTTGAACATCGCCAACTGGCCGTCGGAGAGCTTGTCCTTGTATTGCTCGACGTTCTGCGCGGTGATGGTGAACAGCGGCTTCTCGTCGGCAAAGGGATCGGAAAGGAAGCCCTTGCCATCGACCTTGCCGGCGCTGGCCGCGAGGCCGCCGGTCCAGGCCGGGATGCTGCCGTCGGCGTTGCCTTCCTTCTGCGCGCCGATGGGGGTCAGGCTGCTGCCGAGCTTGGCGGCCTCGTCGGGCGAAACCGCCGCCGTCACCGAACCGGCCAGCAGGCTGAGGGCCAGCGCCCCGGAGGACAGGAGTCGTGCTGTTTTCATGCGTCGTTATCCTTGTTCGTATCCGCGAAAGCGGCCGCCCCGAGGGGCGGCGGACCTCAGAAGTTCACCCCGAAGCTCACCGCGAGGAAGTCGCGGTCGTTGATCGGGTTGTAGTTGCCGCCGAAGAAGTCGGTGTAGCTGATGCTGGCGGTATAGGTGTTCTGGTAGTCGGCATCGAGGCCGACGCTGACGGCCTTGGCGCCCTCGCTGAAGTTCGGCCCGTAGCCCTCGACGTCGTGCGACCAGGCCAGGTTCGGCTTCAGGTTGACCCCGGCGAACACGTTGGGATATTCGAGGATCCCACGCAGGCGGTAGCCCCACGAGTTGCGGGTGTAGAAGCCGTGGCTGTTGCACTCCTGCGGGTTGGCCACGTTGAGCGCGCCGGTGCACAAGGCGTTGTTCGGCAGTTCGCCGATGCCGTAGATGGCGTCGCGGCCGTAGCGCAGGTCGTCGCCGTCGACCCCGCTGAGGTGGTTGTAGCCGACTTCGCCGACCACGGTCAGGCGGTCGGCCGCCAGTACCCGGTCGAAGAACTGGGTGACGGTCACCTGTGCCTGGGTCACCGGCTTGCGCACGTAGCCGTTGATCACCTCGCCGGCGCGCGGGGTGGCGAAGCCGCTGTCGTAGATCGGGTTGCCGAACAGGGTGGTCGGGTAGATCGCGGCGATCGACATGTCGGTGCTGTTGATTTGTAGCGGCATGTTCGGCCGGTAGCTCAGCTCGCCGGCCACCGAGGTGCTGCCGATGTTGGTCTGGAAGCTCAGGCCGTAGAGGCGGATGTCCTCGGGATAGTCGATGAAGTAATAGCCGGTGGAGCGCCCGGTGACCGGGTCGGAGGTGGCCAGGCCGTTGCCGGCGATCACACTGTAGTACGGGTTGCGACTGTGGTAGTTCATCGCGTACAGGCCGAACTCGGTGTCGTTCAGCTCCGCCGCGTACCAACGCAGGGCCAGGCCCCACTGGCCGCTGTCGCGGGCATCGCGATCGCCGGCGCGCGGCAGATAGCGGTAGCCGTTGGCCGGGTTCGGGTCGAAGTCGCTGCCGGCATAGACCATCCGCTCGCAGCCATCGGCGACCACGTCGGTGGTGGAGAAGAAGGTGCCGCAGTTGTCGATCACCGTCTGGTCCCACTCCAACTGGTAGAAGCCTTCGACGGTCAGCGCGTCGCTGATGCCCTGGGACAGGTAGAGCATGTTCACCGGGATCAGGCCTTCCTTGATCTCCGCGCCGGGCCGGCGGAACGCGGCGACGTCCATCGGGTTGATGCTGTTGATCGAATTCTGGATGAACGTGCTCTCGCCCCAGCTCACCACCTGCTTGCCGACCCGCACGCTGCCGGGCAGGTCGCCGATACTGTAGTTGTGGTAGAGGAAGGCATCGAGCAGCTGCGCCCCGGAGGACTTGGCGCCCTCCTTGCGATTGTGGTCGTCGATGTCGTAGAGCAGGCGGTGTTCGTCCTTCAGCTCGAAGTCGTACCAGTACTTGCCACGGAAGAACGCGCCGGTGTCGCCGTACTTGAGTTCGAGATCGTGGATGCCCTTGAAGATCTTCGAGAAGGTTTCGCCCTTCTTGAAGTTGAGCCGGCCGTCGTCGGAGGTCTGCGACGAGGCGTGGCCGCCGTTGCGGGTGCCGATGTAGTCCTTGTCGGCGGAACGCATGGACCAGCTGGCCCCCACCGACAGCGACGAGTCGAATTGCCCTTCGATCTCCCCGATGTTGAATGACACGGCCGAGGCCTGGGTGGCGCAACCCAGGGCTGTGGCCGCAGCGAGTGCGTGCAGAGGGAAGATTCCGCGCCTTTTTGTTGTTGTCATGCGGCTCTCCTGACAGGGTCGAGGTGGCTACACCCTACCCAGCGGCCCGAACGGCGGTAAGCGCACCAAGGAGGTATTCCGGCTGTCGCCCGAAAGAGTGAACAGGGGCCCTGGAAAGCGCCTCGGCGAACGCCATATGCAGGATGGATACGCCGTCATCCAGTGCATGGATGACGGCGCGGCACTGTTCCGCCGGCGGCGGCGATGGCATCCTTCGCTGCATGCAGCCCGAACAGACCATTCCCGCCGACCGCGATCTCGCCGACGCCACCCGCGAGACGGTCATGCGTTATCACCTCAGCTGGAAGCACCGCGACATCGACGCGGTGATGGCGCTCTATCATCCCGAGGTCGAATACAACGACTTCTTCCAGAACCGCCGGATGCGCCTGGCCGATCTCCGCGAGTACGTCGAGGCGACCATGCCCAAGGGCCCCGACGAGTCGCTGGAGCACACCGACCGTATCCGCTTCGACGGCGATACCGCCTTCATCCAGTACCGCCTGCGGGTGACCCTCAGCGGCCGCCTGGCTTCGTTCCGCGCCAGCGAGGCGATCACCGTGCGCGACGGCCTGATCTGGCGCATCAACGAATACGCCTCGCTGGTCCACGAAAGCGGCGGCGGAGCCCAGGCCGGCGGCGACGGCCGGCCGCCGGCCAGCCGCCTGGGGCTTTCGGCCAAGCAGCTGAGCCTGCTGGCACGCGACCTGGAGCACTACTTCCAGCAGGCCCAGCCCTATCTCGATCCGGACCTGGACCTGACCCAGGTGGCCAATGCCACCGGCTATACGCGCAACCAGATTTCCTACCTGCTCAACCAGGTGCTCGGCCTGAGCTTCTACCAGTACGTCAACCAGACCCGCCTGCAACACCTGCTCGGCCAGCTTTCCGGCGAGCTGCCCGGACGGGTCGACGAACTGGCCTTCGCCGCCGGCTTCAATTCGCTGTCGGCCTTCTACCGCTGCTTCCGCCAGCACACCGGCCAGTCTCCGCGCGAATACCTGAAGCGCCTGTCGTCGCGCCGCTGAGATTTCCCAGCGGACCCGCGCGCACGACAGGCGCACGGCATCTTCCTACTCTTGCCGCATTCCCCCTTCCCTCTCGCTATGGAGCCCTCTATGTCGGCCTGGCGCCACCTCAGCCTGTGGATGAATCAACTGGACGATCCGCTCGAAGCGCGCCCGTCCCTGGAAGAATCCCTCGAGGTCGACGTGGCCATCGTCGGCGCCGGCTACACCGGCCTCTGGACCGCCTATTACCTGAAGCGCCGGGCGCCGCAGTTGCGCGTCGCCATCGTCGAGGCAGAAACCGCCGGCTTCGGCGCCTCGGGGCGCAACGGCGGCTGGCTGATGGGCAACCTGCTCGGCGAGGACGGCCTGCTCGCCGGCTTGCCGCCGGAGCGGCGCCGGGCCGGCTACGACCTGCTGCACGGGATTCCCGACGAAGTCGCGCGGGTGCTGCAAGAGGAAGGCATCGACTGCGACTACCGCAAGGGCGGCGTGCTCTACTGCGCGGCGCGCTACCCGGAACAGGAACGCCGCCTGCGCGCCTATCTGCATGATCTCTATGCCGAAGGCCTGGACGAAAGCGACTACCGCTGGCTGACGCCGCAGGAACTCGACCAGCAGTTGCGCATCCCCGGCAGCTACGGGGCGATCCATTCGCCGCACTGCGCCACCATCCAGCCGGCCAGGCTCGCGCGCGGCCTGGCCCGCGCGGTGGAGCGCCTGGGCGTGCGGCTGTTCGAGAAGAGCCGGGTGCTGCACTGGCAACGCGG
Organism: Pseudomonas aeruginosa; assembly: GCF_001457615.1. GTDB lineage: Bacteria > Pseudomonadota > Gammaproteobacteria > Pseudomonadales > Pseudomonadaceae > Pseudomonas > Pseudomonas aeruginosa. The sequence goes on along the minus strand of NZ_LN831024.1, from coordinate 1,650,967 downwards.
CCTGCTGCGCACCGAGCGCGGCGAACTGCGCGCCGAATGGATCGTGCCGGCGGTGGAAGGCTACGCCGCCAGCCTGCCGCCGCTGGGCCACTACCAGTTGCCGGTGCAGAGTCTGCTGGTGGCCACCGAGCCGCTGCCGTCGTCGGTCTGGGCGGAGATCGGCCTGGAGCGCGGCCAGGCCTTCAGCGAATTCAGCCGCCAGGTCACCTATGGCCAGCGCACCGCCGACGACCGCCTGGCCTTCGGCGCGCGGGGCGGCTACCGCTTCGGCGGCAAGCTGCGCAGCGACTTCAGCCTCGACGACGAGGAAGTCGGCCTGCGTCGCTACCTGTTCGGCGAACTCTTCCCGCTGCTCAAGGACGCCAGGATCAGCCACACCTGGGGCGGCAACCTCGGCATGGCCCGGCGCTTCCGCCCGCACATGTTGCTCGACCGCGCCAGTGGCATCGCCCTCTCCGGCGGCTACGGCGGCGAAGGGGTCGGCGCCAGCAACCTCGGCGGCCGCACCCTGGCCGCGCTGATCCTCGGTGAGGACAGCGAGCTGCTGCGGCAGCCCTGGGTGCTGGGCGAGCGTCCGCTGGACAGCCTGGCCCGCTGGGAACCGGAACCCTGCCGCTGGCTCGGCTACAACGCGATCATCCGCAGTTTCGTCCATGAGGACCGGGTCCTTGCCGACCCGCACAGCGCGCCCTGGCGCCGCAGCCTGGCGCAAACCCTCGCGGCCGGCATGGAAAGCCTGATGCGCTGAGAATCCCCTCCACCTCCCACAGAGGAAAAACCGCATGGCCCTGACCCTTCTGAAAAATACCGCCGGCGCCGATCTTGGCGCCGCCAGCCCGGTCGCGGTGCCCCTTGGCGAGCCGGTCGCGCAGACCCGCGCCTACGCCGTGGAGCGCACCGACCAGGTGGAAACCGGCATCTGGGAATGCACCCCCGGACGCTGGCGGCGGCAGATCGTCGAGCAGGAGTTCTGCCACTTCCTGCAAGGCCGCTGCACCTTCACCCCGGACGGCGGCGAGACCATCCGCATCGAGGCCGGCGATGCCCTGCTGCTGCCGGAGAACAGTCTTGGCGTGTGGGATGTGCAGGAAACCGTGCGCAAGAGCTACGTGATCATCCACCGCTAGCCCGGGCGGCGCGACGGCGTCACTCGAAGCGCCCGTGGCGCCCCTCGCCGTCCTTGAAGCGCTGCGCGCCCTCCAGGGTCTCGCCGCTCTCGATCACCGCCAGCCCGCCCTGGAATTCGTTGGCCAGGGCCACGTCGAAGGACAGTTCCCACTGCGCGTATACGCTGGCGCGATCGGCGAGCATGCAGGTCTGCGGGAAGGCGGCGAGTTCCGCCGCCAGCTCCTCGGCCTCGGCTCGCGCCGAACCGCTCGGCACCACCCGGTTGGCCAGGCCGATCTGCAACGCTTCGTCGGCCTTCACCGGACGCCCGGTGAGGATCAGGTCGAGCGCCCGGCCCTGCCCGACGATCCGTGGCAGGCGCACGCTGCCGCCATCGATCAGCGGCACCCCGAAACGCCGGCAGAACACTCCGCAGATAGCGTCCTCGGCCATCACCCGCAGGTCGGCGAGCAGCGCCAGCTCCAGCCCGCCGGCCACCGCATAACCTTCGATGGCGGCGATCAGCGGCTTGCCGAGCTGCATGCGGCTCGGCCCCATCGGTCCGTCGCCCTCCGCCTCCAGGCGATTGCGCCGCTCGCCATCCTCGGCCACCGCCGCCAGGTCGGCGCCGGCGCAGAAATTGCCGCCGCTGCCGGTGAGTACCGCGACCCGCGCCGTATCGTCCGCTTCGAACTCGCGCAGGGCGTCGGCCAGGGCCTGGGCGGTCGGCCGGTCCACCGCATTGCGCCGCTCCGGGCGAGCGATGACCAGGGTGGTGACCGGGCCGTTGCGTTCGACGATGACACTCATGACAGACTCCCTGCGGAAAAAGCGAAAAAAGACACCGGCCGGATGGCAGAAGACCGGCGTCAGCCGGTCTTCACCTTAGTCCTTTTCCCGCAGCCGCGCCGCATCCGCCGGGCGTCTCAGAGCGCGTGCTTCTGCAGGTTGGCCATCATTTCACGGAGCGCCTCGACGTTGTCCGCCGGGTGCGCGGCGTTCTCGAAGTCGCAGATCTGCTGCCAGTGCGCGGCCACGTCCTCGGCGTCGAAGCCGGCCTTCGGATCGAAGCCGAAGCCCAGGCTGCGTTCCCAGCGTACCTTGCCGATCCAGCCACCGCCGACCTCATAGAGCCCCGAGGTATCCTCGCAGGCCGAACTGCCGAGGTAGACCACCAGCGGGCTGACCAGCTCCGGCTTGAGCTGCTCGAAGACCTGCGGCGGGATCAGCCCCTCGGTCATCCGCGTACCGCCGGTGGGGGCGATGGCGTTGACCAGGATATTGTTCTTGCGCCCTTCCAGGGCCAGGGTGCGGGTCAGGCCGTAGAGGCCGAGCTTGGCCATGCCGTAGTTGCTCTGGCCGAAGTTGCCGTAGATGCCCGAGGTCGAGGAGGTGAACACCACCCGCCCGTAGGCCTGCTCGCGCAAGTGCGGCCAGGCGGCGCGAGTGACCTTGTAGGCGCCTTCGACATGCACCTGGTAGACCAGGTCCCAGTCGGCGTCCTCCATCTTGTGGAAGGTCTTGTCACGCAGGATGCCGGCATTGTTGACCACCACGTCGACGCGACCGAAGGCATCCAGCGCGTTCTCCACGATCCTGCCGCCGTCCGTGACCGAGTCGTGGTTGGCCACCGCGGTGCCGCCGGCGGCACGGATCTCCGCCACCACCTTGTCCGCCGCCGAGGCACTGGCGCCTTCGCCATGGGTGCTGCCGCCGAGGTCGTTGACCACCACCCGGGCGCCATGCTTCGCGAACAGCAGGGCGTGGGCGCGGCCAAGGCCGCCGCCGGCTCCGGTGACGATCACGACTTGGTCGTCGAAACGCAGGGCATCGCTCATGTTCGGGACTCCAGGGCAGTAGGAAGGATTGCCCGAGTGTCGGCCAGCCCGCCGGCGGGGACAAGGCTTCGCGCCGCCATGAATGGCGCCCGATAAGGCAGCGGGATGTTCCGCTTCAGTCGAACGGAATGTACAGCCGGCCACGCGGGCCGAGCTTGAACAGCCACCAGTCGTAGTTGTGCCGGACCACCACCAGCAGCAGGCTGCCGAGCAACGCGAGGCCGGCGCCGACGGCGTACCAGCGACTGCCTTCCTGCCAGCACAGGTAGCCGAGCCCGAGCGCCAGCAGCAGGCCGAGTTCGGCGAGGACCATCCCGGACTGGCGGATGAACGGTTGCGCCTGCACCATCTGGCGGAACAACCAGGAGCCCTCGTCGAACACGCGCAAGGGAGAAACGGGATCGTGCATGGAGACCTCCATGGGTGACGAAACGCCTCGTCCAGCGAGGCGCCAGCACCCTAGCCCCGATCCTTGCGCGATGGCACTTGCTGCAATCTCAAACTCGCTTAAGAAAACTCTGAATCATCCAGTCGGGCGCGAAACGCCAGGTAATGTTCGAGCACCGCCGCCGGCGCTTCGATCTGCGGATAATGGCCGATGCCATCGAGCAGCACGCAGTCGGCATCGGCGACCAGTTGCCGGTAGCGCTCGACCATGTGCGCCCCGGAGATCGGGTCGACGGCGCCGTCGATCACCCGCAACGGCACCCCGCCGTGCTGCAACGCCGCCACCCAGCGCTCACGCTGCTCGCGGCGGTCGACGATGTAGCGGATCAGGCGATGCATCACCCGCTGCCCCTGGTTGCTTTCGATCAGGCTCCAGAAGGCATCCAGCTCGGTCTCGCCGGGCTGGCTGCGCGGGCCGAAGACCTTGGCGAAGTTGCGCGCCAGGGCGCGGCGGTCGAACAGCCGGCCGAACAGCCCGCCCAACGGGCTCAGCAACAGCTTCTGGCTGAGCACCGGGCGGTGCGTTTCCGGGAACAGCCCACCATTGAGGAACACGCAGGAGGCGAGCCGCAGCCGGCCTTCGTGATGGCGGGCGAGCAGTTCCTGGGCGACGCTGTCGCCGTAGTCGTGGGCCAGCACGTGCAGCGGCTCGTCGATTCCCAGGCGGCCGAGCAGCGCCTGTTGCAGGTCGGCCTGCTCCAGCAGGCTGTAGCGATGGGCGCGCGGCTTGGCCGAATCGCCGAAGCCGAGCAGGTCGCAGACCAGCACGCGGTAGCGCTGCGCCAGCGGCTCCCAGAGGTAGTGCCAGTCCCAGGCGGCGCTGGGAAAACCGTGGATCAGCAGCAACGGCCGACCCTGCCCGGCTTCCCAGTAGCGGATCGGGAAGCCCTTGAAATCCAGGGTGCGGCCCCGCCTCCGCCAGGCCTCCAGTGGAATGCCGGGCAGCGCCGCGGTCACTGGCGGTAGCCCGGGTTCTGCTGGTCGAGCTTGCGCAGCAGCGCCGGCCAGGCGAGCTGGCCGCCCATGCCGGTCTTGCTGCGCATCACCCCGGCGATCATGTCGCGCGCGCCGGCGAGGATCTGCCCCGGGATGTGGATCAGCTCGGCGCCGCCGCTCTGCGCCATCACCTGTACCTCGCAGGCGCGTTGCAGGGTGAACATCATGAGGAAGGTATCGGCGATGGAACCGCCGCAGGTGAGCAGGCCGTGGTTGGGCAGGATCAGGAAATTGCTGGCCCCCAGGTCGGCCTGCAGGCGGGCCTTTTCCTCATGGTTCAGGGCGACGCCCTCGTAGGCGTGGTAGGACAGGCTGGAGAGCACGAACAACGATTGCTGCGACAGCGGCAACAGGCCCTGCTTCTGGCAGGACACCGCGATCCCCGCGGCGGTATGGGTGTGCAGCACGCACTCGACGTCGTGGCGGACCTCGTGCACCGCGCTATGGATGGTGTAGCCGGCCGGGTTGATCTCGTAGGGGCTGTCCATCAGCTTCTTGCCGCTGGCATCCACCTTCACCAGGCTGGAGGCGGTGATCTCGTGGAACATCAGGCCGAACGGGTTGATCAGGAAGTCCTCGGTGCCCGGCACCTTGGCCGAGATGTGGGTGAAGATCAGGTCGTCCCAACCGTGCAGGGCGACCAGCCGGTAGCAGGCAGCGAGATCGACGCGGGTCTGCCATTCGGCGGCGGAGACCTGGGCTTGCACATCGGCGGGCAGGGAGTGAACGGCGGTCACGGCGGCATCCTCTTTTGTCGTTATCGGATGCCCGCAGTCTAGCCCCGCCCTCCTCCGGCGACTGTCGCCGGGCTTACACTCGCGCGCCGGCTGAATGGCGGAGGATTCAGCCGGCCTATGCGCGCAGGCTACAGGCAGTGGGCGACCAGGGGCGCGACCAGCAGGTTGAACAGCCCGGTGAGAACCATCAGCAGACCGGCCGCCGAACCTTCCTCGCCGCCGAACTCGTAGGCCCGACTGGTGCCGGCGCCGTGCGCGCCGACGCCGAACAGCGCGCCGCGGGCCAGCGGCGTGCGCAAGCGCAGGACGCGCAGCAGGGTGCCGCCGATCACCGCGCCGAACACCCCGGTGATCATCACGAAGGCGGCGGTCAGTTCCGGCACGCCACCCAGGTCGTGGGACATCTCCATGGCGAACGGCGTGGTGATCGAGCGCGGCAGCAACGACAGCGTGACCTGGCCGTCCAGCGCCAGGGCCTGGGCCAGCGCCCAGGAGCTGCCGATGGCCACCGCGGTGCCGGCGAACATCCCGGCCAGCAGCGCCGGCCAGTGGCGCATCAGCAGCTCGCGCTGCTGCCAGATCGGGATGGCGAAGGCCACCGTCGCCGGACCGAGCAGCGCCACCAGCCAATTGGTGTCGCGGGCGTAGTCGGCGTAGCGGGTATGGGTGGGAATCGCCAGGGCGTAGAGCAGCACCGGGACGAACACGATGGGCGACAGCCAGTACCACTTCACCCGGCGGTACAGCTGGCGGCTCAGCAGGTAGCCGCCGACGGTCGCCGCCAACCAGAACAGGGCTTGCTTATCGAGACTCATGGCGCGCCCTCCAGCGGCACATCCACTCCACCGACACCGCGGTGACCAGCATCACCAGCAGGGTGCTGAGCATGATCACCAGGAGGATGCGCCAGCCCTCGCTGCGTAGCAGCGCGCCGTAGTCGAGCAGGCTCATCAGCGCCGGGATGAAGAACAGCAACATCTCCGCCAGCAACAGGCCGGCGCCGGCCTGCAGCCAGGCCGGACGCAGCAGGCCGCTGGCGAACAGCAGCAACAGCGCCGCCAGGCCGACCACCCCGCCCGGCAGCGGCAGGCCGATGGCCTTCGCCAGCCAGCCGCCAGCCCACCAGAAGGCGATGAGTACCGCCAGTTCGGCGGCAAGGCGGGACAGACGGCGGACGAGCGGGGGCAACATGGGAAAGGCCTTGGCTGGGAAATCGGGGATGGAGAAAGGATAAGGCCCGGCCTATCATCCCCAAAGCGAATTGTCCGCATGAGAGCCATTCCAGAATGGAATTCCGTCAACTCCGCAGCTTCGTCGAAGTGGTCCGCCAGGGCAGCTTCACCCAGGCGGCGCAGGTCCGCCACGCCAGCCAGTCGACCATCAGCAAGCAGGTCGCCCAACTGGAGCAGAGCCTTGGCGTGCAGGTATTGGAACGCAACGGGCCGCACGTGCGCCTGACCGACGCCGGCGCCGTGGTGTTTCGCCGCGCCGAGGAGATGCTGCGACTGCGCCGCGACCTGCTCAGCGAACTGGACGACCTCAGCCAGCTCAACCGCGGCGAACTGCGCCTGGGCCTGCCGTTGCTCGGCGCCGACGCGCTGTTCGCCCAACGCTTCGCCGAATACCGGCGGCGCTATCCGAACATCGCCGTGCACCTGGTGGAAGGCGGCAGCAAGACCATGGAGCAGGCGGTGCTGGCCGGCGAGCTGGAACTGGCCGGCAGCCTCACCCCGGCGGACGACGGCTTCGACTACCAGCCGTTCTGCAACGAACCGCTGGACGTGCTGCTGCCGGCCGGGCATCCCAAGGCCGCTGCCGCCAGCGTCGCCCTCGGCGAACTGGCGGACAGCCCGTTCCTGCTCTACCAGCAGAGCTTCACCCTCAACGACCGCCTGCTGCGCGCCTGCCTGGAGGCCGGCTTCAGCCCGCGCGAAGGCGGCCGCAGCGGCCAGGCCGACTTCCTCGGCGCGCTGGTGGCGGCCAACCAGGGAGTGGTGCTGCTACCACGGGTGATCGCTCGCGAGATCGAACGCCCGGGAGTGGTGCGGGTCCTGCTCAGGGAGCCGGACCTGCGCTGGGACATCGCCTTCATCTGGCGCCGTGGCGGCTACCTGTCGCGGGCGGCGCAGGCCTGGCTGGAGCTGCTGCGCGAGCAGCCGCTGGAGGAAAGCCCGGCGTAGGACGAATAACCGCCAGCTCGGCAGAGGCTACGGCGGATAACGCCTGGGGGCGTTATTCGCCCTACCGCTTGCTCCCTCCCCGTGTAGGGCGAATAACCGCTACGCGGTTATCCGCCACCTCGGCAGGCGTTTCGGCGGATGACGCCTGGGGCGTTATTCGCCCTACCGCTTGCTCCCTCCCCGTGCAGGGCGAATAACCGCCACGCGGTTATCCGCCACCTCGGCGGGGCAGGCCCGGGATCAGCCCTTGAGGGCGGCGGCGAACTCGGCCAGCCAAGGCTCGGCGTCGGTCTCGGGGGTAACGGTTTCGCTGGCATCCAGGCGCAGCATCGGCAGCACTTCGCGCACGCCCAGTTCGCCGAACAGTTCGCGAACCTGCTCGCCGCCACCGCAGAACGTGTCGCCGTAGCTCGAATCGCCCAGGCCGATGACCCCGCCCGGCAGGCCGTGCCAGGCCGGCAGTTGGTCGCGGATCGCGTAGTACAGCGGTTGCAGGTTGTCCGGCAGTTCGCCCATGCCGGTGGTCGAGGTCACCACCAGGAATGCCTCGGGGGCGAAGGCCTTGAGTTCGTCGAGGCTGGCGCGAGGCAGATGGGAGGCCTCGAGGCCGGCCGCGGACAGCAATTTCTGGGCGTGCCGGGCGACTTCTTCGGCGGTGCCGTAGACCGAGCCGGAGAGAATGGCGACTTTCATGAACACTCCGTAAGCCAACAGGGGTAAGCCGGGCATTATGCCGCATGCGTTCGCCGAGCGGGACGCACCGAATCAATGCAGACAGGCCACAAAAGCACCATTTCGGTGCGCGCCCTGTCATCGGGATGTCATCGCGCTGCCGTAGACACGGCAGCGAACCTTCGCCACCACGGCGGGAACGATCCTTGCCTGTCCTCCGACGCAGCCCACCACCCCCGGCGCTGCGCCGTTGTCCGAGGGCGCCCACGAAGCGCGCTCAACCGTTCCAGGAGATACACGATGTCTACCGCTCCCGTTACCCTGCTGGTGGCCCGCCGCGTCGCCGCCGGCCGTTACCGCGACTTCCTCGCCTGGCAGCGCGAAGGCGAAGCCCTCGCCGCCGACTTCCCCGGCTACCTCGGCTCCGGGGCGCTGGCGCCGCCCGCTGGCGGAGACGAATTCCAGATGATCTTTCGCTTCGCCGACGACGCCACCCTCGCCGCCTGGGCCCACTCCGCCTCGCGCCAGGCCTGGCTCGAACGCGGCCAGGGACTCTTCGACGAACCGCGCGAGCACCGCGCCCACGGCCTCGCCGCCTGGTTCGACGACAACCGCAAACCGCCGCGCTGGAAGCAGAGCGTGGCGATCTGGCTGGCGTTCTTCCCGGTCTCGCTGGCCTTCAACCTCGGCGCCGGCCCCTACCTCGGCGAGCTGTCGCTGGCCGCGCGGGTGCTGCTCAGCACCCTGGTCCTCACCCCGTTGATGACCTACTGGTTCATCCCCCTCTCCAGCCGCCTGCTCGCCCCCTGGCTGCACCGCCGCCCGCAGCGCGCCGCCAGCCTGCCGGAAGCGCACTGACGGCTTGCCGCCCACCCCGGCGGGGTGGGCCGTAGCGCAAGGCTTTGCCCGACTGGCTCAGTCGGGTACCCTGCATCCATCCGATTCCCTTCGCCTGCTGTGAGAGTCCCATGGCGACAGCCCCGATCCTGATCACCGGCGCCAGCCAGCGTGTCGGCCTGCATTGCGCCCGCCGCCTGCTGGCCGACGGCGAGTCGGTGATCGTCAGCTACCGCAGCGAACGCCCGGCGCTGGACGAACTGCGCCAGGCCGGCGCGCTGACCCTGCACGCCGACTTCGCCAGCGAGGCCGGCATCTTCGCCTTCATCGGGGCCCTCCGACAGCATACCGACAGCCTGCGAGCGATCGTCCACAACGCCTCGGACTGGGTCGCCGAGACGCCCGGCCACGAAGCCGAGGCGTTCCAGCAACTGTTCAGCGTGCACATGCTCGCGCCCTACCTGATCAACCTGCACTGCGCCGAGCTGCTGGAACGCTCGCAGCCTGCCGACATCGTTCACCTCACCGACGACGTGGCGCGCAAGGGCAGCGCCCGGCGTATCGCCTACTGCGCGAGCAAGGCCGGGCTGGACAACCTGACCCTGTCGTTCGCCGCGCGCTTCGCGCCGAGGATCAAGGTCAACGCCATTTCACCGGCGCTGGTGATGTTCAACGACGGGGACGACGCCGAATACCGCGCCCGCACCCTGGCGAAATCCGCCCTCGGCATCGAACCGGGGCCGGAAGTCATCTACCAGAGCCTTCGCTACCTGTTGGACAACCCCTACGTCACCGGGACCACCCTGACCGTGAACGGCGGCCGCCACGTCAAGTGAGGCGCCAAGGACCCCTTATGAACCCAGCACTTTCCCAGCATTACCGGGAGATCCTCGTCGGTCTCGGCGAAGACCCGCAGCGCGAAGGCCTGCTCGACACCCCGAAGCGCGCGGCCAAGGCCATGCAGTACCTCTGCCACGGCTATGGCCAGACCCTGGAGGAAATCGTCAACGGCGCGCTGTTCGCCTCGGACAACGATGAAATGGTCATCGTCCGCGACATCGAGCTGTACTCCCTGTGCGAACACCACCTCCTGCCCTTCATCGGCAAGGCTCATGTGGCGTACATTCCCACCGGCAAGGTGCTCGGCCTGTCGAAGGTGGCGCGGATCGTCGACATGTTCGCCCGCCGCCTGCAGATCCAGGAGAACCTCACCCGGCAGATCGCCGAGGCGGTCCGCCAGGTGACCAGCGCCGCCGGCGTGGCGGTAGTGATCGAGGCCCAGCACATGTGCATGATGATGCGCGGGGTGGAGAAGCAGAACTCGCAGATGTTCACCTCGGTGATGCTCGGCGCGTTCCGCGACTCGAACACCACCCGCCAGGAATTTCTGCAATTGATCGGAAGGAGCAAGTGACATGCCGCGACTGGAACCGGGAATGGCGCGAATCCGCGTCAAGGACCTGCGCCTGCGCACCTTCATCGGGATCAAGGAGGAGGAAATCCTCAACAAGCAGGACGTGCTGATCAACCTGACCATCCTCTACCCGGCCGCGGACGCCGTGGAGGTCAACGACATCGAGCACGCGCTGAACTACCGCACCATCACCAAGGCGATCATCCGCCACGTCGAGGAGAACCGCTTCGCCCTGCTCGAACGGATGACCCAGGAAATCCTCGACCTGGTGATGGAGAACCCGGCGGTGCGCTACGCCGAGGTGGAAGTGGACAAGCCGCACGCGCTGCGCTTCGCCGAGTCGGTCTCGATCACCCTCGCCGGCCACCGCTGAGGCGGCCGACGAGCGAACCGCGCGAAGACGCGCACAAGCGTTGCCCGCCGGCCGCGCCAACTCTTATCATCGCCGGACCTGGCCCTGTGCCTTCACCCTGCCCCGAGCCATCGTCGAGAAACACCGCCATGACCGCAGCCAACCTCACCGAACAGCAACGCCTGGAACTCGAAGCCGCCGCCTTCCGCACCCTGGTCCATCATTTGCAGACCCGCAAGGACGTGCAGAACATCGACCTGATGAACCTCGCCGGTTTCTGCCGCAACTGCCTGTCCAAGTGGTACAAGGCCGCCGCCGACGACCTCGGGGTGGAAGTCAGCAATGACCAGGCCCGCGAAGAGATCTACGGCATGCCCTATGCCGAGTGGAAAGCCAAGTACCAGAAAGAAGCGAGCCCGGAACAACAGGCCGCCTTCGCCAAGAGCCAGGGCAACGCCTGAGGCCACCGGGCCCCTTGCCAACCCTGCCCCAGACACCATGAGCCTGTTTCGATGACCCTGACCGACTTCCGCGCGCGTCTGCGCAGCGAACACCACCTGTTCACCGACACCCTGGCGTTCATCGCCGAGCACTACAGCTACACGCCGAGCGCCTTCGACAACGGCAGCGTGAGCAACCCGGCCGGGCAGAACGAAGGTTCCTGCAAGACCCTGGGCTTCGCCATCCTCGAGGGCCTCAGCCTCGAGGAAACCCTGCTGGCCTTCGGCGAGCACTACCGTGCGGTGCGCGACAACCCGGAAGGCGACGACCACGCCAACATCCGCGCCCTGCAACAGACCGGCCTGGCCGGCGTGCATTTCGAGCGCCAGCCCCTGTCGCGCCGGGGCTGAGAAGTCCCGGTCGCCCCCACGGCGGATAACCGCGAGCGGTTATTCGCCCTACCGACCGCTCCATAGCGACCCACGCCAGCCGTCGCCACCGGCCGGCCTTGCCGATACGCGACGAAAAAAGGCGGGGCCCCATCGGGGTCCCCGCCCTTCTCGCCGCCGCAAGCGCGGCGCAGCCAGCGTCACAGCTTGGCGATGGATACCTCGGTGGACTTGACGAAGGCGATCACTTCGCTACCGATGGCCAGCTCCAGTTCCTTCACCGAACGCGTGGTGATCACCGAAGTGACGATCCCGGCGGCGGTCTGCACGTCGATCTCGGAGAGCACCGGCCCTTCGATGATTTCCTTCACGGTGCCCTTGAACTGGTTACGAACGTTGATGGCTTTGATGGTCATGGCGTTTCTCCTGGGGGGATTCGGAACGAGGCATGGTTGCTTAGAGCGCCCAGCGCAGTTGCGTGGGCAGGGGTGAAACGGGCTCGGGTTGCGGCGGCAGCTCCGGCTGCGCCAGCACCCGGTTGAGCACTTCGGCTTCCAGCGCGGCCAGTCGCGCCGAGCCACGCGAGCGCGGCCGGGGCAGTTCCACCGGCAGGTCGAGGCCGATCTCGCCGTCCTCGATGAGGATCACCCGGTCGGCCACCGCCACCGCCTCGCTGACGTCGTGGGTGACCAGCAGGACGGTGAAACCGTGTTCGCGCCAGAGTCCTTCGATCAGTTGCTGCATCTCGATCCGGGTCAGCGCATCGAGCGCGCCGAGCGGCTCGTCGAGCAACAGCAGGCGCGGCTCGTGGATCAGCGCGCGAGCCAGCGCGACGCGCTGCTTCTGCCCGCCGGACAGGGCCGCCGGCCACTCGTTGGCACGCTCGGCCAGGCCGACCGCCCGCAGCGCCTGCAGGGCCTTCGCCCGCCAGTCGCCGCGCAGGCCAAGGCCGACGTTGTCGATCACCCGCTTCCACGGCAGCAGGCGCGAGTCCTGGAACATCAGCCGGGTGTCCTCGCGGGCCTCGGCCAGCGCCGCCGAGCCGGCCAGCAACTCGCCGCGGCTGGGCTGGTCGAGGCCGGCCAGCAGGCGCAGCAAGGTGCTCTTGCCGCAGCCGCTGCGGCCAACGATAGCGACGAACTGCCCGGCCGGAACCAGCAGGTCGATGTCCTTGAGCACCTCGCGCTCGCCGAAGCGCCGCGCCACTCCGCGCAGGGCCAGCGGGATACCGCGCTTGAGGCGCTGCGGAGTGCCGCCAAGGGCGGCGTTGTGGGCATTCATGCGCCACCTCCCTTGACCTGGTAGGCCGGGTGCCAGCGTAGCCAGACGCGTTCCAGGCCGCGGGCGGCGAGGTCGGCGAGCTTGCCGAGGACGGCATAGAGCAGGATCGCCAGGACCACCACGTCGGTCTGCAGGAACTCGCGGGCGTTCATCGCCAGGTAACCGATGCCGGAGCTGGCGGAAATGGTCTCGGCGACGATCAGGGTCAACCACATGAAGCCGAGGGCGAAGCGCACCCCGACCAGGATCGACGGCAGCGCGCCGGGCAGGATCACCTGGCGGAACAGGGCGAAGCCGGACAACCCGTAGCTGCGCGCCATCTCCAGCAGGCCGGGGTCGATGCCGCGGATGCCGTGGTAGGTGTTCAGGTAGATCGGGAACAGCGTGCCGAGGGCGACCAGGAAGATCTTCGCCGACTCGTCGATGCCGAACCACAGGATCACCAGCGGGATCAGCGCCAGGTGCGGCACGTTGCGGATCATCTGCACCGAACTGTCGAGGAAGCGTTCGCCCCACTTCGACAGGCCGGTGACGAAGCCCAGCACCAGGCCGATGGCGCCGCCGATGAGAAAGCCGATCGCCGCGCGCCAGCCGCTGATCGCCAGGTGCTGCCAGATCTCGCCGCTGCGCAGCAGCGCCCAGCCGGCCTCGAGTACGGCGCTGGGCGCGGGGAGGATGCGGCTGGACAGCCAGCCGAACTCAACCGCCGCCTGCCACACCGCCAGCAGGACCAGCGGCAGCGCCCAGGGCGCCAGGCGCTCGGCCAGTCGTTTGGAAATGCTCATGTCGTTCGCTCCGACCGCTCTCAACTCTGCGCGGCCTGCCGGGGCAGGATGTCGTTGGCCACCATCTCGCCGAACGGGCTGACATAGCCGCGTCCCTCGGGCTGCGCCGGGCGCTGCACGTCGAGGTGCGGGAACAGCAGTTCGGCGACCCGGTAGGACTCTTCCAGGTGCGGATAGCCGGAGAAGATGAAGGTATCGATGCCCAGCTCGGCGTACTCCCTGACCCGCGCCGCCACCGTCGGCCCGTCGCCGACCAGCGCGGTGCCGGCGCCGCCGCGCACCAGGCCGACGCCGGCCCAGAGATTGGGGCTGACTTCCAGGTTGTCGCGCGAACCGCCGTGCAGCGCGGCCATGCGTTGCTGGCCGACCGAGTCGAAGCGCGCCAGGGAGGCCTGGGCGCGGGCGATGGTGTCGTCGTCGAGGTGCGCGATCAGGCGATCGGCGGCCTGCCAGGCTTCCTCGCTGGTCTCGCGGACGATCACGTGCAGGCGGATCCCGAAGCGCACCTGGCGGCCCTGGCGGGCGGCCTTCTCGCGTACCTGGGCGATCTTCTCGGCAACCGCCGCCGGCGGCTCGCCCCAGGTCAGGTACAGCTCGACCTGCTCGGCGGCGAGGTCCTGGGCGGCCTCCGAGGAGCCGCCGAAGTACAGCGGCGGACGCGGCTGCTGCAACGGCGGATAGAGCAGTTTGGCGCCCTTCACCTGGATGTGCTTGCCGGCGTAGTCGACGGTCTCGCCCTCCAGCACACGACGCCAGATGCGGGTGAATTCGACCGAGGCCTCGTAGCGTTCGGCGTGGCTCAGGTGCAGGCCGTCGCCAGCCAGTTCGTCGGGATCGCCGCCGGTGACCAGGTTGAACAGCGCGCGGCCGTTGGACAGCCGGTCCAGGGTCGCCGCCTGGCGCGCGGCGACGGTCGGCGAAATGATCCCGGGACGCAGCGCGACGAGGAACTTCAGGCGCTGGGTTACCGGGATCAGCGAGGCGGCGACCAGCCAGGAGTCCTCGCAGGAACGTCCGGTGGGGATCAGTACGCCGCCGAAGCCCAGGCGGTCGGCGGCCTGGGCGATCTGCTGCAGGTAGCCGTGGTCGACGGCACGGGCGCCCTGGGTGGTGCCCAGGTAGTGGCCGTCGCCGTGGGTGGGAAGGAACCAGAAAATCTCGAGGCTCATCGCAATTGACTCCAGGGTGAGCGCGCCGGCGTGGCGTAGCCGCGCGATGATCGTGTCGGTATGTGGGCGGTACGGGCTCAGGGTGCGCTGGCGACCTTGCCGGCCGGTGGCGTCCAGATCACGTCCTTGATGCTCAGCGGTTTGGGAATCAGCTTCAGCTGGGTGAAGGTGTCGGCGATCTTCTGCTGCGCCTCGACCACCGCCGGGGTGATCAACTGCGCGCCGTAGCCCTGGCGCTTCACCGCGGTCAGGGTGATGTCGGCGGGCAGCCCGAGCAGCGGCGCGACCTGCTCGGTCACCTGCTGCGGGTTGGCCCGCGACCAGTCACCGACCTCGCGGATCTCGTCCACCAGCTTGTCGAGCACCTGCGGATGCCGTTGCGCGTAAGTCCGGGTGGCGAGGTAGAACTGGTGGTTGTCGACCAGCTCGCGACCATCCACCAGGACCCGCGCGGACAACTGCTTCTCGGCGGCGGCCTGGTAGGGGTCCCAGATCACCCAGGCGTCGACGCTGTGACGCTCGAAGGCGGCGCGGGCGTCGGCCGGCGGCAGGTAGACGGGTTGGATGTCGCTGTACTTCAGGCCGGCCTGCTCGAGGGCGCGGACCAACAGGTAATGCACGTTGGAGCCCTTGTTCAGGGCGACTTTCCTGCCCTTCAGCTCGGCCACCGACCGAATCGGCGAGTCCTTCGGCAGGAGGATCGCCTCGCTGGTCGGCGCCGGCGGTTCGTAGGCCACGTAGAGCAGGTCGGCGCCGGCGGCCTGGGCGAAGACCGGCGGGGTTTCGCCGGTCACGCCGAAGTCGATGCTGCCGACATTGAGTCCCTCGAGCAGTTGCGGGCCACCGGGAAACTCGGCCCATTGCACCTTCACGCCGTCTTCGGCGAGACGTTTCTCCAGGGTGCCGCGGGCCTTGAGCAGGACCAGGGTGCCGTATTTCTGGTAGCCGATCCGCAGGGTGTTGGCCGACTTCTCGTCGGCCTGAACGCCGTAGGACAGGGCCGCCACCAGCAGGGCCGCCAGTCCAAGACGCAAAGCGATGGTGCGCATGGCGCTCTCCTTTGTCGTTGTGGGTGCCGAACCTGCCGCGCCGTTGACGGAACAGTGAGGTCGTCGTGTGTGCGTTGTGCAATCGGGCCGCGGCGCGCGTGCGCTGGCGGCGGACGGATCAGATGCTCCAGCGGGCGTTCACCAGGCGCTCGTTGAGCAACTGCGGGTCGATCGGCTGCGGCCGTCGCGAGAGGGCCAGGTGGAAGGTTTCCAGGGCGTTTTCCAGGCGCTGCTCGAGGACCGGTTCCAGGCGCGCCGGGTCGCTCTCGGTGGCGTAGGCGATCTGCTTGTCCACGGCGAATACGCCATGCAGTACCTCCTGGGCCTTGAGCGCGGCCAGGACCGGCTTCAATGCATAGTCCACGGCCAGCATGTGCGCGCTGCTGCCACCGGTAGCGAACGGCAGCACCACCTTGTGCTCCAGGGCGCGCTCGGGCAACAGGTCGAGCAGGACCTTCAGCGCGCCGGAAAACGAGGCCTTGTACACCGGGGTGGCGACCAGCAGGCCGTCGGCGCGGCCGATCTGCTCGGCCAGCGCCAGTACCGGCGGACTGTCGAGGCGGGCACGCAGCAGGTCCTCGGCGGGAAAATCCAGCACCTGGTGGCTGGCCACCTCGACGCCGCGACGGCTCAGCCAGTCCCTGGCACGCTCCAGCAACACCCCGGAGCGGGAGCGTACGCTGGGACTTCCGGCGATGGAAACGACGAGCATGGGGGGGATTCCTTATAACCGGAAAACAGAATATTCGTTTGGCTTGCTAACCAAGTTGCATAGACCTTAACAGGCGGCCTCATATTCCAATAAATGTTTTTTATTCATTTATTTATTCCATAAAGCATATAAGAACCCGGTTCGGGGTCTTGCCTCAGAGCACGTGCGCCCGCTGCATTTCGGTCAGGGCCTCGCCGCGCAAGTAGGCCAGCTCCACCGCCCGACGATCGCGGGGACGCGCCAGCGGTACGTGGAACTCGCGGCGGATGTGTCCGGGACGGCCGCCCATCAGCAGCACGCGGTCGGCGAGATAGAACGCCTCGTCGAGATCGTGGGTGACCAGCAGGACGCTGATCTCGTAGTTCTGCACCACGTCCTGCAGCAGGTCCTGGAGGCGCATGCGGGTGAAGGCGTCGACCGCGCTGAACGGCTCGTCGAGCAACAGCACCTGCGGCCGTCCGTAGAGACCGCGGGCGATCGCCGCGCGCTGCGCCATGCCGCCGGACAGTTGCTTGGGCAGCAATCCTCCGCAGCCGGCCAGTCCGACATCGGCGAGCAGGCGCTCGACCCAGTGCTCGTCCTCCAGCCAGCCGTCGGCGAAACCGACGTTCTGCGCCACCGTCAGCCAGGGCAACAGGCGCGGCTCCTGGAACACCACGCCGATTCCGCCGCTGCGGCCGTTCTCGCCGTCCGGGCCGAAGCCGAGGATCGGGTTGCGTTCGACAGTGCCCTGGAAGTCATCGTCCAGTCCGGCGGCGATCCGCAGCAGGGTGCTCTTGCCGCAACCGCTGGGGCCGAGCAGGCTGACCACCTCGCCGGGCGCCAGCGACAGCGCCACGCCCTCCAGCACCCGCGTATCGCCATAGGCCTTGCGAATCTCCAGCAGGTCGAGCAGGCCGCTCATGCGCCGCCCTCCCCGTCGAAGCTGTCGCGCCAGCGCAGGGCCCGGCGCTCCAGCGAGCGGAGCAGGCCATCGCTGAGCTTGCCGAGGGCCGCCAGGACCAGGATCGCGACGATCACCAGGTCCGGACGCGAGGTTTCCCGACCGTCGCTGAGCAGATAGCCGAGGCCCTGGGTGGCGGCGATCAGCTCCGCCGCGACGAGGAACATCCAGCTCAGGCTGAGCGCCCCGCGCAGGCCGGTGAACAGGTTCGGCAGCGCCGCCGGAAGGAGGATGCGGCGGACCAGG
The DNA here is from genome assembly GCF_001457615.1 of Pseudomonas aeruginosa. Lineage (GTDB taxonomy): Bacteria > Pseudomonadota > Gammaproteobacteria > Pseudomonadales > Pseudomonadaceae > Pseudomonas > Pseudomonas aeruginosa. The sequence goes on along the minus strand of NZ_LN831024.1, from coordinate 1,633,372 downwards.
GCGAAGCGCGACAAACGGTAGAGCCGCCCCAGTTCCACCCACTTGCGATCGACCCCGCGTACCCCGGCGACCAGCGCGAGGTAGACCGGGAAGAAGGCGCCGAGGGCGATGAGGACGATCTTCGGCGTCTCGTCGATGCCGAACCAGAGCAGCAGCAGGGGCACCCAGGCCAGGCTGGGGATCGCCCGCAGGGCCTGGAAGCTCGGCTCGAGGTAGGCTTCGGCGCGACGACTGAGGCCGACCCAGGTTCCGACCGCCAGGGCCAGGCCGCTGCCGATCGCGAAACCGGCGGCGACCCGCGCCAGGCTCGCGCCGACATGCCCCCACAGCTCGCCGCGAGCCAGTTCCACCAGGGTCAGCAGGATGCCGCTCGGCGCTGGCATCTGGTAGGCCGGCAGCCAGCCCAGGCGCACCAGCGCTTCCCACGACGATAGCGCCAGCAGCGGCAAGGCCCAGGCCCGCCAGGCGCCCGGCACGCGCAGTCGCCACGCCCGGCGCGAGACTCGCCGGGCCAGTCGCAGGCTCTGGCTGACCATGGCTCAGGGCTCCGTGCGCGCCAACGGGGCACCGCCGATGACCTCGGCGGCCCACTGCGGCGCGATCAGTTCGTCGACCACCTTCTGCACGTCCACGCCCGGCCGCACCAGGCGCTCGTCCGCCAGGATCGGCGCCGCGGCCTTGAGCGCGGCGACCTGTTCGGCGCCCGGCAGCGGCTGGCTGAAATCGGTGCGCGACAGTTGCAGGCGAGCCACTTCCAGCGGCAGGCCGGCTTCCTCGGCAAGCAGTTGCGCGGCCTCGTCGGGATGCCCGATCACCCAGTGGCGCGCCTGCTCGTAGGCCGCCAGCACCTGGCGGATCAGTTGCGGATGGCCTTCGGCGAAATCCTCGCGGACATTGAGCACGCCGTAGCTGTTGAAGCCGAGGTTGCGGTAGAGCAGCCGCGAGCCGGCCTGCAACTCGCTGGCCGCCATGTGCGGATCGAGCCCGGCCCAGGCGTCGACCTGGCCCTTCTCCAGGGCTACCCGGCCGTCGGGATGCTGCAGGTGGACGATACGCAGGTCGTTCTTGTCCAGGCCCACGCTGTGCAGGCTGCGGAGCAGGAACAGGTAGGGATCGGTGCCCTTGGTGGCAGCCACCTTGCGCCCCTTGAGTTCGGCGAGGCTGCGGATCGGCGAATCCTTGCGCACCAGCAGCGCGGTCCACTCCGGGCGGCTGGCGACGTATACGGTACGTACCGGGCTGCCGTTGGCCCGCGCGAGTACCGCGGCGAGGCCGGCGGTCGAGGCGAAATCGACGCTGCCGGCGTTGAGGTACTCCAGGGAACGGTTGCTGCCCTGGCTGAACACCCAGCGCACCCGGGTTCCGCTGCCGTCCAGGCTTTTCTCCAGCCAGCCGAACTTCCTGAGCGCCAGGCTGGTGGGGGCGTAGTAGGCATAGTCGAGACGGATTTCAGCGGGGGCGTCGGCGGCTTCGGCCGCGGGAAACACGGCAAGAACGGCGAGCAGGGCCAGCCAGGCCCGGCAGCGACGGAGAGCGGCGATCATGCGTCTGCTCCTGGAAGGAGGTGGATGAGCGAGCCTTCTCCCCGTCTGGCGGGCAAGTCAGAGCCGGTTTCGGAAACGGATGGCGGAAAGAAAGCGTCGCGGCGACGCGCTGGCGCACATAAAAAAGAGGGCCGGTCGAAACCGGCCAAAAACCCTGCTCGTGGCTAAACAGCGTTGCATGACGGCACGCACCGTCGAATAAAAGGTCCCGCCTGCCGTGCCTGCCCATGCAGGCGGGACGAATCCGGCCTCAGCGGTTGGGCTGGGGCGTCAGGCGCAGGTAGGGCTTCACCGCGCGGTAGCCTTTGGGGAAACGCCGCTTGATCTCTTCCTCGTCCTTCAGCGAAGGCACGATCACTACCTCGTCGCCGTCCTCCCAGTTGGCCGGCGTGGCGACCTTGTGCTCGTCGGTCAGTTGCAGCGAATCGATCACCCGGAGGATCTCGTTGAAGTTGCGCCCGGTGCTCGCCGGGTAGGTGATGATCAGGCGCACCTTCTTGTTCGGGTCGATGATGAACAGCGAACGCACGGTCAGCGTGTCGTTGGCGTTCGGGTGGATCAGGTCGTAGAGTTCGGAAACCTTGCGGTCGGCGTCGGCGATGATCGGGAAATTGACCCGGGTGTCCTGGGTCTCGTTGATATCGTCGATCCACTTCAGGTGCGACTCCACCGGATCCACCGACAGCGCCAGGACCTTGACCCCGCGCTGGGCGAACTGGTCCTTGAGCTTGGCGGTGAAACCCAGCTCGGTGGTGCACACCGGGGTGAAGTCGGCGGGGTGGGAGAACAGCACGCCCCAGCTGTCGCCCAGCCACTCGTGGAGGCGGATGCGCCCTTCGCTGGAGTCCTGTTCGAAATCGGGGGCGATGTCGCCGAGTCTGAGGCTCATGGGGTCACTCCTTGTTCGTGTTGGAGCCCACTATGCCCAAGGCCGGCTGACGTTAAAAAGAATAAATTCAGATTTTCTTATAACAAAAAATAGAATACCCAACCCTTCGCCTGGAAATCCGTCTCCTTTCGTCCGCCGGCCTGCCGCCCGGCCAACCCCCGCCTACACTGAAAACACCTTGGCCCGCTATCCAGGAGTCGCCGTCATGTTGGGGAAACGTTCCACCGATCCCACCCCGGCCACCCGCTTTCGCAGCGATCGCATAAGTTCGGTGAATGGGCAGTACTTCTTCTCCACCCGCGAAGGGACCCTGGAAGGTCCCTATTTCACCCGTTTCGACGCGGAGCGGGAAATCGACGCGTATATCCGCAGGATGCGCCAATCGGCGGAAATCCACGCGCCGGGTTCCCGCTGAAACGATACAGGCGCTGAATTTATTTCCCGGCGGCTGAAACGTTCAAGAAAGGGAAGGCAGGTATTCTCGGCGGAACGCCGAGGCAAATGTCACCGCATGTGAACGCACTCACATCGGGGGTGAGTTCCAGTATCATTCACCCGGTGAATACCTGCCATGTCGTGCGTATCCACGCTTCTCCACGTTTTCTAGCGGTAAATCCATGAAAAAAATCTTATTGATGCTTTTGTGCGTCAGCGTGCTGGGTTGCTCCAAAAACAGCGTCGAATCGGAAAAACCGGTCGACGTGCTCCTGATCGGTGGCGGCATCATGAGCGCCACCCTGGGTACCTATCTGAACGAACTGGAACCAGGCTGGACCATCGAGATGGTCGAGCGCCTGGACAAGGTCGCCGAAGAAAGCTCCAACGGCTGGAACAACGCGGGCACCGGTCACTCGGCGTTCTGCGAACTGAACTACACCAGCGAGGCCGCGGACGGCTCGATGGATATCAGCAAGGCGGTGGCGATCAACGAGAACTTCGAGATCTCCAAGCAGTTCTGGGCCTACCAGGTCGACCGCAAGGTGCTGAACGATCCGAAGTCGTTCATCAACAACGTCCCGCACATGAGCTTCGTCTGGGGCGACGACAACGTCGCCTTCCTCAAGAAGCGCCACGCCGCCCTGCAGCACAGCTCGCTGTTCCGCGGCATGGAGTACTCGGAAGACCCCGAGCAGATCAAGCAGTGGGTGCCGCTGGTGATGGAAGGCCGCGAGCCGGGGCAGAAGATCGCCGCCACGCGCATGTCGATCGGCACCGACGTCAACTTCGGCGAGATCACTCGCCAACTGGTGGGCTCGCTGTCGGCCAAGGACACCTTCAAGCTGCGCCTGCAACATGAGGTCCGCGACCTCAAGCGCAACGACGACAACACCTGGACCGTGACCATGGCCGACCTGGCCAATGGCGACAAGGAAACCAGCGTCAAGGCCAGGTTCGTCTTCATCGGCGCCGGCGGCGGCGCGCTGAAGCTGCTGCAGATGTCCGGCATCCCCGAGGCCGAAGGCTACGCCGGCTTCCCGGTGGGCGGTTCGTTCCTCGCCACCACCAACCCGGACGTGGTCAAGCGCCACCTGGCCAAGGTCTACGGCAAGGCTTCGGTGGGTTCGCCGCCGATGTCGGTGCCGCACCTCGACACCCGCATGATCGACGGCAAGCCGGTTCTGCTGTTCGGTCCGTTCGCCACCTTCTCCACCAAGTTCCTGAAGAACGGCTCGCTGTGGGACCTGCCGGGCTCGGTGACCAGCGGCAACATCGGCCCGATGTTCAACGCCGGCATCGACAACTTCGATCTCAGCCAGTACCTGATCGGCCAGCTGATGCTCAGCCAGGACGACCGCATGGCCTCGCTGCGCGAGTACTTCCCGGAAGCCCGCGACGAGGACTGGAAGCTGGTGCAGGCCGGCCAGCGCGTGCAGATCATCAAGAAGGACGCCGAGAAAGGCGGCGTACTGCAATTCGGCACCGAAGTGGTGACCGCCGCCGACGGCTCCGTCGCCGCCCTGCTCGGCGCCTCGCCGGGCGCCTCGACCGCCGCGCCGATCATGCTGTCGGTGCTGGAGAAGGCCTTCAAGGACAAGGTCGCTACCCCCGAGTGGCAGGCACGCCTGAAGGAAATCGTGCCGTCTTACGGGCGCAAGCTGAACAACGACATCGAGCTGACCAACAGCACCCGTGCCTGGAGCAGCGAGCGCCTGCAACTGATCCACGTGCCGGTACAGCCGGAGGCCTGATCGGCCACCGACGCGCGCGCATGAAAAAGCCCGGCAATAGCCGGGCTTTTTTGGGTTGGCGTTCGCCTTGCGGGGCGACGCATCGGCGGATAACGCCGCTGGCGTTATCCGCCCTACCCGACAGGCAGCGCCGCCCACAAAGTCACTGTGGGCCGTAGGGCGAACAACCGCTCGCGGTTATCCGCCGGAACCTGCATGTCACCGATTGCGCCCTCCCCCGATATCACGCCCCTCCTTCGAGCCTGGCCAGGCGCTCCTCCAGCGCCGCCAGGCGCGTCTCCAGCTCGGCGATCCGCGCTTCCGCATCGGCCGACAGAGCGGTCGGCGCGGCGCGTTCCGGGTCGCTGCCCATCGCCTCCACGGCGGCCTCGAGGTCGGCCTGGCTGCCGAGCAGGTGCATGTAGCGCTCCTCGCGCTGCCCGGCGCGACGCTCCAGGTGCACGGCCAGGCCACGGCCGGCGAGGCGTTCCAGGTGGTGGCGGATCTGCTCGACGTCGTCGAAATCGTGCAGGCGGTTGCTGCGGGTGAGCAGTTCGTTGAGGGTCTGCGGACCACGCAGGAACAGCAGGCCGAGCAGCGCCACCTGTGGCGCCACCAATTCCAGGCCCTTGCCCAGGGTGTGCTCCCAGCGGTCGGCGCGGCTGCCCATCACCAGCCTGACCAGGCCGCGCCCCTCGAGCTGGCGCAGGCTCTGGCCGACCTGGCCGGGCGTGAGGTTCATCACCGGATCGCGGCTGGTCTTCTGGTTGCAGGCGAGGACCAGGGCATTGAGGGTCAGCGGATAGGTTTCCGGGGTGGTCGCCTGCTTCTCGACGAGGCTGCCGAGAATCCGTGCATCGACGGCGCTCAGCGGGTCGTCGACGAACGGCGAGTTGGGCTCGGTGGACATCGCTACATCCCTATGCAAGGAAAAAGGCGCCTAGCCTAGCGCGAGTCGCCGGGGATGGCACGGAGCGTCATGTAAATAAAACCCATGAGGCGAGCCCCGACCTGCGGGGCCCGCCGTCGCGCACGGGCTCAGCGTACGGCTTCGAACAGCCCGCTGGCGCCCATGCCGCCGCCGACGCACATGGTCACCACGCCGTAGCGCAGGTTGCGCCGGCGCAGTTCGCGGACCAGATGACCGACCTGGCGCGAGCCGGTCATGCCGAACGGGTGGCCGATGGCGATGGAGCCGCCATTGACGTTGTACTTCTCGTTGTCGATCTCCAGCCGGTCGCGGCAGTACAGGCACTGCGAGGCGAAGGCTTCGTTGAGTTCCCAGAGATCGACGTCGGCGATCTTCAGCCCCTTCGCCTTGAGCAGCTTCGGCACCGAGAACACCGGACCGATGCCCATTTCGTCCGGCTCGCAGCCGGCCACGGTGAAGCCACGGAAGAAGGCCTTCGGCTCCAGGCCCAGCGCCAGCGCTTTCTCCAGGCTCATCAGCAGGGTCATCGAGGCGCCGTCGGAGAGTTGCGAGGCGTTGCCGGCGGTGACCGAACCGTCCTCGGCGAACGCCGGCTTCAGCGAGGCCAGGCCTTCGAGGGTGGTGTCCGGGCGGTTGCAGTCGTCGCGGTCGACCACTCCGTCGAGCACCTGCTTCTCGCCGCTGGCCTTGTCCTCCACCGCGTAGCGGGTGGTCATCGGCACGATCTCGTCGGCGAACAGCCCGTCCGCCTGGGCTCGCGCCATCCGCTGCTGGCTCTGCAGGGCGTAGGCGTCCTGGGCCTCGCGGGTGATGCCGTAGCGACGGGCGACGATCTCGGCGGTCTGCCCCATGGGGTAGTAGATGCCCGGCACCTCCCTTTGCAGCAGCGGGTTCACCAGGTGGTCGGTGTTGACGCTCTTCAGGGTCAGGGTGATCGACTCGACGCCGCCGGCGACGATCACCTCGCTGCAACCGGAAGCGATCTGGTTGGCGGCGATGGCGATCGCCTGCAGGCCGGAGGAACAGTAGCGGTTGAGGGTCATCCCCGGCACCTGGATGCCGAGGCCGGAGAGCACCGCCACGTTGCGCCCGATGTTGTGGCCCTGGGCGCCTTCGTTGGAGCCGGCGCCAACGATGCAGTCATCCACCAGCAGCGGGTCGAGGTCGTTGCGCGCCAGCAGCGCGTCGACGCAGTGGGCGGCCATGTCGTCCGGCCGGGTCAGGTTGAACTTGCCGCGGAAGGACTTGGCCAGGCCGGTCCGGACGCTGTCGACGATCACCACTTCACGCATGGGGGTACCCTCGCTGTTATTGTCGGTCGGCCGCCGGGGCAGCGGCCGGATCGAGCGAGGATAAGGCGAGGCAATCGCGCGAGGCACCGATCATTCATCCGCCGTATGCGTCGCCATCCCCTGGAGAGGACGGCGCCGCATTCCGGCGGGCCTCACTTGTCCTTCTTGTACGCCGCTTCGATGGCGTCGTTGATGGTGCGCAGCACCTTGACCCGGGCGAAGCGCTTGTCGTTGGCTTCGACCAGGGTCCAGGGCGCGATCTCGGTGCTGGTACGGTCGACCATATCGCCCACCGCGTCCACGTACTGGTCCCACTTGTCGCGGTTGCGCCAGTCTTCCTCGGTGATCTTGTAGCGCTTGTAGGGGGTTTTCTCGCGCTCCTTGAAGCGCTCCATCTGGGTCTGCTTGTCGATCGCCAGCCAGAACTTCACCACGATGATCCCGTACTCGCTGAGCTGCTCCTCGAAGTCATTGATCTCGCCATAGGCGCGTAGCCAGTCGGCCGGTGCGCAGAAGCCCTCGATGCGCTCCACCAGCACGCGGCCGTACCAGGAACGGTCGAAGATGGTGAACTGGCGACGCGCCGGAATGTGCCGCCAGAAGCGCCAGAGATAGGGCTGCGCACGCTCCTCTTCGGTCGGCGCGGCGATCGGCACGATATGGTACTGGCGCGGGTCCAGCGCGTCGGTGACACGGCGGATGGCGCCGCCCTTGCCGGCCGCGTCGTTGCCCTCGAACACCGCGACCAGCGAATGCTGGCGGAAGCGCTTGTCGCGGATCAGCCCGGCCAGGCGGGCCTGCTCGGCGGCGAGCTGCTCCTTGTAGGCGTCCTTGTCCAGGTACTGGCCCAGGTCCAGGGAGTCCAGCAGGCCGCGGTTGTCCAGGCTCGACACCAGCGGCGCGGCGTGCGGCTGGCGCTTGGCGCGCTCCTTGGTGGCCAGCGCGGCCTGCAACCCTTCGAGGAGGATGCGACCGACGGTCAGGGCGCGGTAGCGCTCGTCCACGCCTTCCACCACGTACCAGGGCGCGTAGTCCCGGCTGGTGCGGCGCAGCACGCGCTCGCCGTAATGCACGAAGCGGTCGTAGACCTCGCTCTGCTTCCAGTCCAGCGGACTGAGCTTCCAGCTGTGCTGCGGGTCCTTTTCCAGCGCCTTGAGGCGTTCCTTGAGCTGTTTCTTGGAGAGGTGGAACCAGAACTTGAAGAGCAGCGCGCCTTCGTCGCAGAGCATGCGCTCGAAGCGTTCGGCGGCATCGATGGCCTGATCCAGCTTGGCCTCCTTGATATGCCCCTCGACCCGCGCGTAGAGCATCTGGCTGTACCAGTTGCCGAAGAAGATACCGGTCCGCCCCTTGGGCGGCAGGCGCCGCCAGAAGCGCCACTGCGGCGGCCGCTCCAGTTCCTCGTCGGAGGGACGGAGGAAGCTCTGCACTTCGATCAGGCGCGGGTCCATCCACTCGTTGAGGAGCTTGACCGTCTCCCCCTTGCCGGCGCCCTCGATGCCGTTGATCAGGATGATCACCGGGAAGCGCGCCTGCTGCTTGAGCTCGAACTGCGCCTCGAGCAGCGCTTCGCGCAACTCGATGACGGCCTTCTCGTAGGTGTCCTTGTCGATGCTGTGGCCAACTTCCGCGGATTCGAACATGGAGGTCTCCCTTAACCTGAGTCCTTCAAGGTAGCGGATCGGCGTGCGGCTGTCTGCGCGGCGCCGCGGCATGTTCGCGCAGCGCCTCGCCGCTGGCCGGCAAAGCCCCGTAAAATGCGCCATCCGCTTTTTCAGGTTCTGCCATGTCCGACTTCCAGCATGCCCAGCTCGACTGGGACGAAAACGGCCAGCCGCTATCCCGCGCCTTCGGCGACGTATATTTTTCCCGGCATTCCGGGCTCAACGAGACGCGCCATGTGTTCCTCGCCACCAACCGCCTGGCCGAGCGCTTCGCCGCGCTGGGCGACGGCGAGGTGCTGTGCATCGGGGAGACCGGCTTCGGCACCGGACTGAACTTCCTCTGCGCCTGGCAGCTGTTCGAGCGGGTCGCGCCGGCCGGCGCGCGCCTGGAGTTCGTCAGCGTGGAGAAATTCCCCCTCGCCGCCGCCGACCTGCGCCGCGCCCTGGCGCTATGGCCGGAACTGGCGCCCTGGAGCGAGGCCCTGCTGGGCCAGTACCTTGCCGTGCACCCGGGCTTCCAGCGCCTGGCGTTCGCGGGCGGAAGGGTCGGCCTGACCCTGCTGCTGGGCGATGCCCTGGAGTGCCTGCCGCAGCTCGACGCGCGGGTCGACGCCTGGTTCCTCGATGGCTTCGCCCCGGCGAAGAACCCGGACATGTGGTCGCCCGTACTGTTCGCCGAACTGGCGCGACTGTCGGCGCCGCAGGCGACCCTGGGCACTTTCACCAGCGCCGGTTTCGTTCGCCGAGGGCTGATCGAGGCCGGTTTCGCCATGCAACGGGTACCGGGCTACGGACAGAAGCGCGAGATGCTCAGCGGCACCTACCAGGGGCCGCCGGCGAACGCCGGCAAGCCCTGGTACGCACGCCCCGCGCCCCACGCCGGGCGCCGCGCGGCACTGGTGGTCGGCGGCGGCCTGGCCGGCTGCGCCAGCGCCGCCAGCCTCGCCGCGCGCGGCTGGCAGGTGACCCTGATCGAACGCCATCCCGGCCTCGCCCGGGAAGCCTCGGGCAACCCCCAGGGCGTGCTCTACCTGAAACTCTCGGCCCACGGCACGCCGCTGTCGCGCCTGGTGCTCAGCGGCTTCGGCCATACCCGCCGGCTGCTCGAACGCCTGCGGCGCGGCCACGACTGGGACGCCTGCGGCGTACTGCAACTGGCCTTCGACGCCAAGGAAGCGCAACGCCAGGCGCAACTGGCCGCAGCCTTCCCCGCCGACCTGCTGCACGGCCTGGAGCGCGGGCAGGCCGAGCGCCGCGCCGGCGTCGCCCTGCCCGCCGGCGGCCTGTTCTATCCCGAAGCCGGCTGGGTCCATCCGCCCGCGCTGTGCCAGGCCCTGGCCGCCACCCCCGGGATCACCCTGCTGAGCGGCCGGGCAGTACGCTTGCGCCGCGAGGGCGACGACTGGTGCGCCTACGCCGACGACGAATGCCTGGCCCGCGCGCCACTCGCGATCCTCGCCACCGCCGCCGACATCCGCGACTTCCCGCCCGCCGCCGAGCTGCCGCTGAAGCGCATTCGCGGGCAGGTCACCCGCCTGCCGGCCACCCCGCAAAGCCGGGCGCTGCGCACCGTGGTCTGCGCCGAGGGCTACGTCGCACCGCCGCGTGGCGACGAACACACCCTCGGCGCCAGCTTCGACTTCAAGAGCGAAGACCTGGCGCCGACCCTCGCCGAACACCAGGGCAACCTCGAACTGCTGCGGGAAATATCCCCCGACCTGTTGCAGCGCCTGGGCGCCGACGACCTGCCGCTGGAGCGCCTGGAAGGCCGCGCGGCATTCCGCTGCACCAGCCCCGACTACCTGCCCCTGGTAGGCCCGCTGGCCGAGCGCGCGGCCTTCGACGAGGCCTACACGGTGCTCGCCCGCGACGCCCGCCAGGTGCCGGAGCGTGCCTGCCCCTGGCTGCCAGGCCTGTACCTGAACAGCGGCCACGGCTCGCGCGGGCTGATCAGTGCGCCGCTGTCCGGCGAACTGCTGGCGGCGTGGATCTGCGGCGAGCCGCTGCCGCTGCCGCGCGCGGTGGCCGAGGCCTGCCACCCGAACCGCTTCCTGCTGCGCGACCTGGTGCGCGGGCAGCGCGGCTGAAGCCCCGGGCGCACCGATTTGCGCTAACCTTCGGGCCTGCCGCACGCGCAGGCCATACCGGACCACCGGCTGGCTCACCCGCGGAAATAGTTGATCGACGATGGATGTACTGCTCTTCGAATCCCTGGGCATCGGCGCCGTTCTCGGCCTGCTGCTCGGCCTCACCGGCGCCGGCGGCTCGCTGGTCGCCCTGCCCCTGCTGCTCAGCCTGCACCTGCCGCTGCGCGACGCCATCGGCGTGAGCCTCGGCGCGGTCGCCCTGTCGGCGCTGATTGGCGCCATTCCGCGCGCGCGCCAGGGCCAGGTGGCCTGGCGGCCGGTGCTGGTCCTGGCGCTGGCCGGCCTGCCGAGCAACGCCGTCGGCCAATGGCTCGGCCGCTTCGTCCCGGAAGGCGTGCTGATCGTCGCCTTCTGCCTGCTGGTGCTCTGGTCGGCCTGGCGCATGTGGCGCGGCGCCGGGATGAAACGCGAGGCCAGCGACCAGGCACGGAGCCTGCCGCTGCTCGGCATCGGCCTGGCGGTCGGCTTGCTGTCGGGATTGATGGGCGTGGGCGGCGGCTTCCTGGTGGTGCCGGGGCTACTCTGGTTCACCCCGCTGTCGATGATGGCCGCCACCGCCACCTCGATGGCGGTGATCGCGCTGGTCTCCGGCGGCGGCTTCCTGATCTACCTGACCGGCGCCCACCCGCCGCTGCCGCTGCTCGGCGGCCTCGCCGCCGGCGGCGCGGTCGGCGTGCTCGGCGGCAACCTGCTGGCGCAGCGCCTCGGCGGCCCGACCCTGCAACGCCTGTTCGCGCTGATGCTGGTGGCGGTGAGCTTCTCCCTGGCGGCGCAGAAGCTCTACGGCGGGTAGCTTTCCTCGGCGGCCGGGGCACCGGGGAAGCGGCGTTATGCGCCCTACGCGGAGGTCACGCCATGGCGTACAACGCGCTTGTCCACCAGGCATCGGCAGGTTCGCCAGGTAAAGACCGCCGACGCGACTGTCTTTCGTAGCGAACCTGGCGCCCTCACTCTTCTTCGACGTCCTCTTCCGGCAAGCCGAACAGGTCGGCCGCGCGCAGCAGCGCGGCCAGCAAGCCGTGGCGCTCCCACTCGGGCAACGCGGCGAAGCGCTCGATCACGTACTCCGGCAATAGCGGCGGCGCCTCCGCCAGGGCTTCGTGGCCGGCCGGGTCGAGGTGCAGCCAGGACTTGCGCCGGTCCTGTTCGTCGCGCCGACGATAGAGCAGGCCGCGTCCTTCGAGGCGGTCGAGCACGCCGGAGAGCGATGCCTGGGACAGGCTGACCAGCTTGGCCAGTTGCGTCGCGGTCAGTTCTCCCTCCACCGCCAGGACATGCAGGATCAGCAATTGCAGCGGGGTCAGGCCACCGTATCGGCTGAGACGCTTGGAGTGGATTTCGGCGGCCTGCTGGAGACGGCGGATGGCGCGGAAAATAGCGAGCGAATAGGTATCGGCAGCGGTCTTATTACTTTCAACCATAATAAATTCTTCGTTAAGGGTCCTGATAGGCCCGGAAAATTCGTATAGAACTCCTTCCAACTGTAACGGTCCTCTGTTAGGTAAGTCATGTACCCGGAAGGGGTACGCAACCCACTTCCCCAACGGAGAACCGGTAAGGAATATGTGCGGCATATCAGGAGAGTTTCGTTTCGACAACCAGGCAGCCGACCTCGCAGCGGTCGAACGCATCACCCACCACCTGGCCCCTCGCGGCCCCGACGCCTGGGGCTTCCACGCCCAGGGTCCGATCGCCCTCGGACATCGACGGCTGAAGATCATGGACCTGGCGGAAGCTTCCGGCCAACCGATGATCGATCCCGATCTCGGCCTGGCCATGGTGTTCAATGGCGCCATCTACAACTACCCCGAACTGCGTGGCGAACTGGAAAGCCTTGGCTATCGGTTCTTCTCCGGCGGCGACACCGAAGTTCTCTTGAAGGGGTACCATGCCTGGGGCGCCGATTTATTGCCCCGGCTCAATGGGATGTTCGCCTTCGCCGTCTGGGAGCGCGATCGCCAGCGGCTGTTCCTGGCCCGTGACCGACTCGGCATCAAGCCGCTCTACTACAGCCTCGACCGCTCGCGCCTACGCTTCGCCTCGAGCCTGCCGGCCCTGCTCAAGGGCGGCGACATCGCCAGCGACCTCGATCCGCAGGCGCTGAATTTCTACCTCAACTTCCACGCCGTGGTTCCCGCCCCGCACACCTTGCTGGAGGGCGTGAAGAAGCTGCCGCCGGCGACCTGGATGAGCGTCGACCTCGACGGCAGCTGCGAGCAGCGCACCTGGTGGACGCTGGACTACGGCCCACGCCCGGACGAGCGCGAGCTGACGCTCGACGACTGGCAGGAGCGCGTCCTCGACGGCCTCCGCGAAGCGGTGGCGATCCGCCAGCGCGCCGCCCGCGAGGTCGGCGTGCTGCTCTCCGGCGGGGTCGATTCGAGCCTGCTGGTGGGCCTGCTGCACGAAGCCGGGGTGGACAACCTGCTGACCTTCTCCATCGGCTTCGAGGATGCCGGCGGCGAGCGCGGCGACGAGTTCCAGTATTCCGACCTGATCGCCGAGCGCTATCACACCCGCCACCATCGCCTGCGCATCGGCGAGCACGAAGTGATCGAGCAGTTGCCGGCGGCCTTCCGCGCCATGAGCGAGCCGATGGTCAGCCACGACTGCATCGCCTTCTACCTGCTCGCGCGGGAAGTCTCGAAGCACTGCAAGGTGGTGCAGAGCGGCCAGGGCGCCGACGAGCTGTTCGCCGGCTACCACTGGTATCCGAAGGTGGATGGCGCCGACGACGCCTTCGCCGCGTACCGCGCGGCGTTCTTCGACCGCGACCACGAGGAATACCTGGCCACCGTCGGCGAGCGCTTCCGCGTCGAGGACGTCGCCGGGCGCTTCGTCCGCGACCACTTCGCCAGCCCCGGCGCCGAGGCCGCGGTGGACAAGGCGCTGCGCCTGGATAGCACGATCATGCTGGTCGACGACCCGGTCAAGCGGGTCGACAACATGACCATGGCCTGGGGCCTGGAAGCCCGCGTGCCGTTCCTCGACTACCGCCTGGCCGAGCTGTCGGCGCGCATTCCCGCCCGCTTCAAGCTCGGCGACGGCGGCAAGCAGGTGCTCAAGGGTGCCGCGCGCAAGGTGATTCCCAGCGAAGTCATCGACCGGCCCAAGGGTTACTTCCCGGTGCCCGGCCTCAAGCACTTGCAGGGCCGCACCCGCGAATGGGTACGCGAACTGCTGCTCGACCCGAGCCAGGACCGCGGCCTGTTCCAGCCGGCGATATTCGATCGCCTGCTGAGCGATCCGGACGGCGACCTCACACCGCTGCGCGGCTCCAAGCTGTGGCAGCTGGCCGCCCTCAACCTCTGGCTCAGCGAACAGGGACTTTGAAAATGGGCCCCCAACGCAGGGGCCCGAACCAGGAGCGATCATGAAAGGCCACTTGCATCTGCCTCACCCGCACAACCAGCGCCTGCAACGTATCCAGGCGCCCACCTACGAACGCCTCCAGGCGCGTCTCGCCGAAGATCACAGCGAGCCCACCGAGAAACCGCTGAGCATCCACTGCGGCTGGGGCCGCCTGCTGATCGGGCAGACCTACCCGGACGCCGAGGAACTGGCCCGCGACCTGTTGCAGGAAGCCCCCGGCGAACGCGACATCGCGCTCTACGTGGCGGCGCCGCAGCAGGTCCTGGCCCACGCCCCGCAGCAGCTCTTCCTTGATCCCTCGGATACCCTGCGCCTGTGGTTCACCGACTACCGCCCGGCGCGCCGTCCGCCACGCGGTTTCCGCATCCGCCGGGTGCATACCGAGGAGGACTGGGCGGCGATCAACCGCCTGTACCTGGCGCGCGGCATGCTTCCGGTGCAGACCGAGCGCCTCAGCCCGCGCCACCAGGGCGGGCCGATCTACTGGCTGGCCGAGGACGCCGACACTGGCGTCGCGGTAGGCACGGTGATGGGCCTCAACCACGCCAAGGCGTTCCAGGATCCGGAGGGCGGCTCCAGCCTCTGGTGCCTGGCGGTGGACCCGCAATGCAGCCGGCCGGGCGTCGGCGAGGCGCTGGTACGGCACCTGGTCGAGCACTTCATGAGCCGCGAACTGGCTTACCTCGACCTCTCGGTGCTGCACAACAACCAGCAGGCCAAGGCGCTCTACCGCAAGCTCGGCTTCCGCGAACTGGCGACCTTCACCATCAAGCGCAAGAACGGCATCAACCAGTCGCTGTTCCTCGGCCCCGGCCCGGAGGAAGACCTCAACCCCTACGCCCGGATCATCGTCGACGAAGCCCACCGGCGCGGCATCGAGGTGCGCGTCGACGACGCCGAGGGCGGCCTGTTCACCCTGACCCAGGGCGGCCGGCAGATCCGCTGCCGTGAATCGCTCTCCGACCTGACCACGGCGGTAAGCATGACCCTCTGCCAGGACAAGGTCCTCACCCACCGCGCCCTGCAGCACGCTGGCCTGCGCCAGCCACAGCAGCGCCTGGCCGGCAGCGCGGAGGAAAACGCCGCGTTCCTCGCCGAGCACGGTTCGCTGGTGGTCAAGCCGGTGGACGGCGAGCAGGGCCAGGGCGTGGCGGTGGACCTGCGCACCGCGGAAGAGGTCGAGGAGGCCATCGAGGCCGCCCGCCATTTCGATTCGCGCGTGCTGCTGGAGAGCTACCACGCCGGCCACGACCTGCGCGTGCTGGTGATTGGCTACGAGGTGGTGGCCGCCGCCATCCGTCGTCCCGCCGCGGTGATCGGCGACGGCCGGCACAGCATCCGCGAGCTGATCGAGGCGCAGAGCCGCCGGCGCCAGGCCGCCACCGGCGGGGAAAGCCGCATCCCGCTCGACCACGAGACCGAGCGCACCCTGCGGGCCGCCGGCTATGGCTACGACGACGTGTTGCCCAGCGGCGAACACCTGGCCGTGCGGCGCACCGCCAACCTGCACACCGGCGGCATCCTCGAGGACGTCACCGACGCCCTCCATCCGGCCCTCCGCGAGGCCGCGATCCAGGCCGCGCGGGCCCTGGAAATACCGGTGGTGGGCCTGGACTTCCTGGTCGAGGCCGCCGACCAGCCCGACTACGTGATCATCGAAGCCAACGAGCGCGCCGGCCTGGCCAACCACGAGCCGCAGCCGACCGCCGAACGCTTCGTCGATCTTCTCTTCCCCCTCAGCCGCGAGGTGCCTTCATGACCCCTCTGCCACAACCGGACCTCAACTACCTGCAACGGGTGCTGCTGGAGATGCTCGCCATCCCCAGCCCCACCGGCTTCACCGATACCATCGTGCGCTATGTCGCCGAGCAGCTCGACGAACTTGGCGTGCCCTTCGAGATGACTCGCCGGGGAACCATCCGGGCGACCCTCCAGGGCCGCCTGAATACCCCCGACCGGGCGGTTTCCGCGCACCTCGACACGATCGGCGCGCTGGTCCGCGAGATCAAGCCCAACGGCCGCCTCGGCCTGGCCCCGGTAGGCTGCTGGTCGAGCCGCTTCGCCGAGGGTAGCCGGGTCACGGTGTTCACCGAACAGGGCGTGTTCCGTGGCAGCGTGCTGCCGCTGCTGGCTTCGGGCCACGCCTTCAATACCGAGGTGGACAACCTGAAGATCAGTTGGGACAACATCGAGCTGCGTCTCGACGCCTATACCGCCAGTCGCGCCGACAGCGAGAGCCTGGGCATCTCGGTGGGTGACTACGTGGCCTTCGATCCGCTGCCGGAGTTCACCGAGAGCGGCCATATCAGCGCCCGCCACCTAGACGACAAGGCCGGGGTCGCGGCGCTGCTGGCGGCGCTGAAGGCGGTCAAGGAAAGCGGCCAGGAGCCGCCGATCGACTGCCACCCGCTGTTCACCATCACCGAGGAAGTCGGCTCCGGCGCCGCCGGCGCCCTGCCCTGGGACGTCAGCGAGTTCGTCGGCATCGACATCGCCCCGGTGGCCGAAGGCCAGAATTCCAACGAGCACAGCGTCAGCGTGGCCATGCAGGACTCCGGCGGGCCCTACGACTTCCATCTGTCGCGGCACCTGCTGCGGCTCGGCGAGCGCCACGACATCGCCCTGCGCCGCGACCTGTTCCGCTACTACCACAGCGACGCGCAGTCGGCGATCGCCGCCGGCCACGACACCCGCGCCGCGCTGCTGGCGTTCGGCTGCGACGCCACCCACGGCTACGAGCGCACGCACATCGACAGCCTCGCCGCGCTGAGCCGCCTGCTCACTGCCTACATCCTCAGCCCGCCGGTCTTCGCCAGCGACGCCAAGCCCCGGGAAACCTCGCTGGAACGCTTCAACAAGCAGCTCGAGCATCCGGTGCACATGGAAAGCTGCACCCACGTCCCGCCGGTGGACGAAGTGCTCGACAGCAGCAACAACAGCGACAAGGGCTGAGCCCGCGCCGGCCTCCCCGCCCCCGGGGAGGCCGCCCTCCTCTCCAGCCAACTGCTAGGCTGATGGCAGGTTCCCTCGCCTGTCTCGTTTCCTCCGTAGCATCATGCGTGCCGACTCGTGTCCATGGAGTAGTTGCATGTCTCGACTCTGCCTGGTCCTGCTGTTGCTCTGCTGCGCGCTGCCGGCCCGGGCGCAGCCGCCCGCACCGCTGGACGGAGAGGACCTGCGCCTGTCCCTGGGCGAGTACGCCGAGTACTACCGCGACGCCGGCGGCAAGGCGCGCCTGGGCGACATCCTCGCCTTGCCGGCGCAGGCCTTCGCCGCCCTGCGCGGCGACCACGCGAACTTCGGCAAGAACGCCGCAGCCTGGTGGTTCAGGGTGCGCCTGGACAACCGCAACGGCACCGACCTGGCCGGTTTCCTGGAGATCAACTACCCGCTGCTGGACGACCTCAAGGTCTACCTGCTGACCGCCGATGGGCGCATCGAACAGCAGGAGAGCGGCGACCTGTTCGCCTTCTCCCAGCGCCCGGTGCAGGTGCGCAACTTCTGGTTCCCGCTGCGACTGCCGCCCGGCGAGAGCACCCTGCTGCTGCGCGTGCAGAGCACCAGCACCGTCTACGTGCCGCTGTACTTCAGCACCTACGCGGCCAGCGCGGCCAGCCAGGAAACCCTGATGGGCTTCAACGGGGCCTTCTACGGGGTGCTGTTCGGGTTGTTCTGCTACAACCTGTTCCTCTTCGTCTCGCTGCGCGAGGCCACCTACGCCTGGTACCTGCTGTACAACCTCAGCCTCGGCCTGTTTTCCGCCAGCTTCGACGGCCTGCTGTTCAAGCTGCTGCCCGGACACGTGGCGCTGGAGTCGGCCGGCATCTACCTGCTGATGTACCTGAGCTGCCTGGTGTCGATCCAGTTCAGCCGCGGCTACCTCTACACCCGCCGCGACTTCCCGCGCCTCGACCGCTTCCTCCGCGGCCTGCTGCTGGCCTGCGTGGTCCTGTTGGCCAGCGAGCCGCTGGTGGGGCTGCGCGCCTGGAACGTCCTCGCCAGCCTGACGGTGATGCTGGTCTCCCTCAGCCTGCTGCTGGCCGGCGTCCACGTCTGGCGCCAGGGCCTGCGCTACGGCCTCTACTACATCCTGGCCTGGGGCGCGCTGCTGCTGTCGTTCCTGGTCACCACCGCCGCCTCGCTGGGCTTCGAACTGTTCGGCCTGTTCGGCAGCAGCGTGGTCAAGATCGGCATGACCGTGGAACTGGTGACCCTGTCCATCGGCCTCGCCGACCGCATCAATGCGCTCAAGGAGGAAGGCTTCCGCTCGCGCCAGGCGGCCGAGCAGGCGCGGGTGGAGAACGAGGCGAAGAGCCGCTTCCTGGCGAAGATGAGCCATGAGATCCGCACCCCGCTGAACGGCGTGCTGGGCATGCTGCAACTGCTCCGCGACACCCCGCTGGATCGCGGCCAGGCGGCCTACGTGGAGACCATCGCCAGCTCCGGCAGCGCGCTGATGTCGGTGATCAACGATATCCTCGACTACGCTCGCATCGAGTCCGGCAAGCTGCACCTGGAGCGCATCGACTTCGACCTGGAGGAACTGCTCTCCGACACCCTGGCGCTGTTCAGCGCCCAGGCCGTGGAAAAACGCCTGCGCCTGCATCTCGGCCTGGACAGGGGCGTGCCGCGCCGCCTCAACGGCGACCCGACACGGTTGCGCCAGGTACTGATGAACCTGCTCAGCAACGCCCTCAAGTTCACCGCCGAAGGCCATGTCGCCGTGCGCGTGCAGCGGCGCTTCGACGAGGGCGGACGCGAGCGCCTGCTGTACAGCGTCAGCGACAGCGGCATCGGGATATCCGCCCAGGCGCAGAAGACCCTGTTCGAATCCTTCTCCCAGGCCGACTCCAGCACCACCCGCCGCTACGGCGGCAGCGGCCTGGGCCTGGCGATCAGCCGTGAACTGGTGCAGATGATGGGCGGGCGCATCGAGGTGAGTAGCGAGCCGGGCAAGGGCACCCAGTTCAGCGTCGACCTGCCGCTCAGCCCCGCCCTCGACGCCGGCGAAGCGGACGAACTGGCGCAACTGCTGCAACACCGCCCGGCCCTGCTGGCCAGCGAGGACAACCTGACCCTGGACTGCCTGCAGGCATTGCTGGAGCGTTGGGGACTGCGGGTCGAACGCTGCCTGCAGCCGAGACGGCTGAACGCCTACCTGGAGGACTTCAGCGCACCGCCCCTGCTGGTCCTGGCGGCGCCCTGGCCGGGGCCGCCGTCGATCTGGCTGGACACCCTCTATGCGCAACTGGAGCAAGGCCAGCGCATCCTCCTGCTATGCCCGCCGCAGCACTGCCAGGACCTGCCGCCGCACGAAGGCCTGCGCCTGCTGGCCCTGGCCCAGCCGGTGGCGGTGAAGGCCCTGCGCGAAGCCCTGCTGGAACTGTACCGGGAGCGGCGCCGACAGCCAGGGCGGAGCAGCGAGGCGGCCCCGGACGAACGCCCGGACGCCCCATGCATCCTGGTCGCCGAGGACAACCCGGTGAACCAGCTGGTGGTGCGCGGCTTCCTCGCCAAGCGCGGCTACGCGGTGCGCCTGGCCGGCAACGGACGGCTCGCGCTGGACGAGTACCTGCGCGATCCGAACGGCATCCAGTTGATCCTGATGGATGGCGAGATGCCGGAAATGGACGGCTTCGAGGCGACCCGCCTGATCCGCCGGGAGGAGCGTGCCCAGGGCTGGCCGCGCGTACCGATTGTTGCCCTGACCGCGCACATCCTCGACGAACACCGCCGGGCCGGAATCGAGGCCGGCATGGACGCCTACCTCGGCAAGCCGGTGGACCGGGCGGAACTCTATGCCACCCTCGAACGCCTGCTCGGCCAGCCTTCGCGACAGGCATGACAGTGCGCGATGCGTCGCGCTAGCATTCGCCGCCATACCGGAGTACCGCCAATGCTGATCCCCCACGACCTGCTCGAAGCCGACACCCTGAACAACCTGCTGGAAGACTTCGTCACCCGCGAAGGCACCGACAATGGCGACGAGACCCCGCTGGACGTGCGTGTAGAACGCGCCCGGCATGCCTTGCGGCGGGGCGAGGCGGTGATCCTGTTCGACCCGGAGAGTCAGCAGTGCCAGTTGATGTTGCGCAGCGAGGTGCCTGCGGAGCTGTTGCGCGACTAAGTCTCGGCATCGCCCCGCCTGGCGGGGCGGGTTCGCCGCCCTGCACACCCCGGAAACGCCGGACTGCGCCCCCGCTCCGCAGGGCGAATAGCCGCTCGCGGTCATCCGCCGCTCATCCGCGACATCGGCGGATAACGCCCATGGCGTTATTCGCCCTACACACCCCGAAAAAGCCGGACTGCGCCCCAGCTCCGTAGGGCGAATAACCGCTCGCGGTTATCCGCCGCTTATCCGCGACATCGGCGGATATCGCCCATGGCGTTATTCGCCCTGCACACCCCGGAAACGCCGGACAGCGCCCCAGCTCCGTAGGGCGAATAACCGCTCGCGGTTATCCGCCGCTCATCCGCGACATCGGCGGACAACGCCCATGGCGTTATCCGCCCTGCACACCCCGGAACCGCCGGACTGCGCCCCCGCTCCGTAGGGCGAATAACCGCTCGCGGTTATCCGCCGCTTATCCGCCGTCCTCCTCACTCCTTCGCCCCACCCTCCTCCGTCTCCAACGCCGCCCTGGCGATGTTCCGGCTATGCGCGCCGAAATGCCCGATCAGTTCGATCAGTTGCGCGTTCAGCACCGCATTGTCGTGGGCCTCGGGGCGTGGCTGGTTGCTCTCGCTGAAGTCCTGCGCGGCGGAGGCCGGGCGGGCGGCCAGCCATTCGCCGATGGCGGCGTCGAAGGCCGCGGCGTGGGCGTTCGACTCGGCGGCCACCACGTCGCGCAAGTAGGTCGGCGAATAGGCCGGATAGGCACCGTCGCGGCGGGTGTCGGCGTAGGCGTCGAGCATCGGCTGCGGGCGGCCGTCGCGGAGCAGTTGGCGCAGCCAGTCGAACTGGTATTTCTCCACCGCGGTATGGCGGTTCGCGACACGCTCGATGGCCGCCTGCTTTTCCTCCGGGTAGCCGAGCAATGCCTTGCCCTCCATCTGTAGCATCGCCGCCAGGCTGGCACCGGGCAGCGGCGTGGAGTGGTAGGGCTGGGTGATGTCCTGGATGTAGTGCATGCCCCAGCCAAGGAACCGGTAGCCCCAGTAGGGATGACCGTTGGCGAAGGCGAAGCGGGACAGGCCGAAGTACTGGTAGGCACGCCATTCCGGCCAGGCCCGGGCGAGGAACGGCGCGCCGCTGTAGATCACCGCCGCCTCGTGATAGAAGCCCATGTGGAACGGCGCCTGGGAGCTGAACTCGAAGCGCGGGTCGCCGAATGGCTGGGTGCCGAAGCCGTAGCGCTGGCCGGCTTCGCCGGGGTTGTCGCTGAACAGGTTGATGTCGTGGCCGTAGTCCGGTTCGTCGGCGGCGGTGGCCAGCACTGCCAGGGGCGCGACTCGCTCGCCGGGCTCCAGGCGGATGAAACGCCAGGCGGTCCACGGCGAGAGGTTCTGGAACACCAGCACCTCCTGTGGCTTGAGGTGCGGGCGCTGCGGCTGGTCCTGCCCGGGAAGCGGCTGGAGCGCCAGCGCCAGGCGGATCTCCGGGTTGACCCGCAGCGCCGCGAGGAACGCCTGACGCAAGTCGCCGGCCTCGCCCTCGGCAGCGAAGCGCAGGGCGTCCGGACGCGCCGGGTAGTTGCCGATATGCGCTCGGGCGTAGGCTTCCTGCTCGTCCAGCAGGGCGGCCAGTCCGCCGCGCTCGGCGGCGAGGAACGCCTCCAGCGGCTCCACCTCGACTTCCGGCGCCTCGCGGATGGCCGCCAGTTCGCGCAATGCCAGGTAGCTGCCCACCGTATGGTTGGACCAGGCCCACAGGCTCGGCGAGACGACCCACGCCCCCAGCAGCAGGCAACGCAACAGCAACTTCATCGGCTTTTCGCTCTTGTCTCGACTCGGTGCCGGCAAGCCTACCAATGCGGGACACCCAGGGCACTGTCCTGCCTGGACATCGGAACTCTCCGATAGCGCCATCGGACCAATGTCTATCCACGCCGGGCCGGCCCCATGACCGCCATCAATGGCGCCCAGGCGCCAGGCGGCTAGACTTTCCCGACATCAGGCACGCTGATACAAGGCACCCATCTGATGCTCCAGTCCGTTTCGCCCAAGCACGACCTGCCCCTCAAACCCGAAGGCCAAGCGGCCAAGCCAGAACGCACCGGCACCTGGGCGCCGTTCTCGATCCAGGCCTTCCGCATCATCTGGATCTGCAACCTGTTCGCCAACCTCGGCACCTGGGCCCAGTCGGTGGCCGCCGCCTGGGTGGTCACCGACGCCCACGCCAGCCCGCTGATGGTGGCGATGATCCAGGTCGCCGCGGCACTGCCGCTGGTGCTGCTGTCGATCCTCTCCGGGGTCATCGCCGACAACCACGACCGGCGCAAGATCATGCTCTGGGGGCTCAGCTTCGAGATGACCGGAGCGATGTTCGCCACCCTGCTGGCCTTCCTCGGCTACCTCGACCCGGTGCTGCTGATCATCTCCATCCTCTGGATCTCCCTCGGCGGCTCGGTGACCATCCCGGCCTGGCAGGCGGCGGTCAACGAGCAGGTGCCGGCGCGCATGGTCAGCGACGCGGTGCTGCTCAACAGCGTCAACTACAACGTCGCCCGCGCCGCCGGCCCGGCCCTCGGCGGCCTGTTGCTGAGCGCGGTGGGACCGGCCTGGGTGTTCCTGTTCAACAGCTTCTGCTACATGGCCCTGATCTGGGCGATCTGGCAGTGGCGGCGCGACGTGCCCAAGCGCAGCCTGCCGCCGGAAGGCATCCTCGAAGGCGTCACCGCGGCGCTGCGCTTCACCCAGTACTCCACCGTCACCCGCCTGGTGATGATGCGCTCCTTCGCCTTCGGCCTCTCTGCCAGCGCGGTCTGGGCCCTGCTGCCGCTGCTGGCGCACCGCAACCCGGACGGCGACGCGGCGATCTACGGCTACATGCTCGGCGCCCTCGGCCTCGGCGCGATCCTCGGCAGCACCCAGGTCTCGCGCCTGCGCCAGCGGATCGGCAGCAGCCGGCTGATCAGCCTGGCCGGCTTCACCCTGGCGCTGATCCTGCTGACCCTCGGCCTGGTGGACAATCTCTGGGTCCTGTTCCCGGTGCTGATCCTCGGTGGCGGCTGCTGGATCGGCGCCCTCGCCACCTACAACTCGGCGGTGCAGATCCTCGTCCCCGACTGGATCAAGGCGCGCGCCCTGGCGCTGTACCAGACCGCGCTGTACGGTGGCCTGGCGCTGGGTTCGTTCCTCTGGGGCCATCTCGCCGAGACCATGACCGTGCACGGCGCGCTGCTGGCCGCCGGCTGCCTGCTGCTGGCCTCGGTGATCCTCCTGTACAACTCGCGCCTGCCGGAAATGGACGCCGCCAGTATTTCCCGCGCGCCGGCGAGCATGCCCGGGCAGCCGAGCTTCGTCTTCAACACGCGGCGGGGCATGGTGCTGGTCTCCATCGAATACCGGATTCCCGCCGAGCGCACCCGCGACTTCGTTCGCGCCGCCCAGCCGCTGCGCCGCCTGCGCCTGCGCAACGGCGCGGAGCGCTGGTCGCTGTTCCGCGACGTGAGCAACCCGGAGGTCTGGCAGGAACTGTTCCTGGTGGACAACTGGATCCAGCACCTGCGCATGCTCGACCGCATGACCCTGGCCGACAAGATCGTCATCGACAACGTCACCGCCCTGCATGCCGGCGACGGTCCGCCGCAGATCCGCCATTGCGTGAGCTACGAGGCCAGCAGCTACGATACGCCGCTGGTGAAGAGTGCCACGCCGCCGGCCAACGACGAGGCGGGCGCGACGGCGGGGAGCTGAGAACGGGGCCAGGCAGTCCCCCGGGGCGGACAGCGCCAGCGGCGTTATCCGCCATCCAACGCCGGCGCGGCGGATAACCGCAAACGGTTATCCACCCTCCGAAGCGGTCGGCGGCGCGCAATCACTCCGCCGTCGGCTTCTTGCGCTTGAGCGGCGCCATGCCGTCGGCGCTGACCACCGCCGACGGCCCGGCCTTCGGCCGCGCGGCGGGCTTGCGCTTGGCCGCGGGCTTGGCGGCGGCGCCCTTCCTGTCCTGCTTTTTCTTCTTGCTGCCGGCGGCCTTGCCCGACGCCTTGAGTTTCTTCGGCCCCTGGTAGGCGGCCTTCAGTTCCTTGATGTTGCGTCGTTCGAAGTTCTGCTTGAGGTAGCGTTCGACGCTCGACATCAGGTTCCAGTCGCCATGGCAGATCAGCGAGATCGCCAGGCCCTCGGCGCCGGCGCGACCGGTCCGGCCGATGCGGTGCACGTACTCGTCGCCGCTGCGCGGCATGTCGAAGTTGATCACCAGGTCCAGGCCTTCGACGTCCAGGCCGCGTGCGGCGACGTCGGTGGCGACGAGGATCTTCACCGCGCCCTGCTTCAGGCGCTCGATGGCCAGCTTGCGGTCCTTCTGGTCCTTCTCGCCATGCAGGACGAAGACCTTGTGCTGGTTGGCGATCAGCCGCCCGGTCAGGCGATCGGCGGAGACCCGGGTATTGGTGAAGACGATGGCCTTGGTGTAGGTCTCGTTGCTCAGCAGCCATTGCAGCAACTGTTCCTTGTGCGCCACGTCGTCGGCGGTGATGACCTGCTGGCGGACGTTCTCGTTCAGCTCGCCGACCTGGTTCAGGCGCAGCACTTGCGGCTCGCGCAGCACCTCGGCGATCACCCTGTTCAACCCGGCGCCGCTGTGGGTCGCGGAGAACAGCAGGGTCTGGCGCTCGGCCGGGCAGGCATTGGCCAGGGCCAGCACGTCGTCGGCGAAGCCCATGTCGAGCATGCGGTCGGCCTCGTCCAGCACCAGCACCTCGATGTCCTGCAACGGCAGGTTGCCGGCGTTGCGCTGCTCGAGCAGGCGGCCGGGGGTGCCGATGATGATCTCCGGGTTCTTGCGCAGGCGCGCGCCCTGCACCTTGAAGTCCTCGCCGCCAGTGATCAGGCAGGCCTTGATGAAGGTGAACTGGGCGAAGCGCTCGACTTCCTTGAGGGTCTGCTGGGCCAGCTCGCGGGTCGGCAGGAGGATCAGCGCGCGCGCCAGGGAGCGCGGCTTGTCCTCGGCCAGCAGGCGGTGCAGCAGCGGCAGCAGGAAGGCCGCGGTCTTGCCGCTGCCGGTCTGCGCCGTGACCCGCAGGTCGTGCCCCTCCAGCGCCTTGGGAATGGCCGCGGCCTGGACCGGCGTCGGCTCGCTGAAGGACAGGCTTTCCAGTGCCTTCAGCAGGCGTTCGTGGAGGGGAAATTGGCTGAACAAGGGAGACCTCGGCATTGCACGTGAAAATGGACAGGTGCATAGCCTAACGGTTGCCGCGCCGGCGCGCAGGCTTTATTCGCGCGGCACGACGGCCAGCGCCGGCGTCGCAATCGGCTCGACGCCGGGTCGCCGCCAGGCAAGCACGGCGCGGGCGGCGATCGCAGACTCGTTCGACGCCCGCCGCCCAGAGGAACCAGGTCATGCCCGACGCGCCCGCATCCGCCGCCGAACGCCTCGAACGGCTGCCGCTGAGTCCATATCACCGACTGGTCTTCGTGATCATCGCGCTGGCGTTCTTCTTCGACTCGATGGACCTGGCGATGATGACCTTCCTGCTCGGCTCGATCAAAGCCGAGTTCGGGCTCGACTCGGCGCAGGCCGGGCTGCTGGCCAGCTCGAGCTTCTTCGGCATGGTGATCGGCGCGGCCCTGTCGGGCATGCTCGCCGACCGCTTCGGGCGCAAGCCGGTATTCCAGGCCAGCATCGTGCTCTGGGGCCTGGCCAGCTACCTGTGCTCCACCGCCGGCGACCTCGACAGCCTGACCTTCTACCGGGTATTGCTGGGGATCGGCATGGGGATGGAGTTTCCCATCGCCCAGTCGCTGCTGTCGGAGATGATCCCGGCCAGCCGCCGCGGCAAGTACATTGCGCTGATGGACGGCTTCTGGCCGCTGGGCTTCGTCGCTGCCGGCTGCCTGTCCTACTTCCTGCTGCCGCTGACCGGCTGGCGCAGCATTTTCCTGGTGCTGGCGCTGCCGGCGGTGTTCGTCCTCGCCATCCGCTTCCTGATTCCCGAGTCGCCGCGCTGGCTGGAGCAGGCCGGCCGGCGCGAACAGGCGGACCGGGTATTGCGCGACATAGAAGCACGGGTGATGCGTTCGCTGGGCCTGACCGAACTGCCGCCGCCGCTGCGCCAGCCGCAGCGGGAACGCAGCCGTCCGGGCTTCTTCAGCGCCTTCGCCGAGCTCTGGTCGCCAGCCTACCGGCGCCGCACCCTGACCGTCTGGGGCCTGTGGTTCTTCGCCCTGCTCGGTTTCTACGGCCTGACCTCCTGGCTCAGCGCGCTGCTCCAGCAATCCGGCTTCGCCGTCACCCAGTCGGTGTACTACACGGTGCTGATTTCGCTGGCCGGGATACCCGGCTTCCTCTGCGCGGCCTGGCTGGTGGAAAGCTGGGGCCGCAAGCCGAGCTGCGTGCTGATGCTCCTCGGCGGCGGCGCGATGGCCTACGCCTACGGCCAGACCGCGGTGTTCGGCGGCAGCCTGGCACTGCTGATCGGCTTCGGCCTGGCCATGCAGTTCTTCCTGTTCGGCATGTGGGCGGTGCTCTACACCTATACCCCGGAACTCTATCCGACCTCCGCGCGCGCCACCGGCTCGGGCTTCGCCTCGGCGGTCGGGCGGATCGGCTCGCTGCTCGGCCCGCTGGTCACCGGGCTGGTCCTGCCGCTCACCGGCCAGGGCGGGGTGTTCACCCTCGGCGCCCTCTGTTTCGGCGTCGCCGCCCTGGTGGTCTGGGCCTTCGGCATCGAGACCCGCGGGCGCACCCTGGAGGAGCTTGCCGGCTGAGCCCGCGCGTCGGCGGAAAACCTTTGTAGACACGTCGGGGATGCGATCCGGCGCCCGATGGGGCACTCTTGGTTCCTTTGTGCGTTCCCGGCCCCCGCGTCGGGATGTCCGTTCAACCGCGGGGCCGGCCCGTCCCCCCCGCCCGCAACAAAGGAAGTCGCCTGTCCATGGACTCCACATCCCTTCTCGACCAGCTCTCCGGGTACTGGTCGGCGCTCGACCAACACCCTATCCTGCACGCCGGCCTGGCCTTCGGCCTGCTGCTGGTGGGCGCCCTGATCCTCGGCCGGGTGGCCCGCTACATCGTCCTCTACGCCGCCAACCTGCTCGCCCGCCAGCCCGCGCTGCACTGGCTCGGCGACCTGATCCGCAACAAGGTGTTCCAGCGCCTGGCGCAGACCACGCCCTCGCTGCTGGTGCAATTCGGCCTGCCATGGATCCCGGAGATGCCGGACAAGGCCGCGCACTTCCTCGGCAACCTGGCACTGGCCTTCACCGTGCTGTTCCTGATCCTCGCCCTCACAGCGCTGCTGAATGCCCTGCTGGACATCTACGCGCGTACCGAGCACGCCCGCACCCGCTCGATCAAGGGCTACGTGCAACTGGCGAAGATCGCCGTGTTCGTGTTCGGCGCGATCATCATCGTCTCGATCATCATCGACCGCTCGCCGCTCCTGCTGCTGTCCGGCCTCGGCGCGATGTCGGCGGTCCTCCTGCTGGTCTACAAGGACACCCTGATGTCCTTCGTCGCCAGCGTGCAGCTCACCAGCAACGACATGCTGCGAGTCGGCGACTGGATCGAGATGCCGCAGGTCGGCGCCGACGGCGACGTGGTGGACATCACCCTGTACACCGTGAAGGTGCAGAACTTCGACAAGACCATCGTCTCGGTGCCGACCTGGCGCCTGATGTCGGAGTCGTTCAAGAACTGGCGCGGCATGCAGCAGTCCGGCGGACGGCGGATCAAGCGGGCGATCTACGTCGACTCCAGCCAGGTGCGTTTCCTCGACGAGAAGGAAGAGCGGCGCCTGAGCCAGGTGCGCCTGCTCACCGAATACATGGCCCGCAAGCAGACCGAGTTGCAGGAGTGGAATGCCGCCAACGGCGGGGTCGCCCCGCTGGCCGCCAACCGCCGCCGGCTGACCAACATCGGTACGTTCCGCGCCTACGCCCTCGCCTACCTGCAGAACCATCCGGACATCCATCCGCACATGACCTGCATGGTCCGCCAGTTGCAGCCGACCGCCCAGGGCATCCCGCTGGAGATATACTGCTTCACCCGCACCACCGCCTGGGTCGACTACGAGCGCATCCAGGGCGACGTGTTCGACTACCTGCTGGCGGTGATGCCGGAGTTCGGCCTCGGCGCCTACCAGCAGCCCAGCGGCCAGGACCTGCGCCAGGGGCTGCAGGGCATGCTCGAAGGGCGTGACGCCGAGGCCCGTTCGTTCGAGGCGTTGGCCGCACCGAGCCGCAGCGACGAAGCCACTGTCTGAAGCGAGGGGAGCGCCGTCCATGAAACCGCACCTGATCTACTACGTCGCCACCAGCCTGGACGGCTTCATCGCCCGTCCCGACGGTAGCGTCGACTGGCTCGACCGTTTCGCCGAGGGCGGCAACGACCATGGCTACAACGGCTTCTACCAGGGCATCGACGGGCTGCTGATGGGCCGCGGCACCTACGATATCGTGCGCGGCTTCGGCGACTGGCCGTATCCGGGCAAGCCCTGCCAGGTGCTCACCCGCAATCCCCGGGAGAGCGCGGTGGAAGGCGTCGAGTTGCGCCATGGCACGCCCCAGGAAGGCCTCGCACGCCTCGGCGAACAGGGCTGCCGGCGGGTCTGGCTGGCCGGCGGCGGCAGCCTCGCCGGTAGTTGCCTGGCGGCCGGGCTGCTCGACGAGGTGATCGTCAGCGTCATTCCGCAGCTGCTCGGCGCCGGCATCCCGCTGTTCGCCGGCGGCCGCGAGCGGCGCCTGCAACTGCTGGAACAACATGGCTACAACAGCGGCATCGTACAGATGCGCTACCAGGTGATCGCCGAGGACGACCCGCAATGACCGACAACCTGCTGAGCATTTCCGCCGCCTGCCTGTTCGACGACCAGGGCAACCTGTTGCTGGTGCGCAAGCGCGGCACCCAGGCCTTCATGCTCCCGGGCGGCAAGCGCGAGCCGGGCGAAACGCCCCTCGCCGCGCTACAGCGCGAACTGCTGGAGGAACTGCGCCTGCCGATGGGCGCCTCGACCTTCGAGCACCTCGGCAGCTTCCAGGCGCCGGCGGCCAACGAGGCGAACACCCGCGTCGATGCCGATATCTACGTCGCCCGCCTGCCCCACGCCGTCTGTGCGCAGGCGGAGCTGGAGGAACTGGCCTGGCTGGTCCCCGGCCAAGCGCAGCCGGACAATCTCGCGCCGCTGCTGCGCGATCATGTCCTGCCGGCCCTGGCGCGGCGCGCGGCGGAAAACCCGGAAACCCAGGCCGAACACCGGACGCGCCCCGATCATGTGCGCTAGCGCTAGCGCTACCGTCAACGAAAAAGGCCACCTCGGGGTGGCCTTTTCGCGTTCTCGCACCGATCGCGCGGAATATCGGCGGTTAACGCCTCTCCCCCGTGCGCAGCCTGCGGCAGAGCCTCAGAACGAAGTCCGGCGGTAGGCACGGTAGCGCGGGAACCAGAAGTTCGCCTCGATGGCGTCGTTCAGTACCTCGTCGCTGGTATGCAGGGCCTTGCCCTCGGCCTGGGCCTGCTTGGCCACGGCGACGGCGATGCGCTTGCTGACCTCGCGGATGTCGCCCAGCGCCGGCAACACGGCGCCCTCGCCCTGGGTAACGATCGGCGAGCAGTTGGCCAGGGCGTTGGCCGCGGCCATCAGCATGCCTTCGGTGACCCGGTTGGCCCGCGCGGCGATCACCCCCAGGCCGATGCCGGGGAAGATATAGGCGTTGTTGCACTGGGCGATGGGAATCCGCTTGTCGCCCACCTGCACCGGTTGGAACGGGCTACCGGTGGCGACCAGCGCCTGGCCGTCGGTCCAGTTGAGGATTTCCTGCGGAGTCGCCTCGACCCGCGAGGTCGGGTTGGACAGCGGCATCACCAGCGGCTGCTTGCAATGGCTGTGCAGCTCACGGATGACCTCTTCGGAAAACAGCCCGCGCTGCCCGGAGACGCCGATCAGCACCGTCGGCCGGGCATTGCGGATCACTTCCAGCAACGCCAGGTCGTCGCCCTGCTGGCCGCCCCAGGCACCGAGATCGGCGCGCTTCTGCGCCAGGCGGTGCTGGAAGTCGAGCAGGTTGCTCATGTCGTCGGTGAGCAGGCCCCAGCGGTCGACCATGAAGATGCGCCGACGCGCCTGGGCCTCGTCCAGGCCCTCCAGTTGCATGGCGGCGATGATCTGTTCGGCGATGCCGCAACCGGCGGAGCCGGCGCCGACGAAGGTCACGGTCTGCTCGCTGAGCTTCTCGCCCTTGGCCTTGCAAGCCGCCAGCAGGGTGCCCACGGCCACCGCGGCGGTGCCCTGGATGTCGTCGTTGAAGCAGCACAGCTCGTCCTTGTAGCGCTCCAGCAACGGCATGGCATTGGTCTGGGCGAAGTCCTCGAATTGCAGCAGGACGTTGGGCCAGCGGCGCTTGATCGCCTGGATGAACAGGTCGACGAACTCCTCGTACTGCGCCCCGCTCACCCGCTCGTGGCGCCAGCCCATGTACATCGGGTCGTTGAGCAGGTCCGGGTTGTTGGTGCCGACGTCCAGCACCACCGGCAGGGTGTAGGCCGGGCTGATACCGCCGCAGGCGGTGTACAGGGACAGCTTGCCGATCGGGATGCCCATCCCGCCGATGCCCTGGTCGCCCAGGCCGAGGATCCGCTCGCTGTCGGTGACCACCACGATCTTCACGTTGTTCTTGGTGGCGCTGCGCAGGATGTCGTCGATCCGCTCGCGGTCCGGGTAGGAGATGAACAGGCCGCGGTGGGTCCGGTAGATCTTCGAGAACTCCTGGCAGGCCTGGCCGACCGTGGGGGTGTAGATGATCGGCATCATTTCTTCCAGGTGCTCCTCGAGCAGGCGGAAGAACAGGGTCTCGTTGTTGTCCTGGATCGAGCGCAGGAAGATGTGGCGGTCCAGATCGGTGTTGCACAGGTTGTACTGGCTGTAGGCGCGCTCGGTCTGCTCCTCGATGGTCTCGATGTTGTGCGGCAGCAGGCCCTGCAGGTTGAAATCGATGCGTTCCTGGGTACTGAACGCGCTGCCTTTGTTCAGCAGCGGCATCTCCAGCAGCGAAGGGCCGGCATGGGGAACGTACAAGGGACGCTTGGCTGTTTCGGTCATATCTGGACTCGCTTCTACGGGCTTCACTCGGGTACGGGGACCACGAACATACCCCCGGCGCAGAGGCTTTCCAAGGCCACGGCGAACAACAGGTCATTGCCGGACCCGCAAGTATCGCCACTTGCACGGCGAAACCGGCGCGTCACATCCGGAACCGATCATTCGACGAATGGTCAGAAGGCCGGCGTCAAAATAGGTCACAATAGCCGCCGCTTTCGTAGGGGAATACGCTGGGAACGCCGATGAGTCCCCGATTTTCCTTCGTGAAGCCCGTTATCGCCGGGACAACCTGAATGCATCCAGGCCCGGAAGCAGTTGGCCGTTTCGTTTGACGGCCTGGTCGGAAGAGTCAGGAGGGCTCGTTCCGGTCACCCAGAAGACACTCCGATGAACAGAGAGTAACCACGAACCAGCGGAAGCCTGGACCGTTATTCACGCACGCGAAGACATGCCGAAATGCGTTCACCCTTTTTGACATGCCTGTCTGTAGGCTTCGCGGCCCTTCTGGCCGCCCTCTCGACGCCCAGCCTGGCTTCCAACCAGGTCACCCACACCTTCAAGCCGTCGAAGAATTCCACCCTGTCGCCCAGCCGGGTCGTCAGCACCCGCCAGTCCGCCAACCGCTCGGTGGTCGCGGCCGCCGCTTCCGAAGTCACCGACCGCGCCTTCAGCATGATCGGCACCCCCTACCGCTGGGGCGGCACCACGCCGAAGAAAGGCTTCGATTGCAGCGGCCTGGTCAACTATGTGTTCCAGGACGTCGACGACGTCGACCTGCCGCGGACCGCCCGCGCCATCTACAACATGGACAACAACAAGGTCTCCCGCGGCAAGCTGCAACCGGGCGACCTGGTGTTCTTCCGGATCCGCAGCCGCAGCGTCGACCACGTCGGCATCTACGTCGGCAACGACCGCTTCGTGCACGCGCCGCGGCGCGGCAAGAAGGTCCGCGTCTCCGACCTCAACAGCAGCTACTGGAAACGCCACTACCTGGCCGGCAAGCGCATCCTGCCGACCACCCTCGCCCAGGTCGAAAGCACCCGCAAGCGCTGATTCCGGCGCCTGCGGCTCGCTCAGATGCCCCGCCGCGCCTGTTTCCTCAGCAGGCGCGCGCTGTCCCAGCCGGTCAACAGCACCGCCAGCCAGATCGGCGCGTAGGTCCATAGCTGCTCGGGACGGAACGCTTCGCCGAGGAACAGTACCGCCACCAGGAACAGCAGCACCGGTTCGACGTAGCTGAGAATCCCGAACAGCCCCATCGGCAGCAGCCGGCTGGAAGCCATCATCGCGCCGAAGGCCAGCGCGCTGATCAGCCCCAGCATCGGCAGCAGCAGCCACAGGCGCGGCGCCTCGCGGAAGGCCTGGCTCTCGTCGCCCAGCCAGTACAGCGCGGCCAACGCCAGCGGCAGCAGGAAGAGCATCTCGAAGACGAACCCGGACAGCGCGTCCACGCCCATCCTGCGCCGCAGCATGAAGTATGGGGGATAGCCCAGCGCGGTGACCAGGGAGACCCAGGAGAACGCGCGGGTCAGCCAGAACTCGTGGAGCACCCCGGCCAGCGCGCAGGCCACGGCGATAGCCTGCAGCGGCGTCAGGCGCTCGCCGTAGAACACCCGCCCCACCAGCACCATCGCCAGCGGCAGGAGGAAGTAGCCCAGCGACAGTTCAAGGGTTTTCCCGGCCAACGGCGCCCAGATGAAGATGCCCCATTGCAGCAGCATCATCGCCGCGGTCAGCGGGAAGCAGGCCAGCAGCCAGGGCTCGGCGAACAGCCGGCGCCAGGCGGCGCGCAGGGTCGGCCACTGGCGGGTGGCGACGACCAGCAGGAATACCATCGGGATCGACCAGACCACCCGATGCGCCACCACCTGCAGGCTGTCCAGCGGCTCCAGCAGGTGGACGTAGCCCGGCAGGGTAACGAACAGCACCGAGGCGGCCAGCGACAGCAGCACGCCCTGTCCGGAAATCCTCATGCACGCACCTCGCGCCGGCCGAGCCGGTTGACCCACAGCGAAGCGACGATCACCGCGCCGCCCAGGGCCAGGCGCGGCAGGTCGGCGTGCTGGTTCCAGATCAGCAGGTTGAGCAGCAACCCGACCGGCACGTGCAGGTTGTTCATCACCGCCAGGGTACCGGCGTCCACCTCGGTGGCGCCCTTGTTCCACCAGAACTGGCCGAGGGCGGTGGCCAGCAGCCCCATCCATACCAGTACGCCCCATTGCAGCTCGCCGGCCGGCAGGCGCTGCGGATCGCCGAACAGCAG
This sequence comes from Pseudomonas aeruginosa, assembly GCF_001457615.1. Lineage (GTDB taxonomy): Bacteria > Pseudomonadota > Gammaproteobacteria > Pseudomonadales > Pseudomonadaceae > Pseudomonas > Pseudomonas aeruginosa. The sequence goes on along the minus strand of NZ_LN831024.1, from coordinate 1,599,901 downwards.
CCAGGCAGGCAACGCCACCAGCAGCGCGCCAACGAAGAAATAACCGAAGCGCTGGCGCTGCGGCAGCTCGGACGGGTACTTGCGCACCAGGCGCTTGTACAGCACCTGGCCGGCGGCGAAGGTGGCGTTGGCCAGTTGCAGCAGCAGGAAGCCCTGGAGGAACTCGCCAGTGATCCCGTCGTAGCGGATGATCGCCGCGCCCAGCACCGCCACCAGCGCGGCGGCCAGGGCCCAGAAGTTGAAGCGGCGGTTGAGCAGGTCGTCGAACAGGGCCACGTGGACCGGCGTCAGCACGGTGAACAGCAGCACCTCGGGCACCGTCAGCACGTTGAAGCTCAGGTACAGGCAGACGTAGGTGATGCCGAACTGCAGCGCGCCGACCAGCATCACCCCACCGACGAAACGCGGTTCGACGCCGCGCCAGCGGGTCAGCGGGAGAAACACCAGGCCAGCGAGAAGGACCCGGGTAAGCACGGCGAAGTAGCTGTCGACCTGGCCGGCGAGGTACTCGCCGATCAGGTTGAAGGAGAACGCCCAGAGGACGGTGACGAACAGTAGATAACGCATGGACCAGGCACCAGGATGGGGCGCCGACCATAACGTTTTTGCCGCCGCCAAGGAAGGCCGCGCGGGCCCGCGGCCACCCTCGCCGCCCCTGTATTACTTGCCGTGCGCGGTGGGCCAGCGGTATTCGAGCCAGTGCTCCATGCGCTGGCGCAACAAGCCGCTCTGCTCGGCGATGTGCAGCCACTGGTCGACGTAGCGCTTGAAGGCCTCGTCGCGCGGCAGCAGGTAGGCCTTCTCGGCGAAGTCGAAGGGTTGCTGCGGATGCACGGCGCAGAGTTCCGGGTGCAGACGCGACTGCAGGCGGGCCTCGATGGCGTCGGTCATCATCAGGTCGGCCTTGCCGTCGACGATCTGCTGGAAGATCGTCACGTTGTCCGGATGCACCAGGATCCGGGCCTTCTTCAGGTTCGCCCGGGCGAACTTCTCGTTGGTGCCGCCGGGGTTGACGATGGCCGTCACGCCCGGCTGGTCGATCTGCTCCAGGGTCTGGAAACGCGCTTCTTCGCTACAGAGGGTGATCGGCGTCTTGCCGTCGCGCAGGTAGGGAATCGAGAAATACGCCTGGCGCTGGCGCTCCAGGTTGATCGAGATGCCGCTCATGGCGATGTCGAAGCGGTCGTCGGCGAAATCGCGCATCAGGTTCGGCCAACTGGTCGGCACCACTACCAGCTTGGCCCCCAGGCTCTCGGCCAGGCGCTGCGCCATGTCCACGTCGAAACCGGCGTAACCGCCCTCTTCCGTGCGGTAGCTGAAGGGCTTGTAGTCGCCAGTGGTGGCGACGCGCAGCACGCCGCTTTCGAGGATGCGGTCGAGGCGGCTCTCCTGCGCCTGGAGGCTGGCGCTGGCCAGCAGCGCAAGGCAGGCCAGGGCCTGGACGAGATGGCGGAATGACTTCAGCATGGCGACTCCTCGGGATGGCGGACCGCAGAGAGACTACGCAAGTCGGCAGCCGCGGCCAAATCCCGGAATGCAGGGGAACGCCCGATGACGCCGGGGCGCGGGCCGAGCATGCGGCAGGAGAAGCGGAAAAAAGTGCGCGAAATGGCTGACGACCTCACACCGCCATCGACAGCGGTACGCCCTGCAGCCATTCCGGGTGGTAGCGCAGCAGCATCTCCAGGCCGCGCTCCTGGTAGGCCGGGAAGCTGATCGCGACCAGCGTCTCGCCCTTGACCTTCTGCGGCGGGCCGAGGCGCTGGAGGATCACGCCGTTGCGAACGAAATAGCGCTCCATGGCCGTGGTGGTCACCGCCACCACCGAACTGGCGCCCAGGTACCAGGCGCATTGCAGGCTGGACCAGAATATCTTCATCGCCAGTTGCGGATCGTCCGCCGCGCTGGCGGCGTAACGCGAAAGCTCCCAGACCGACGGATCGCTGGGCGGGGTTTCGCTGCACAGGTAGGCGAAGACTTCCTTGAGCAGGTAGGCGTCGGTCGTCGGCAACAGGCGGGCACAACCGCAGATACCCTGGCGGCCCATGGCGACGATGTAGCGGGTTTGCGGATGGTCGAACTGGTCGAACTCCTGGTCGCGGACCCTGGAGGTGGAGACCACATCCCAGCCCAGCTTCTCGATGAAGACCTGATGCCGGTAGCGTCCCAGCTCGGCGATCATGGCGGCGGAAAGCCCTTCCAGCGATTCAGAGAGCAATTCGATCATGACCAAGTCCCCGTGTCGTGCCGGCCGAGAAAAAAAGGCGGCATCCCTACCCTGATACTCCTGGGCCCTCTCAGTCGGAGGACATACCAGCACACACATGAGGGGGAAGACTAAAGGAGGATGAACGGCAGGCAACCTGCCAGATCTGGTAGGGCGCGCCAGCCGGCGCGCCCTAAGCATCAGATGAGGCCCAGCGCCGCGGCGTAGGCGGCAGCCAGCGTCTTGTTCGGCGCGTCGAACTTCTTCTGGATGTTCTTGTGGTGGAAGTTCACCGTGCTCTCGGAAATGCTCAGGATGATGGCGATTTCCCCGGAGCTCTTGCCGTCGGCGGTCCATTGCAGGATCTCGCGTTCGCGATGGCTCAGGCAGACCGGGTTGGACATCAGCATCGGATGCTCCAGGTCGGTCAGCTTCTGGGTCAGCAACTCGATCATGCAACGCAGCCGCAGGCGGATTTCCTCGCGCTCGAAGCTGGAGATGTTCTGCTGGTCGCGCGCCACGGAAAGCACGCTGAGCAAATTGTTCGGCGCGCGGATCGGCAGGGTCGCGCCGACACAGAGGCCCCAATCGCGAGCCTCGTTCCAGAGCATCCGGCTCTGGTCGAACAGGCTGTCGCTCCAGACCACCATTTCCGAGGAGCGCAGGCCGTTGAGGATCGCCGGATCCACGGCCCCGTAGTTCTGCATCTGGTATCGCTCCAGCCAGGCCTTGGGATAGGTGCCATGGACCTCGGTCTTCGGCCGGGTGAAGGGAATCGTGTGGCGCACGCCATAGGCGTAGTAATCGAAGCCCAGGCGCCGCACTTCCTTTTCCAGGACGGCGAACACGCCCTGGCTGTCGTGGATCGGCTGCATCTCGCTACGCAAACCGTCCCACCACAGCAAAAAGCCTCCGTCATTCCTCATTGCAGTAAGCCCTGATCGATAAAATGCATCACAGCAGAATTGGCCCGGGGTATGACGCTGTCAAGCGCGCAGCCTTGCCGATACGGCAAAATCATGGCAACCCTATCTGTTATGCCAGCACCGTTCAGGACGCAGCCTTCAGCCATCGAGCATCCCCCTCCCTATGACAACGTTCGACCACCTGGGCCGCTTTACCGCAAGCGATACTGTGCGGTTGTGACAATTCCATGAAACGCCGACAGGCCGCCGCCATGGCCGGGTCCTCGAGCAAGCGCCACAGCGCCCCGCGCAACTCCTGCTCGCGCAACGGCACGCCCAGGCGCATCCCGCAGCCGAGCCGGACCAGCCGTTCAGCATTGTCGAACTGGTCGTGGGCGCAGGGCAGCAGCACCTGCGGCACCCCCGCCGCCAAGGCCAGGCTCATGGCGCCGATACCGCCCGGATGGACCAGCCCGGCGCACGATGGCAGCAAGGCTCCCAGTGGCGCGTAGGCGCGCTGCAGCACGTGATTCGGCAAGCCGCGCAGCGGTTCCTGGCCGGCGCCGGTGAGGAAGATCCCACGCGCGCCGAGGCGTTCCAGCGCGCGCAGGGCCATGGCGTAGAAGTCGCCCTGCAGGTGTTCGGTCGAGCCCTGGGTGAACACCAGCGGCCGGCTGCCCTGATCGAGAAAGCGTTGCAGTTCGTCGTCGAGCGGGGTCCCCGGGATACTGCCGTCGAACAGCGGGAAGCCGGTCATGTGCAGGGGTTGCGGCCAATCCTGCTGGGGCGGCGCGAACCAGGCCGGGAACAGGCAGACCACGCCCTGCGGCGAATGCATCCATTGGGTGAAGATGCGCTTCACCGGCGTCTCCAGGCCGACCTTGCGGCGCACCGCGTTGATCTCCGGCGCGCAGGTGCGATCCAGCTTGAAGCGCTCGATGCAGCGCCAGAGCAGCTTGCGCATCGCCAGCGGCATCTGCTCGGGCACGTTGAACTTGGGGTGTACCGGCGGCAGGTGCGCCGACAACAAGGTCGATGGCGAGACCTGCGCGGACAGGTAGGGAATCCCGTACTTCTCGTGAGCGATGCGTGCGCCCAGCGCCCAGAGCGAGCCGACCACCACGATGTCGTCATGGCGCTGCGCCGAGACGTACTCGTAGACCGGCTCGATCATCCCGGCGATGGCTTGCCAGAGCACGCCGAAGGACGTCTTGGGGTCCCACAGGCGCGGATCGCCCATGGTCCGGCGGTAGGTCAGTTCGTCGCTCAGCGGGACGAACGCGATGCCGTGCTGCTCCACCGCGTCGCGAAACACCGGGGTGGTGCAGAGGCTCACGCGGTGCCCGCGCAATTTCAGGGTCCGGGCCAAGCCGATGAAGGGAAATACGTCGCCGGCCGAGCCGATGGCGATGAGGATGGCGTGCATGGGGCTACTCCGTGCGTTATGCAACCGCAAAGCCCGGCCAGGCCGGGTCTTCGCAGGTCAAGGGTTCAGGCGTAGCCGATGGCCATCTCGTGGAATCCCGCCGCGCGTTCCGCCCGCTGCGGCTCCGGTTGCTTCAGCAGGTGCTCGAGCAGGGCGCGGTGCACGCGTACCGCGGCCAGCTTGGACTCCAGGTCGAGGAAATGCCCGGTGCCCTCCACCCGCGAGAAACTGCAGTGCGGCAGGTAGTCGCGGAACTGGCGGGCGTCCTCGGCGGTGGTGTATTCGTCCCAGCTGCCGTTGATGAAATGCACGTGGCTCTGGATCCGCTCCAGGCAAGCCAGGTAGCCCCGATCGTTGAGCGCCAGCACCTGGTCGATGTGAAAGCGCGCCTGCTCGTATTCGCCGGTGGCCAGCGAAGCCATGTGCTGATGGTTGCTGGCTTTCAGGCGCGGCGGCAGGTATTTGCCGACGGTCTCGTTGAGCAGATGGCCGATCGCCGACTTGTCGTCCAGCTCGATCAGCGCCTGCGCCCGCCCGACGTAGTCGAGCATCGCCTGGTTCAGTCCAGGGGCGAATGCCATCACCACCGAGCTGCGGATGCCGCGCGGATTGCGCGACAGCGCCAGCAGCGTGGAGATACCGCCCCAGGACGCGGAGACCAGGTGATTGACCTCGAAGCGCTCGATCAGCGCCAGGAGGATTTCCACCTCGTCGTCCTTGGTGATCAACCCGCGCTGCGGGTTGTGCTGACGCGACTGCCCGGCGAAGGGCAGGTCGAACAGCACCACGTTGAAATGTTCGGCCAGGCACTTGCAGGTCCGGGCGAACGAGGCGGTGGTCGCCATCGCGCCGTTGACCAGCATCACCGTGCTGCGCCCGGGATCCTGCCCAACGCGCTCGACATGTACCCGCAGGCCCTTGCAAACCGATACCAACAGACTTTCGCGCCGCATTTCACACCTCCCAAAAATTTTCGAACAGGCAAACAGCTATCGCTGCCACGGGTATCCCGGCATTACGTAGAGTTCGTTCTTATTGTTCGAACGGCAGACAAGTAACTCAGCGGCCATCCGCGCGGACCAGCCACGGCGGATGCGTACCCCTTCAGGCGAGGGGCTTGTGTGGGTCTTGCAGATCGGCCTGCGCAAACGATTGGCGTCCGTGTTCACGCGTAGCCGATGAACACTTTTTAGCCAATTCGAAAGCTAACGGTAACTGCCAGATTTCACAGGACGGGCGGCCGCCTGCGCATAAGCCCCTGCCCGCCCGCGATAAGGCGTGCCAGAGCGGCCGGCGGGGAACAGCGAGGGGTTGGCGGAAAAGGCATGAAAAAACCGGGCGCCAGGCCCGGTTTCCGGTGTCGAAACGCTCTGGCGTCAGGCTTTTGGCAGGGTCACGCCGCGCTGGCCCTGGTATTTGCCGCCACGGTCCTTATAGGACACTTCGCAGGCCTCGTCGGATTGCAGGAAGAGCATCTGCGCCACGCCTTCGTTGGCGTAGATCTTCGCCGGCAGGTTGGTGGTATTGGAGAACTCGAGGGTCACATGGCCTTCCCACTCCGGCTCCAGCGGGGTGACGTTGACGATGATGCCGCAACGCGCGTAGGTGCTCTTGCCCAGGCAGATGGTCAGGACGTCGCGCGGGATGCGGAAGTACTCGACGGTGCGCGCCAGAGCGAAGGAGTTCGGCGGGATGATGCAGACGTCGCTGTTGATGTCGACGAAGCTTTTCTCGTCGAAGTTCTTCGGATCGACCACCGCCGAATGGATGTTGGTGAACACCTTGAACTCGGCGGCGCAGCGCACGTCGTAGCCGTAGCTGGACACCCCGTAGGAAATCACCCGGCTGTCGTCCGCGCCGCGCACCTGGCGCTCGACGAACGGCTCGATCATGCCGTGCTCCTGAGCCATGCGGCGAATCCACTTGTCCGATTTGATGGTCATGGAGGGTGTCCTGTCGAAAGCTGCGAAAAATGATCGCGAATCTTACCGGGGCCGCCGCCCCAGGGCAAAGGCAGCCGTCGCCGACGGCTGCCCGATCGCCTCAGTCGTCGCTGATGCTGATGTTCGGCAGGCCGACGCTGGCCCGCTCGCTGAGAACGATGCGCGCGCCGACATGGCGGGCGATTTCCTGGTAGAGCATCGCCAGTTGGCTTTCCGGATCGGCGATCACCGTCGGCCGGCCGCTGTCGGCCTGGGTGCGGATGGCGATCGACAGCGGCATGGACGCCAGCAGCTCGACGCCGAACTGCGCCGCCAGCTTCTCGCCGCCGCCCTCGCCGAACAGGTGCTCGGCATGGCCGCAGTTGGAGCAGATATGCACCGCCATGTTCTCCACCACGCCGAGCACCGGGATGTTCACCTTGCGGAACATCTCCACGCCCTTCTTCGCGTCGAGCAGCGCTAGGTCCTGCGGGGTGGTGACGATCACCGCGCCGGCCACCGGCACCTTCTGCGCCAGGGTCAGCTGGATGTCGCCGGTGCCCGGCGGCATGTCCACCACCAGGTAGTCGAGGTTGTCCCAGGCGGTCTGGGTGATCAGTTGGATCAGGGCACCGGAGACCATCGGCCCGCGCCAGACCACCGGCGTGCTGTCGTCGGTGAGGAAGGCCATCGACATCACCTGCACCCCGTGCGCCTCCAGGGGCTCGAACCACTTCTGCTCACGGACCTTCGGCCGGGTGCCTTCCGGCAGGCCGAACATGATGCCCTGGCTGGGTCCGTAGATGTCCGCGTCGAGGATGCCCACCCGCGCACCCTCGCGGGCCAAGGCCAGGGCCAGGTTGGCGGCGGTGGTGGACTTGCCGACGCCGCCCTTGCCGGAAGCCACCGCGACGATGTTCTTCACGTTGCCCATCACCTCGACCTGCGGCTGTGCCTTGTGCGGCTGGATCACGCAGTCGACCCGGACCTCGGCGCGAGCGACGCCGTCGAGCGCCTCCAGGGCCATTTGCAGGGTTTGCGCCAGGCCGTTTCTGAACAGCCCGGCGGCGTACCCCAGTTCCAGGCGCACCCGCACGCGGTCGCCCTGGATCTCCACCTCGCGCAGGCAGCCGGCGCTGACGGGGTCCTGGTTCAGATAGGGGTCCTGGTACTGGCGGAGGGTGGCTTCCACCGTTTGGCGAGTGATAGCGGACATGGGGGATTTCCTGAGGGTTAAGCGGGGAATCGATGCCGGTCATCCTACCCGAGTGGCGCGCGGATGAAAAAAAACCGCCGCTTCTTTATAGTGACCGATCCGTTTAGCTCTCAGCCGATAAGCCGAACCCATGTCCGAACCACGCAAGATCCTCGTTACCAGCGCCCTCCCCTACGCCAACGGTTCCATTCACCTGGGACACATGCTGGAGTACATCCAGACGGACATGTGGGTGCGCTTCCAGAAGATGCGTGGCAACCAGGCCGTCTACGTCTGCGCCGACGACGCCCACGGTTCGGCGATCATGCTCCGCGCCGAGCGCGAGGGCATCACCTCCGAGCAACTGATCGACGCCGTGCGCGCCGAGCACATGGGCGACTTCGCCGACTTCCTGGTGGACTTCGACAACTACCACTCGACCCACTCGGAAGAGAACCGCGAGCTGTCCAGCGCGATCTACCTGAAACTGCGCGACGCCGGGCACATCGACACCCGCCCGGTGACCCAGTACTTCGACCCGGAAAAGCAGATGTTCCTCGCCGACCGCTTCATCAAGGGCACCTGCCCGAAGTGCGGCACCGCCGACCAGTACGGCGACAACTGCGAGGCCTGCGGCGCGACCTACGCCCCGACCGAACTGAAGGACCCGAAATCGGCGATCTCCGGCGCCACCCCGGTGCTCAAGGAATCGCTGCACTACTTCTTCAAGCTGCCGGACTTCGAGGCCATGCTCAAGCAATGGACCCGCAGCGGCACCCTTCAGGAGTCGGTGGCCAACAAGCTCGCCGAATGGCTGGACAGCGGCCTCCAGCAGTGGGACATCTCGCGTGACGCGCCGTACTTCGGCTTCGAGATTCCCGACGCTCCCGGCAAGTACTTCTACGTCTGGCTGGACGCGCCGATCGGCTACATGGCCAGCTTCAAGAACCTCTGCGCGCGGCGTCCCGAGCTGGACTTCGACGCGTTCTGGGGCAAGGACTCCAGTGCCGAGCTGTACCACTTCATCGGCAAGGACATCGTCAACTTCCACGCGCTGTTCTGGCCGGCCATGCTCGAAGGCGCCGGCTACCGCAAGCCGACCGCGCTGAACGTGCACGGCTACCTGACCGTGAACGGCCAGAAGATGTCCAAGTCGCGCGGCACCTTCGTCAAGGCGCGCACCTACCTCGACCACCTGGACCCGGAATACCTGCGCTACTACTACGCGTCCAAGCTCGGCCGCGGCGTCGAGGACCTCGACCTGAACCTCGAGGACTTCGTGCAGAAGGTCAACTCCGACCTGGTCGGCAAGGTCGTCAACATCGCCAGCCGCTGCGCCGGCTTCATCCACAAGGGCAACGCCGGCGTGCTGGTCGGCGCCGATCCGGCGCCGGAGCTGCTCGCCGCCTTCCGCGAGGCCGCCCCGGGAATCGCCGAGGCCTATGAGGCCCGCGACTTCAATCGCGCCATGCGCGAGATCATGGCCCTCGCCGACCGCGCCAACGCCTGGATCGCCGAACAGGCGCCCTGGGCGCTGGCCAAGCAGGAAGGCCAGCAGGACAAGGTCCAGGCCGTCTGCGGCCTGGGCATCAACCTGTTCCGCCAGTTGGTGATCTTCCTCAAGCCGGTGCTGCCGAAGCTGGCCGCCGCCGCCGAAGCCTTCCTCAACGTCGCCCCGCTGACCTGGGCCGACCACCAGACCCTGCTGGCCAACCACCAGTTGAACCCGTTCCAGCCCCTGATGACCCGTATCGAGCCCGCGAAAGTAGAAGCCATGATCGAAGCCTCCAAGGAAGACCTCGCCGCCGCATCCCAACCCGCCGGCAACGGCGAGCTGGTCAAGGAACCCATCGCCGCGGAGATCGACTTCGACGCTTTCGCCGCGGTCGACCTGCGCATCGCCCTGATCGAGAAGTGCGAATTCGTCGAAGGCGCCGACAAGCTGCTGCGCCTGTCGCTGGACATCGGCGACGCGAAGCGTAACGTGTTCTCCGGGATCAAGAGCGCATATCCCGACCCGAGCGCCCTGGAAGGCCGCCTGACGCTCTATGTGGCCAACCTGGCGCCGCGCAAGATGAAGTTCGGGGTGTCCGAGGGCATGGTCCTGGCCGCCGGCCCGGGTGGCGAGGAGATCTACCTGCTGAGTCCGGACAGCGGAGCCAAGCCGGGCCAGCGCGTCAAGTAACGCAGACCACGAAGCCATGGAGGGCTCGATAGAATGAACGCATGGAAGCTTGCCGCCGGCGTCCTGCTGGCGGCGCTCTACGGATGCTCCGCCGAACACACCGAAAGCGTCTCCGGCAATGCCGGTTTCCAGGGCGAGACGGGCAAACCCGGCACCGCCCTCGCCTACGAACACCGCGTCGGCATCCGCCTTTCCGCCGCGCGTATCGACGCGCAACTCGCCGCCAGCCGCGACGCCTGCAACAGCGAGCACTTCGGCCAGTGCGACGTGCTCGCCATCGAACAACGCGGCGGTATCGGCCATTACGCCGAACTCACCGTGCGCATCGTCCCGGACGGCGTGGAGAAGCTGGTCGCGGCCGCTGCCCAGGGCGGCACGCTGGAAAGCCGGCAGACCCGCGCCGAGGACCTGGCCCAGGCGGTCGCCGACACCCGCCAGCAACGCGAGCGCCTGCAACGCGAGTACCAGACCCTGCAGCAATACCAGGGGCGCAAGGACATGAGCGTCGGCGACCTGCTGGCCCTGGCCAAGGAAATCGCCGCGGTGGAAGCTCAACTGGCCGACAACGCCCAGGCCGGCGCCCAGCAGCAGCGGCGCATCGCCACCAACCTGCTGACCCTGAGCTTCAGCAGCGAGGCGCAGCCGGACAGCCGCCTCGGCCAGCTCGCCACGGCCGCCGGGCAACTGCTCGACGACCTTGTCGATGGCACCATCGCCGCGATGAAATTCTTCGCCTACAGCCTGCCGTTCCTCGTCGTGCTGCTGCCGCTGGGCCTGTTGCTGCGCGGCCTGTGGCGCTGGCTGCGGCGGCCCGGCAAGAACGAGGCGCGCTGAGCCCAGGCATACGGGCGGACCGGGAGGGTCCGCTCTTTCGCCCAGGACCGCCTGACGGGCCTGGCAACTCACAAGGAGGAAGACCGATGACCGCCACCAGCGACCTGATCGAGTCACTGATTTCCTATAGCTGGGACGACTGGCAGGTGACCCGCCAGGAAGCCCGCCGGGTGATCGCCGCGATCCGCAACGACAACGTGCCCGATGCGACCATCGCCGCACTCGACAAGAGCGGCTCGCTGATCAAGCTGTTCCAGCGGGTGGGCCCGCCGGAACTGGCGCGCTCGCTGATCGCCAGCATCGCCGGGCGCACCACCATGCAGCGCTACCAGGCACGCAATGCCTTGATCCGCAGCCTGATCAACAATCCCCTGGGCACCCAGACCGACAACTGGATCTACTTCCCCACCATCACCTTCTTCGACATCTGCGCCGACCTCGCCGACGCCGCTGGCCGCCTGGGCTTCGCCGCGGCCGGCGCCACCGGGGTGGCCAGCCAGGCGATCCAGGGTCCGTTCAGCGGGGTCGGCGCCACCGGCGTCAATCCGACCGACCTGCCGTCCATTGCCTTCGGCGACCAGCTCAAGCTGCTCAACAAGGACCCGGCGACCGTCACCAAGTACAGCAACCCGCTCGGCGACCTGGGCGCCTACCTGAGCCAGCTTTCGCCGCAAGACAAGCTGAACCAGGCACAGACGCTGGTCGGCCAGCCGATCAGCACGCTGTTCCCCGACGCCTATCCGGGCAACCCGCCGTCGCGGGCCAAGGTCATGTCCGCGGCCGCGCGCAAGTACGACCTGACGCCGCAACTGATCGGCGCGATCATCCTCGCCGAGCAGCGTGACCAGACCCGCGACGAAGACGCCAAGGACTATCAGGCGGCAGTCAGCATCAAGAGCGCCAACACCTCCATCGGCCTCGGCCAGGTGGTGGTCTCCACCGCGATCAAGTACGAGCTGTTCACCGACCTGCTCGGCCAGCCGGTGCGCCGCGGTCTGTCGCGCAAGGCGGTCGCCACCCTGCTGGCTTCCGACGAATTCAACATCTTCGCCACCGCCCGTTACATCCGCTACGTCGCCAACCTCGCGTCGCAACAGGACCTGCGCAAGTTGCCGAAGACCCGCGGCGCATTTCCCTCCATCGATCTCCGCGCCTACGCCGGCAATCCGCGCAACTGGCCGCGGGACAATGTCCGCGCGCTGGCCTCGGAATACACCTCGCGGCCCTGGGACGACAACCTGTCGCCGGGCTGGCCGATGTTCGTCGACGATGCCTACGCCACCTTCCTCGACCCTGGAATGAGGTTCCCATGAAGACAGTCGCCCTGATTCTCGCCAGCCTCGCCCTGCTGGCCTGCACCGCGGAGTCCGGGGTGGACTTCGACAAGACCCTGACCCACCCGAACGGCCTGGTGGTGGAGCGCCCCGTCGGCTTCGACGCGCGGCGCAGCGCCGAGGGCTTCCGCTTCGACGAAGGCGGCAAGCTGCGCAACCCACGCCAACTGGAGGTCCAGCGCCAGGACGCGCCGCCCCCGCCCGACCTGGCGAGCAGGCGCCTGGGCGACGGCGAGGCGCGCTACAAGGTAGAGGAAGACGACGGCGGCTCCGCAGGCAGCGAATACCGCCTGTGGGCAGCCAAGCCGGCGGGCGCGCGGTGGATCGTGGTCAGCGCCAGCGAGCAGAGCGAGGATGGTGAACCGACCTTCGCCCTGGCCTGGGCGCTGCTGGAGCGGGCCAGGTTGCAGTGAGCGCGACCCCGGGAGACGCAACGGCAGTCCGTCTCCCGGTCTTTCGTACGTGTTTGCGCTAGCCTTGCAGGGCAATCCCACCCGATAATAGGGGATTTCCCCCGACGGCCCCGGCCCTGCAACGAATGCTTCGCGTATGACTGAACTCGCCCTGATCCTGGTCAGCGCCATCCTGGTCAACAACTTTGTCCTGGTGCAGTTCCTCGGCCTGTGCCCGTTCATGGGCGTGTCGCGGAAGATCGAGACGGCCATCGGCCTGTCCCTCGCCACCACCTTCGTCCTGACCCTGGCGGCGATGTGCAGCCATATCCTGCAACGCTACGTGCTGCGCCCACTGGACCTGGAGTACCTGCGCACCATCGGCTTCATCCTGGTGATCGCGGTGGTGGTGCAGTTCACCGAGATGCTGGTGAAGAAGACCAGCCCGCTGCTGTACCGGGTGCTCGGCATCTTCCTGCCGCTGATCACCACCAATTGCATCGTCCTCGGCGTCGCCCTGCTCAACGCCAACAAGGCTGAATACGGCTTCCTCCAGGCCACTACCCAGGGCTTCGGCGCCGGGCTGGGCTTTTCCCTGGTGCTGGTGCTGTTCGCCGCCCTGCGCGAGCGCATCGCCATCGCCGACGTGCCGGCGCCGTTCCGCGGCGCGGCCATCGGCATGATCACCGCCGGCCTGATGTCGCTGGCGTTCATGGGCTTCAGTGGGTTGGTCCGGCCATGAACGGCGTGTTCCTGGCGATCGGCGCGCTGCTGCCGATCTGCCTGGCCGGCGGTGCGCTGCTCGGCTATGCGGCGGTGCGCTTCCGCGTCCAGGGCGATCCGGTCGCCGAGCAGGTCAACGCCCTGTTGCCGCAGACCCAGTGCGGCCAGTGTGGCTACCCCGGCTGCAAGCCCTACGCCGAGGCGATCGCCGCCGGCGACAAGATCAACAAGTGCCCGCCGGGCGGCGAAGCGACCATCCGCGCCCTCGCCGACCTGCTCGACCTGGAGCCCGAGCCGCTCGACGCCGCCGAGGAAACCCCGCCGCGGGTAGCCTACATCCGCGAGGCCGAATGCATCGGCTGCACCAAGTGCATCCAGGCCTGCCCGGTGGACGCCATCGTCGGCGCCGCACGGTTGATGCACACGGTGATCGCCGACGAATGCACCGGTTGCGACCTGTGCCTGGAGCCCTGTCCGGTGGACTGCATCGAGATGCGCGAGATACCGGACGACGTGCGCCACTGGAAATGGCCGCAGCCGTCGCCGCGACTGATCGCCAGCGACCGGGAGCGAGCGGCATGAGCGCCCTGCACGCCTTCCCCGGCGGCCTCTGCCTGCCGGCCAACAAGGAGCGCTCCACCGCCCTGCCGATCCAGCAGGCGCCGCTGGCGCAGCGCTACATCGTGCCGCTCGGCCAGCACATCGGCGCGCCGGCGCGGCCTTGCGTGGAAGTCGGCCAGGCCGTACTCAAGGGCCAGACCATCGCCCTCCCGGACGGCACCGTCAGCGCCGCGCTGCATGCCCCGACCTCGGGTACCGTGGTGGCGATCGGCGCACACCCCTATCCGCATGCCTCCGGTCTTCCCGCGCCGGCCATCGTCATCGCCAGCGACGGCCTGGAGCGCTGGACCGAGCTGCATCCCTGCCCGGACTTCCGCGCCGAAAGTCCGCTGGCGTTGCTCGAACGCATCCGCGCGGCCGGCATCGGCGGTCTCGGCGGCGCCGGCTTCCCCACCGCGGCCAAGCTCGCCGCGCGCCCGGCGGACAAGATCCATACGCTGGTGGTGAACGGCGCCGAATGCGAGCCCTACATCAGCGCCGACGACCTGCTCATGCGCGAGCGCGCCACGCAGGTGCTGGGCGGCATCGATATCCTGGTGCAGATCCTGTGCCCCGAAGAGGTGCTGGTCGGCATCGAGGACGACAAACCGGAAGCCATCGCCGCCCTCGGCGCCGCCCTCGGTGAACGGCCCTATCGTATCGTCGCCCTGCCGACCCGCTATCCCTCGGGCGGCGAGCGCCAGCTGATCCAGTTGCTCACCGGCAGGGAAGTCCCGGCGGACGGCCTGCCGGCGGACATCGGCATCCTGTGCCAGAACGTCGGCACCCTGGCCGCCGTGCACGATGCCGTCGTCCTCGGTCGGCCGCTGATCTCGCGGATCACTACCCTCGCCGGCGGCGCCCTGGAGCGGCCGATGAACGTCGAGGCGCTGATCGGTACGCCGGTACACGAGTTGCTGGCGTTCGCCGGCCTCGCCGAGGGACGCCTGGAACGCGTGCTGATGGGCGGGCCGATGATGGGCTTCGCCCTGCCCGATCTCTCGGTGCCGCTGATCAAGACCTGCAACTGCCTGCTCGCCGGCGATGCCACGGAGCTGCCGGAACCAGTGCCGGCCATGCCCTGTATCCGCTGCGGCGACTGCGCCCAGGTCTGCCCCGTCAGCCTGCTGCCACAACAACTGCATTTCTTCGCCCTGGGCGACGAGCACGAGCAATTGCTCGCCCACAACCTGTTCGATTGCATCGAGTGCGGCGCCTGCGCCTACGTCTGCCCGTCGAGCATTCCCCTGGTGCAGTACTACCGCGCGTCCAAGGCGGAGATCCGCGAGCAGCGGCAGAAGTTGCTGAAGGCCGAACAATCCCGTGAGCGTTTCGAGCAACGCCAGGCTCGCCTGCGCCGCGACGAGGAGCGCCGGGCCGCAGAACGCGCCCAACGCGCGGAGAAGGCTGCGCTGGCGCGCGCCGCCCAGGCCGAGCGCGAGGAAGCCGCCCCCGCCACGGCGGTCGACCCGGTGCAGGCGGCGATCGAGCGGGCCAGGGCGCGCAAGCAGGCCGGTAGCGGCAGCGAACGGCTGAAACGGCTGAAGATCGAAGCGAGCATGGCGCGGGTGGCCCTGAAGAAGGCCGAGAAACAGTTGCTCAGCCACGACACCCCGGAACAGCATGGCCTGGTCGCGGAACTGCGCGCCGCCGCCGAGGCCGCCGACAAGGCCCTGGCCGATGCCGAAGCCAGCCTGCCGCGCGACCTACCCAGCGCACCGCCTGCCGCGCTCGACGACGAAGCCGAACTGAAGAAGGCCAAGGCCCAGGCCGCCATGGCCCGCGCCCAGCTCAAGCGCTCGGAAAAGGCGTTCGGCGAAGCGCCCGGCGCCGAGCAGCGGGCGACCCTCGACGAACTGCGCGCCGAGGTCGAGCGTTGCGAAGCCACCCTGGCCCGCCTCGAGCGTCACGCGCCGAAGCCCGCGGCGCCCGGCGACGACGGCCAGGCGGCGCTGAAGCGGGCGAAGATCGCCCTGGTCGGCAAGCGCGCGGCCTTGAAGAAGGCCGAGCAGGCCGGGGTGATGGACAGCGAGCTGGAACGCCTGCGCGGCGAGCTGCAAGCCGCCGAGCGCGACCTGCATGCCGCCGAGGACGCCTGCGGCAAGCCGGCGCCGGAGCTGGTGCGGATCGACAAGCGCCCGGTCGACCCGCGCATCCGCGAGCTGAAGACCGAGCTGGCCTACGCCCGCGCCGCCCTGAAGAAGCTCGAACGCCTGGCGAACGCCGACGCCGCCGCACTCGCCGCCGCCCGCGCGCGCCTGAGCGCCGCCGAGCGCGCCCTGACCGAACACGGCACGGAGTGACCATGGCCCTGCCCCGCCCCACCTCGCCCCACGCCCGCGGCTCCAACCGTACCCCGGCGATCATGCGCCTGGTGCTCGGCGCCTGCGTCCCCGGCCTGCTGACGCTGACCTGGCTGTACGGCCCGGGCACCCTGCTCAACCTGGCCTGGGCCAGCCTCGTCGCGCTGGCCTGCGAAGCCGCCATGCTGGCCCTGCGCAAACGTCCGCCGGGGGTGTTCCTCAAGGACGGCAGCGCGCTGGTCACCGCCCTGTTGCTGGCCGTCGCCCTGCCGCCCTACGCCCCCTGGTGGCTGACCCTGGTGGCGACCTTCTTCGCCCTGGTATTCGGCAAGCACCTGTACGGCGGCCTCGGACAGAACCCGTTCAACCCGGCGATGCTCGGCTACGTCGTGGCGCTGGTCTCGTTTCCCCTGGAAATGACCCGCTGGCCCTCGCCGGACAGCGCCCTCGGCCTGCCCGACAGCCTCCGCGAATTCCTCGGTCTCGCTACCCGGCCGGACGCCTGGGCCCACGCCACCGCCCTCGACGTGCTGAAGACCGACCGCAGCCTGACCGTCGACGAGCTGTTCGCCGGCAACCCGGCCTTCGGCCACCTCGGTAGCGCCGGCAGCGAGTGGGTCAACCTGGCGTTCCTCCTCGGCGGCCTGTTCCTGCTCTGGCGCCGGCTGTTCACCTGGCACGCGCCGCTGGGCATGCTCGCCGGCCTGTTCGCCATGAGCCTGCTGTTCTGGAATGGTTCCGGCTCCGATTCCCATGGCTCGCCACTGTTCCATCTGTTCAGCGGGGCGACCATGCTCGGCGCCTTCTTCATCGTCACCGACCCGGTGTCCGGCGCCACCAGCAATCGCGGGCGGCTGGTCTTCGGCCTCGGCGTCGGCGTCCTCACCTACGTCATCCGCGCCTGGGGCGGCTATCCCGATGGCGTGGCGTTCGCCGTGCTGCTGATGAACCTGGCGGCGCCGACCATCGACTACTACACCCGGCCGCGCACCTACGGCCATCGCAAGGCCGAGCGCGGCTTCAAGGCAGGCGACTGATGGACGCCGCGACTCGCCGCTCGATGCTGCGCAACGCCCTCCTGCTCGGGCTCTTCGCCCTGGTCGGGGTGGGCCTGGTGGCCCTGGTGCAGCAATTCACAGAGGCGCGCATCGCCGAAGCCCAGCGCGAGGCGCGCGGCCGCGCCCTGCTGGAACTGCTGCCGCCGGGCAGCTACGACAACCATCCGCTGGACAGCCAGGTGCCAACCTTCGCGCCGAAGCTGCTCGGCCTGGATGCGCCGCGTCCGGCCTATGTCGCCCGCCTGCACGGCCAGGCCAGCGCAGTCATCCTCCAGGCCAGCGCGCCGGATGGCTACAGCGGCGCCATCCAGCTACTGGTCGGGGTCACCGCCCAGGGCCGGCTGCTCGGCGTGCGGGTCGTCGCGCACAAGGAAACCCCCGGCCTCGGCGACCGCATCGAACTGGCCAAGAGTCCCTGGGTGCACGGTTTCGACGGCAAGGGCCTGGGCGATCCGGCGGACGCCGGCTGGGCGGTGAAGAAGGACGGCGGTACGTTCGACCAGTTCGCCGGCGCCACCGTCACCCCGCGCGCCGTGGTCCGCGCCGTGCACAAGGCGCTGCGCTACTTCGACGCCAACCGCGAACGCCTGCTCGCCCCCGAAGAGGCTGCCGGACATGAGTGAACAAGATTTCCGCGAGATCGCCCGCAACGGCCTGTGGCGCAACAACCCGGGCCTGGTCCAGTTGCTCGGCCTGTGCCCGCTGCTGGGCACCAGCAACTCGACGGTCAACGCCCTCGGCCTGGGCCTGGCCACCATGCTCGTGCTGGCCTGCTCCAATGCCGCGGTATCGTTGGTGCGCGGCGCGGTGAGCGAGGCGATCCGGCTACCGGCGTTCGTCATGATCATCGCCGTGCTGACCACCTGCATCGAACTGCTGATGCAGGCCTGGACCTACGAGCTGTACCAGGTCCTCGGCATCTTCATCCCGCTGATCACCACCAACTGCGTGATCCTCGGCCGCGCCGAGGCCTTCGCGGCGAAGAACGGCGTGCTGCGCGCCAGCTTCGACGGACTGCTGATGGGCCTCGGCTTCGCCCTGGTCCTGCTGGTCCTCGGCGGCCTGCGCGAGCTGCTCGGCCAGGGTACCCTGCTGGCCGACATGCACTTGCTGTTCGGCCCGGCGGCGGCGGACTGGAAGATCCAGCCGTTCCCGCAGTACCAGGGCTTCCTGCTGGCGATCCTGCCGCCGGGCGCGTTCATCATGCTCGGCCTGCTGATCGCCCTGAAGAACCGTATCGATGAAAGCCTGGCGGAACGCGCCAAGGTGCAGGCGGGCGACGTACCCGCCACCCAGCGCCAGCGCGTCCGCGTCACCGGAGTGATTGAATGAATGCCGCCAAGCGCGCGGAGATCTTCCGCCGACTGCACGAAGACAACCCCGAGCCAAGGACCGAACTGGCCTACACCACCCCCTTCGAACTGCTCATCGCGGTGATCCTCTCCGCCCAGGCCACCGACGTCGGGGTGAACAAGGCCACCGCCCGCCTCTATCCGGTGGCCAACACCCCCGAGGCGATCCACGCCCTCGGCGTCGAGGGGCTGTCGGAGTACATCAAGACCATCGGCCTCTACAACAGCAAGGCGAAGAACGTCATCGAAACCTGCCGCATCCTCATCGAAAAGCACGGCGGCCAGGTCCCCGACAACCGCGAGGACCTCGAAGCCCTGCCCGGGGTTGGCCGCAAGACCGCCAACGTGGTGCTCAACACCGCCTTCCGGCAACTGGCCATGGCGGTGGACACGCATATCTTCCGCGTCGCCAACCGCACCGGCATAGCACCGGGAAAGAACGTTCTGGAGGTGGAGAAGAAACTGCTGAAGTTCGTGCCGCGCGAGTACCTGCTCGATGCCCACCACTGGCTGATCCTGCATGGCCGCTACGTCTGCAAGGCGCGCAAGCCGCAATGCGGAAGCTGCCGGATCGAGGACCTGTGCGAATACAAGCACAAGACTTCAGACGATTGATCAACTATTCGAAATCCTATCTTTACGATTGAAAAAATCTTTTTTACCAGCCACGGCTTTGTCGCTATAAGGTGCGCCATTACCACCCCATAAGTTGGAGTGAATGTCATGGCAAAAGCCAAAGAAGAACTCGAGATCGACGACGAAGCCGGCGTTGAAGAGGATGACGGCGAGGAAACCAGCGTCGAGGTGGCCAAGACCAACCTGACCAAGCGTCGCATCATCGACAACCTGCTGGAAGAACGCCGCCTGCAGCGCCAGTTGTCGGACTACGACTTCGACCTGTGAGCAGCGCCGTCCACACCGCAAGCAAGCCCCGCAATTGGCGGGGCTTCGTTTTTTCCGCCGTTCAGAAGTAGTAGCCGATGTTCAGGTTGGTGCGGAATATCCACTCGTTGCTGCGCGACGAACTGGTGCTGCTGAAGCCCGTGCCGCTCTCGGCACCGCCGTAGGGATTGGCGTTGCGTCCCCAGGTGAAGTCCAGCCAGCCCATGATCGGCAAGGCGAAGAACTGCACCCCTGCGGTATACATCTGCGAGTCGTCCCAGCCGGCCTTGTCCTTGAACATGCGGCTGTAGTCGTTGTAGAAGCGCAGCTTCTTCAGCATGCCCAGGTTCGGCGTCGGCACGTCGTAGGCGACGTTGAAGGACGCCACCGAGGCCCTGGCGGCCATCAGGTAGGCCGGGGTCAGGCCGTTGGTACCCATGAGTACCACGTCGTCGCTGACGCCCGCCGGGTTCTTCGGATCGAAAGCGTAGCGAATGGCTTCGCCGCTGAACGTCCAGTTGCCGGCGTTGAGCACGCCATGCAACCCCGCCGCCCAGTAGCGGCCATCGTCCCTGGTGGTCGCGTTGTACAGGCGCGAGGCCGCCAGCGACGCGCCCAACTCGCTTTTCCAGCCATCTCCGGCGAGATTACGGGCGACCCGCAGGTTGAGCTGGTCACGTTTCTCGTTGTCCTGCCGCGAATGAATCGCCGCGACCGCGTTGTCGTCCAGGTCGGTATAACGGCCGACTTCCGGCGAATAGCGCACACCGCCCGGCAGCATCCGTGGGAAATAGCCGGCCTGGACATGCCAGTCGGCGTCCTTGTAGACGTACTTGGCGCCGCTGCCGGCGCTGACCCCGTAGCCCAGGAAGAACGGGATGTGGTAGCTCCAGCCGAACTGCGGATAGGGCTCCAGGCCGAACGGCTTGAACGGCGCGCCCAATTGCAGGCTGGATAGGTCGCTGAAGCGATAGCCGACGAAGCCGCGGTCGATGGCCCGCTTGCCGTCGTCCTGGAACCAGTAGCCGAGGTCGGAAAAGAAGTCCTCGTGGGTTGCCTGGATATCCAGGCGGAAGGTATCGAACAGTAGGCGGCCATTGTTTTCCGTGCTCTTCCAGTGTTCGTCGCGGTAGTTCACCCGCAGCGCGCCGCCGATATCCAGGCTGCTGCGCCCGTCGTCGCTGCGCAGGCCGACATGCGGGAAAGGCTTGCCGGTCTTCGACGCCTCGGACGGCGGCGAAGCGGCCAGGGCCGAAAGACTGGAAAGAAGAAGTACGGGGAACAGCGGATGGGTTTTCATCATGACCTCGTCTGCGAGTGCGCCAAGGCAGCGTTTTTTCGAGCAAGCCGAACCCCTTCGGCGAACTTCGCCGACAGCGCGGGTGGCCTTGGATAGTTGGTTTCCGGTTGCTCTTGTTTTTTATTTTTCCCGGCCGTCGGAACGGCCTCGGTTGTGTTATCGCTCCGCACTTCGTTTCATATGCGGCACAACGTTTCGAGCATTAACCATGCCAGTGCAAGAACAATCTCATAAAACAAAAAAATCCTTTAAATACAGTTGTTTATATATTAAACGCGCAACTTCTTTTCACCCTCGAAACAGGCTCTTGGCAAGGTAACGAAAACGCCCGAAGCGGGTGCGTAGAAAGATCACGGTGACACTTTTCGTCCCCCCGGAACGCTATTCCAGCCTTGGCCGGGCTCGATCCCCAGGCAAAAAAAACCGGCGTTACAAACGCCGGTCCAAAGGCAACGCGGGAATAACCGGGGATCAGAGGTCGAGCACCAGGCGCGATCCCTTGCAGCCGGACACGCAGACCATCATGGTCTGGTTGGCGATCTTTTCCGCCTTGGTCAGGACGCCGTCGCGATGCTCCGGCTCGCCTTCCAGCACACGGGTCTCGCAGGAACCGCAAACGCCCTCGCGGCAACTGCAATCGACCACCACGCCAGCTTCCAGCAGGGCGTCGAGCAACGACTTGCCGCTCGGCACCTCGATGCTCGTGCCGCTGCGCGCCAGGCGCACTTCGTAGCTGCCCTGGGGCGCCGCCGGGGCCTGGGGCGCGGCGGCGAAGCGCTCGATGTGCACATGCGGATGGCCAAGGCGTTCGCAGTGCGTCTCGAAGGCATCGATCATCGGGGTCGGCCCGCAACAGTAGAAATGCGCGGTGGACGCCCGTGCGCCAAGGAAGGCGCCGAGATCCATGGGGCCGCCCTTCTCGTCGTCGAAATGCAGCTGGATAGCGGCATCGCTGGCGGCCAGTTCTTCGACGAAGGCGGCTTCCTGGCGCGAGCGCGCGCAGTAGAGCAGTTCCACCGAACGTCCCAGCGCACGCAGGCGGTTGAACATGCAGTAGATCGGCGTCACGCCGATGCCACCGGCCACCAGTACGCTGTGCGCAGCGTTTTCCTCCAGCGGGAACAGGTTGCGCGGCCGGGATATCTGCAATTGCATGCCGACCCGCAGGCTATCGTGGACGAACGCGGAGCCGCCGCGGCTGCCGCGATCACGCAGGATGCCGAGCACATAGCGGCCGCAGTCCTCCGGCGAGTTGAGCAGCGAGTAGCTGCGCACCAGGCCGTTGGGCAGGTGCAGGTCGATATGCGCGCCGGCGCTGAATGGCGGAAAGACCTGGTCGCCCTGCGGGCGCAGTTCGACGCCGAGGATACCCTGCGCCTCGAAGCGCAGGGTATGGACGAAGGCCGCCAGTCTGTTGTCGTGAGTCATCTTCTACCTCGCTTTCAGGCTTCGTCGCAGTTCGCCAGGTCGATATCGAGGCGCGCCCAGGCGTCGATCTCCACCAGCAGTTCGGGAAACACCAGGCCGCTCACCTCGACCAGGGTGGAGGCGGGAAAAGTGCCCTGGCCGGCGAAGAACTCCTGCCGCGCGCGCCCAATAGCGTCCTTGTCGGCGATGCGGGTGACGTAGACGTTGAGCTTGTAGAGGTTGCCGACATGGCCTCCCGCCGCCTCCAGCAGCGCCTTCACCTTGCCCAGCACCACCAGGGCCTGGGCATGGGCGTCGAGCGCGGCGCCGCGCTCGGCGGCCTGGCGGGTGGCCGGGTGCGCGGTCATGCCGGACATCACCAGCTCCTCTCCCACCAGCAGGGCATTGGACCAGCTTGCATCCGGCAGGTCGGGTAGCGCCGCGGCGCGGATCCGGCGTACGGCGGTCACAGTTGCCGGGCCTCGATCAGTTCCAGCTGGGCCTTGGCCAGGTTCTTCAGGTGCCGCCGCAGGCGCACCAGGCCGAGGTCGTGCTGGTAGAGGTTCTCCCGCTGGTTGGCGTCCGGCTCCATGAATTCGAGCATTTCCCGGTCCTGCTCCAGCACCGCCCAGTGACGCGCCTCCAGGCGGTTCCTGTAGAGGAACCGCCAGGTGTCACGCTGCCAGCCGGTGAGCGGCCGGCAACGCCAGTGGAACACCGCGCAGAGGTCGCGGGCGATCGGCGTGTAACTGCCGACGATATGGAAGTTGCCACCCGGGCCGCCGGTCTTCGGATAGGGAATCTCCAGGCGCATCCAGTGCATCCCGGTGTCGGCCCATTCGGTCCAGTCGAAGTTGACCCCGCGCTGGCCGTCCTTCTCGAAGATGAAGCCGGTGTCGGTGTCGCGGGTGACGAAGCGTGCCTGGCTTTCGCCCTCGGACATGGAGTGCGACTGCTTGTGCAGGTAGGTGCCGTGCATGGGGTCCATGACGTTGTCCAGCACGTAGCGGTAGTCGCCGCGCCACTCGGTATAGCAGAGGAAGTGGGAAAACTCGGGGTCGGTCAGTTGCTCGGGCAGCACCAGCGGCGGGGCTTCCTCGACATTGCCCGCCGAGTTGTACAGCCACACGGCGCCGGCCGCCTCGGTGATGTGGAAGAAGCGCGTGGCCTGGCTGCCTTCCAGCTTGCAGCCGGGGCTGCCGGGCACGCGGGCGGTAACGCCGTCGCAGCGCACTTCCACGCCGTGGTAGGGGCATTGCAGGCGGTCGCCCAGGTTCACCCCGCGCGACAGCGGCGCGCCACGGTGCGGGCAATGGTCTTCGAGGGCATGCAGGGTGCCGTCGGTATCGCGCCAGACGGCCAGCTTGTAGCCCAGGCGGCGCAGGGACACCGGCTTGTCCTCGATGAAGCCCACCGGGCAGATCGGGTACCAGAGGTTCTTCAGGCCGTTGGCGAGAAGCTGTTCAACAGGGTTCACGGTGCTCATAGCGGTTTCCTCTCGGGGGAATTCACGCGCCCAGGCGGGCCATCAGGGTCTTGTAGGCTTCCTCGGTCCAGGGACCGCCGCCCGGGCAGGTCGGGCCGGCCTGGTTGAGGTAGCCGAGCAGCCCCGGCAGGTCGTGCAGGCCGGCGGCGTAGGCGCGCTCGATGGAATCGCCGAGCAGGTCTTCGAAGGCGTTCGGCTCGCGGGTACGGGCCTGATGGGGTTCGAGGTAACGGTCTTGCATGTCATTGGCCTCCAGTGCGGACCCGTTCGCGGATGGTTTCGCGAACCGGGACGAAGTCGTAGGTCGGGTAGCATTCGGTGCGGAACACGCCCCAGGCGGAGCGCTCCAGTTCGACGTTGACGCGTGGCAGCAGGGCCGGCGGCAGGCGCAGGGTGACGATCTGGCCGAGGCCCATGGCGACGGTCCAAGAAACGATCGCCACGCCCTCTCCCGGAAAGCGCTCCCACCAGTCCATGGCCTTCATGCGGGCCTGGATCTCGTCGAGATTCTTCGACTGGTCGTGCCGGAGCAGCACGGTCAGCAACAAGGTGTCGCTCATGCTCGTCTCAACTCCTGGGTTTGTCGGTGAGGAACCGGCCCTGCGGTGCCTCGACGCTTTTCTGTCGCCGGGTATTGCCGTCCAGGCCACCGGCGATGGCCCATTCGGCGAATACCGTAGGGCCAGGTTCGAACTCGCGGGCCTGCCACTCGCCGGTCAGTTGGTCCTCGTCGGCGTAGTACTCGACGAGGGCGCCGGCGGGGTTCCGGAAGTACCAGAAGTACGCCGAGGACACCGGATGCCGACCCGGGCCGATCTCGGTATCCCAGCCGCAGCGGGCGATGTGCATGCCGCCGCCGAACACCTCATGGATATCGCGCACGGTGAACGCCACGTGGTTCAGGCCGGCGCGCGGTTGCGGCAGTTGCAGCATGAACAGGTCGTGGTGGCCGCCCTCCTCCGCGCAACGCAGGAAGGCGCCGCGATTCGGATAGCGATCGGAGCAGACGAAGCCGAAGCGCTCGCGGTAGAAGCGTTCGCAGGCGTTGACGTCCTTGACGAAGAACACCACGTGGCCGACTTCGACGGGCTGCGCACGTTCGTAGATGGGGCTGGCCTGGTTGATCCGGCCCTTGAACTGCCAGGTGTTGGACTGGCCGCAGGCCACCTGGATGTCGCGTTTACGGGTGACCTGCAAGCGCACGGCCAGACCGTTCGGGTCGGTGCAGCCGATACGGCCCTCGCCCTCGATGAAGCCGGGATCATTGGCGATGCGCTCGGCGTACAGCTTGAGGTCCGCCTCGCTCTCCACGCCCCAAACCACTTCACGCAGGGTCGAGCCTTCCTCGATGGCCGGCGGCAGGCCGGGCTTGTCCCGCGCCGCGACTATCACGCGGCAGCCGTTGAGGCTTTCGAAGACCACCTGGTCCTCGCTCGCCTCGACCTGCGCCAGGCCCCAGTCGGCGAAGAAACGCGCGCTGGTGGCCAGGTCTTCCACGCCGTAGGTGATTTCGTCGATTCCCGATACGCTCATCGCGTCTTCCTCATCAGTGGCTGCCGGCCCAGGCCAGCGGCTGTTCGTTCAGGCCCCAGTAGAGGCTCTTCTGCTCCATGTACTGGAGTATCCCCAGGCGGCCCTTTTCGCGGCCCAGGCCGCTGTCGCGCCAGCCGCCGAAGGGGGTGGAGATGGAGAACTGCTTGTAGGTGTTGATCCACACGGTGCCGGCCTGCACGGCGCGGCCGAGCCGCCAGGCGCGCTGGAAGTCGCGTGTCCAGATGCCGGCGGCCAGCGCGTAGCAGCTGTCGTTGGCCTCTTCGATCAGGGCCTCTTCGCTGTCGAAAGGCATGGCCACCAGCACCGGGCCGAAGACTTCCTCCTGGCACAGGCGGGCGTCGTTGGTGAGGCCTTCGATGATGGTCGGGGTGTAGAAGTAGCCACGATCGAAGGCTGCGCCATGGGGACGTACGCCCCCCGTGCGCAGGCGACCGCCCTCGGCCACGCCCATCTCGACATAGCGCTCCACCGACTCGCGGTGCCGCGCGCTGATCAGCGGGCCCATCTGGGTGCGCTCGTCGGCCGGGTTGCCGACGCGCAGGGCCGCGGCGCCGGTGGCCAGGCGCTCCATGAATTCGTCGTAGCGCTCGCTGGCGACGAACAACCGCGAGCCGGCAATGCAGGATTCGCCGCTGGAACTGAAGATGCCATAGAGCACGCCGGCCACCGCGTGGTCGAGATCGGCGTCGGCCAGCACCATGGTCGGCGACTTGCCGCCCAGTTCCAGGGACACCGGCATCATCTTGTCGGCGGCGATGCGCGCGATGTGCTTGCCGGTGCGGGTGCCGCCGGTGAAGGACACGCGCCTGGCCAGGGGGTGGCGGGTCAGGGCATCGCCGATCAGCGCGCCCTTGCCCGGCAGCACGCTGACCAGCCCACGCGGCAGGCCGGCCTCATCGCAGATGCGCGCCAGCGCCAGGGCGGCCAGCGGGGTGATCTCGGCCGGCTTGACCACCACCGCGTTGCCGGCGGCCAGGGCCGGGGCGAGCTTCTGCGCCTCGGAGGCGATGGGCGAGTTCCACGGGGTGATGGCAACCACCACGCCCATGGGCTCGTACACGCTCATGCTGACGAAGTCGCCGCGCGACGGCGTGATGCTTTCCTCCAGGGTCTCGCAGGCGGCGGCGAAGAACTGGAAGGTGGCGGCGGCGCTGGCCACCAGGTTGCGGGTTTCCCTGATCGGCTTGCCGTTGTCCAGGCGCTGCAACTGCGCCAGTTCTTCGCTGCGCTCGCGGATCAGCGCGGCGATACGATAAAGCACGGTGGCCCGCTCATGAGGCTTGCGCTGGGCCCAGCCGCTCTCACGGAAGGCGCGGTGGGCGCCGGCCATGGCTTCCTCCACGTCCTCCAGGCTGGCCGCATGCAGGCGGGCGACGGCCTCGCCGGTGGCCGGATAGAGGCTTTCGTAGAGGTCGCCGCCGCCCGCTCGCCACTCGCCGGCGATGCAGATGGGTTGGATCGGGTTCAGGTCAATCACGGTAGTCGTCCCTAGATCGAAATCGCGTGGGCGTGGTTGCCCAACGCTCGGACCACGCTGTACACGGTCAGCGCCGATGTCTTCGGGTTGGCCGCCAGCGGTTTGCCACGCAAGGTCAGTTCGAAGCCGCCGAAGGCGCCGCTGGCTTCCACCTGGTGCACGTTCTCGCAGCTTTCGGGGTCGGCGATCAGGCGCACCTGGGTGCGGTCCAGGCCGAGGCCGGCGAGCGACAGGGTGGCGGCGACATTGGCGTTCTTCGGATAGAGCCGCGCCGCCTCGCGGGCGCTGCCGTCGAAGATCACCCGCGCCTTCTCCAGGCGCTGCAGGTCGCAGACCGTCTCGCCCGGCGTCCCCAGCCAGGCGCTCGCCGGCTTGCGCCCGGTGTAGCGCACCGACTCGAGGCCACCGACCCTGGCCGCCGACAGCGCATCGATGGCGCCGATGGCGCCGGGCAGCAGCTCGATGCGGCTGCCTCCGGCTTGCGCCGCGACTTCCAGGCGCTCCACCAGGCCCGGCTCGGACAGCGCGCCCACCGAGACCACCAGGCAGGGAATGCCTTGGGCCAGCGCCGGCAGCACGTGCTGCTCGATGGCGCGGTGCCCGGCGCACTCCACCAGAAGATCGGGGCGCTCTCCGGCCGGCAGCGCGCTGAGTACCCGCGGCGGCCGGCGCAGGCTGGCCAGGCGATGGCGGACCTGGGTCTCGGAGTCGCGAGGAACGATCACCGCATCGACCCTCAGTTGCGGATCGTTTTCCAACAGTTCCAGGACGCCGGCGCCGATGGCGCCGCAGCCGATCATGACGATATTCAGCATGGCGAGAGCCTCAGGCGGTGGCCTTGTCGGTCTTGGCATCGTTGGTCGGCGGGCCGGCGAAAATGCTCTTGAAGCTGCCCACCGCGAGCATGTCCACCTCCAGCAGGAAGGGACCTGGCTCGGCCAGGGCGCCATCGAGCACGGCGCTGAAATCCTTCAGATCGCTGACCTTGGCATGACGCAGGCCGAGGGAAGCCGACAGTTGGGCGTAGTCCGGGGTGTGCAGGTCGACGTAGCAGCGGCGGCCACCGTAGGCGGCGTCCTGGATGTTCTTGATCACCCCGTAGCCCTGGTCGTTCATCAGCACGATGAGCATGTCGGCCCGCTCCTGCACGGCGGTGGCCAGTTCGCCCAGGTTGAGGATGAAGCCGCCGTCGCCGGCGAGCACGAAGGTCTTGCGCCCAGGCGCGGTTTCCGCCGCGCCGACCGCCGCGCCGATGCCCATGGCCAGGCCCTGGCCGATGCCACCGCCGAGGGCGTGGACGCCGGCGCGGGGGCTGAAGATATTCAGGTGGCGGTTGCCCCAGGTGCTGTTGGAGACGGTGACGTCGCGCACCCAGTTGAAATTGCGGCCGGCCAGCGCCTGCAGTTGCTCCACCAGCGAAGCGTAGGGGCCAAGGCCGTCCACCAACTGGGCGCGGGCCTGGTTGCGCGCGGCGGCGAGATCCGCGGCGAAGGCCGGGTCCACCGACAGGCGCCCTTCCAGGCGGTCGGCGAGCCCCTTGAGGACCCGTTCGGAATCGCCGCAGACGAAGAAATCGCTGGGGTAGCAGCGGCCCTCCGCCGTGGCATCGGCGTCTGCCCGGTAAAGCGGACGCGGGAGCTTGAGTTCGTACTTGAGGGTTTCGTTGCCGCGCAGGCGCGAGCCCACCACGAGCATGGCGTCGCAGCTCTGGTAGAACCGCTCCACCGGTTTGTTCAGGTTGAAGGCGCCGAGGGAACGCGTGTCGTCTTCCGGGACGATGCCACGCCCCTGGGTGCTGGTGACCACGCCCACGCCCATGGCCAGCAGGCGTTGTACCTGCGGGCCGGCATGCCGGGCACCGCCCCCCAGCCAGAGCATCGGTCGCCGCGCCTGGGCGAAACGCTCGGCTAGGTCGTCCAGGGCTTGCTCGGAGGGCCTGGCCACCGGCACCGGCAGCGGCGACAGGTCGGCCGGCAGGTTGATCAGCGCCGATTGGATATCGATCGGGATTTCCACGCTCACCGGGCCGGCGGGCGCGGTCAGGGCGGTTTGCACGGCCAGCTTGAGGGTGCTGATGGCGGTGTCGACGCTGCGCACGCGGAAGGCCGCCTTGGAGATGGCCTTGAGCATGCTCAACTGGTCCGGCGCCTCGTGGATGTAGGCGAGGCTCCGATCCAGGTAGGGGGTTTCGATCTGCCCGGTCAGGTGCAGCAGCGGGGTGCCGGCAGTGAGCGCCTCGACCAGCGCCCCGGCAGCGTTGCCGGCGGCGGTTCCGGTGCTGGTCAGGCACACGCCCAGGCCACCGCTGGTGCGGGCGTAGGCATCGGCCATGTTGGCCGCCCCGGCCTCGCCGCGGGCCATCACGAAACGGATGTTGCCGCGGCTGGCGAAGGCATCGAGGATCGGCATGTTGTGGATCGAGATCACCCCGAAGGCGGCCTTCACCTCGCACTGTTCGAGGAAGGCGGCGATGGCGGCGCCGACGGTGACTTGGCTTGCGTTACGCATGACGGGACAACCCTCCGGAAACGTCGATATGACTGCCCGTCGTATAGGCAGACAGGGGAGATGCGAGGAACAGGATGGCGCGGGCCGCCTCGATCGGCTTGCCCAGGCGTCCCAGGGGAATCTGCTTGTTCCGCGCCAGCTGCGCGGTCCATTGCGCCCAGTCCAGCTCGCGCTCTTCGCGGGCTTCGAAACGGCGCCGCCACTGGCCGGACTCGACCAGGCCGATGAGGATGCCGTTGACCCGTACGCCCTTAGGCGCGAACTCGAAGGCCATGGAGCGCACCAGGTTCTTCACCCCGGCGCGGGCCGCGCTGGTAGCCACCATGTGCGGCTCCGGCTGGCTGGCCAGCAGCGAGTTGACGCAGACGATGGCCGCGTCGGCGCGGCTTTCCAGTTGCGGCAGGAAAGCGCGTACCGGGTGGATGACGGAAAAGAACTTCAGTTGCAGTTCCTCGCTCCAGGCCTCGTCCGTGGTCTCGGCGAAGGTCGAGACGCGGCCCTGGCCGGCGTTGTTCACCAGGATGCTGGCGCACCCCAGCGTTCTCTCGCAGGCTTCGGCGAAGGCGCGCACCTGCAACGCATCCAGCACGTCGCAGACACTGGCGAACAGGCGCGCCCCGGGGAAGCGCTGGCGTAGCGCGGACTCGGCGGCACGCAGGCGCTCGCCGTCGCGAGCGCAGAAAGCCACGGCGGCGCCTGCCTCCAGCAGCAGTTCCACCGTGGCCAGGCCGATCCCGGAGGAACCGCCGGTGACCACCGCCACCGCCTCGGACAGGTCATACGGTTTCATGCGGGCGACTCCGGAAGATCGGGGTAACGTTGTCCTGGCCGTCGGCGCGGTAGTCGAGCAGGTACGACAGCTCGTCGGCGCTGCTGCGCACCCGGCTGACCAGTCCCTCGATGCGTTCCGGGTCGATATGCCCGGCGGCGATGGTCGCCCCCATCGCCGCGATGACGCGACCGCTGTGATCACGTACCGGCGCCGCGACGGTGGAGATGCTCGCCTCGAAGAACCCCTCGCCCTGGACGAAGCCACGCTGGCGGTCGCCCTGGACCATGTCGAAGAGTTCCAGCACGCTGCGCGGGGTGTTCGGCGAGAACTGCTCCAGCTGCTCCTCCGGGTACAGCTCGCGCAGCTCGCCCAGGCTCAGGTCCTGCAGCAGGATGCGGCCGAGCACCGTGGCGTGGGCCGGCAACCGGGTCCCGACGTTCACCGAGCTGCTCAGCGGGGTGGACGGCGAAACCTTGGCCACGTAGACGATCGAACGGCCGTCGCGCACCACCAGGTTGCAGGGGTAGCGGATCTCGTCGCACAGGCGGTTCAGCAGCGGCTGGCCGAGTTCGGTCAGCTCCAGCGAGGCCAGGTACTCGAAGCCCAGGCGCAACACCGCCATGCCCAGGCGGTACTCGTTGCCGTTGCGGGTGACGAAGCCCATGGCCTCCAGGGTGGTCAGCAGGCGGAAGATGGTCGAGCGCGGCAGCTTCAGGCGCCGCGCCAACTCCGGCGCCGTCAGGGTACGGTCCTTCCGGCTGAACTCGCAGAGCAGCAGCAGGCCGCGTTCGAGGCCAGGCACGATGTACTTGTCTTGCGAATCGTCTGACTTATCCATTGGCGGTTCCTTCAAGAGAGAGGCGTTGCGCGTGGCCGATGCGTCCTGCGACCACTTCGGGTTGTTCGATCGGGCTGGCGTGGCCGGCCCCGGGAATCGACGAGAACGACGCGCCGAGCTGGCGGGCGATGGCGCCGCAACTCTCGGGCGTGGTGATGCCGTCGTCCTCGCCGCAATGCACCTCGCAAGGAGCGGCAGGCTGCCCGTTGCCCAGCAGGTCGTCGCCGCAGAGCAGCTCGACGGCCTGGCGGTAGCCCTCGGGGTTGAGCCGCGCCATGTTCCAGCGCACCCAGGCCAGGGCCTCCTCGCTGGGGTTGCGGCCGAGCAGGCGCGCGGTGCGCTCGCTGGCCATGCCGTCGATACCGAAGCGCTCCAGGTTCTCCAGGCGCTGGCGGCGCACCTGGGCGCCGCTGTCGCGCAGCTCGGCGGCGCCGTAGCCGCGCGCCGGGCTGAGCAGCACCAGGCGGCGCACCCGCGCCGCGCCGATGCCGGCGGCGTAGGCCGTGGCCATCAGCGCGCCGAGGGAGTGGCCCACCAGCAGGCAGCTCTCCACGCCCAGCGCATCCAGCAGCAGCTCCAGGCACGCGGCGTAGTCGCAGGCCTTGGGCCGGGCCGGCGGCAGCGGCGTGGACAGGCCGTAACCCGGCGCGTCCCAGGCGATCACCCGATTGCCGGCGGCCAGGCGCTGGGCGCAATGCAGCCAGGACGCCGAGCCCGAACCGATGCCGTGCAACAGCACCACCACCGGGCCCTGGCCGCATTCGCGGATGGCCAGCTGGGCGCCGTCGGCCAGTTGCACCAGCCGCTCGGGAAAGCGCTGTTGCAGGTTCGGGACGGGGGTGTGGGTCTGCGCCATGTTCATCGGCGGCCTCAGCGCTTGATGCTCGCCAGAGGGTGCTCCGGCGGGTAGGTCGGGGTGATCGGCTTCTTCGCACCGAGCATCACGCACATCAGCGCATCCTCGTCGCCGATGTTGATCTCCTCGCGGTACACGCCCGGCGGCACGGAAATCACGTCGCGGTCGGTGAGGATGGTCTCGAAGCGCTCGCCGTCCTTCTCCAGCACCACCTTGAGCTTGCCGCGCAGGACGAAGAACACTTCCTCGACGTCGATGTGCAGGTGCGGCGGGCCTTCGTGACCCGCCGGGATGACCATGGTGGAAAAGGTGAAGTGCTCGGACGGAATGGTGTTCATGTCACTGGCCACACCGGTGCCGCCGGTGCCGATGTAGCGCATCTGCGCGCGGCGGAACCTGGGGTCGTAGTCGGCCTGGAACTTCAGCGCGTTCCAGTCGTACTTGCGGGTGGAGTAACGGGCGATGCGGGTGTTGCACCACTCCTCGAAGCTGGCGCCTTCGGGGCGGTCCCAGGATTTCGGGGCGTTCTGGTTCAGATCGGTCATGGAGTCCTCCGGATCAGGGCATGACGAACCCGCCGTTGACCGGCAAGGTTTGTCCAGTGATGAAGCGGGAAAGGTCGGAAAGGGCGAACAGCACCGCGCCGCAGACATCCGCCGGCTGTTGGCCGCGCTGGAGCGCGCGCTGCTCGCGGTAGAGCCGGTGGCGGGCGGCCGGCACGTACTCGGTGGCCTCGACCTCCACCAGTCCGGGAGCGATGGCGTTGACGGTGATGCCGTCGCCGCCCAGCTCGCGGGCCAGGCTGCGGGTCATGGCGATCAGCGCGCCCTTGCTGGCGCTGTAGGCGAGCAGGTTGGGCGCGCCCCACAGCGGGGTGTCGGAGGCCAGGTTGACCACCGCGCCACGTCCGGACTCGCGCAGCGCCGGCAGGCAGGCACGGGTCATCAGCCAGGTGCCGCGCACGTTGACCTGGAGCACCCGGTCGAACACCTCGATCTCCAGTTCTTCGCAGCTCTTGCCGCCGGAGTTGGTGATGGAGGCGTTGTTCACCAGGCCGTCGAGACCGCCCAGGCGCTCGACCGCCGCGGCCACGCAGCGCTCGATCGAAACCGGGTCGGCCAGGTCCAGTGGCAGGCCGCTGATATCCAGGCCCTGCTCGGCGAGTTCACGGGCGGAGCGCTGCACGCGTTCCTCCAGGATGTCGGCGATCACCACCCGGGCGCCGGCGCGTGCCGCCGCTTCGGCGAAGGCGTAGCCGAGGCCGCGGGCGCCGCCGGTGAGGAGCACGCGGCGACCGTCGAGAAGAGAGTTCTGGCTCATGGCGTTCACACCGTGCCCAGGTTGGCTTTCGGCAGGTAATGCAGGACGCGCTTCTCGGCCCAGACCACCGCGCCATAGGCGAGCACGCCGATCAGGGTGAGCATGACGATGGCGACGAACACCCCGGCGGTGTTGCCCTGCCCTTCGGCATCCACCAGCAGGAAGCCGAGGCCCTTGTTGCCGCCCACCAGCTCGCCGACGGTGACGCCGATCACCGCCAGGGTGGAGGCGATGCGCAGGCCGGAGAACAGCGCGGCCATCGCCGAGGGGAACTCCACCAGGCGGAAGATCTGCCAACGGCTGGCGCTCATCGCGCGCACCAGGTTGATCATGTCCGGGTCGACGGTGCGGATGGCCGAGAGCACGTTGATCATCACCGGGAAGAACACGATCAGCACGGCGATGAGGATCTTCGGGTACACCGTATAGCCCAGCCACATCACGAACAGCGGGGCGAAGGCCACCTTCGGCGCGATCTGCAGCGCCAGGATGTAGGGCGAGAGCATGGCCTCGGTGGTCGGCGACAGGCCGAGGGCAACGCCGATGCTCACGCCAAGCAGCGCGCCCAGGGCGAAACCGACGACGATCTCCAGGCTGGTGATCGCCGTGTGCTCCAGCAGTCCGGCGCCGTGCCACATGGCCACGCCCTCCGCCGCCACCCGGCTCAGCCCCGGCAGGACGAACTCGGGCATGCCGAGCAGGCCGGGCCCCCACTGCCAGGCAGCGAGGAACAGGAACAACAGCGCGAGACTGCCGAGCAAGGGTCTGGTGGAGAGGTTCATGGGCGGGCTCCGTGCTGCGCGGTCAGGTCGGCGGACTCGACGAAACGGTTGGTGTAAAGCTCGTCCAGCGGCGTCTCGCGGCCGACGATGCCTTCGCTGACGTAGAACCTGCGAACCTTGTCCAGGCGCTGCGGATCGATGTGCCCGAGCGGCTGCTGGTTGGCGTAGACGTGCTCGACATAGAGCCGCAGGACCCGTTCCAGGCTGGCCTCGCGGCCCTTGTAGGCGGGCACCGCGGCAGCGAAGGTGGCGGCGGCCTGCCTTGGGTCGGCGATGATGTCGCGCATGCCCATGAGGGTCGCCCTGACCACCCCGCCGACCACCTCAGGCTGCTTCTCGATGGCCTCGTCCGAGGCGAGGATCGCCTGGGCCATGCTCTCGAACACCTCGCTGCCCGGCAGCAACTTCACCTGCCGGCCGGCATCCTCGGCACTCACCACCCAGTCCGGCACGCCGGCCATGGCCTGCGAGCGGCCGGCGGAGAACAGTTGCCAGACGCCGGATGGGCCGGCCGCCTGGATGTCCACGTCGGACTTGCCCAGGCCAGCCTTGCGCATCGACGCCAGCAGGGCGTAGTAGGTGGTGTCGGAGTAGGACATCACGGTCAGGGTCTTGCCCTTGAGGTCCTTGACGCTGTCGATACCGGCCGTGCCATCGGTGGCGATCATGGTCACCCCGCCGGCACCGAGCACCGCCACGGCTTTCACCGGGATGCCGTTGGCGCGCACCACGATCGGCGTATCGCCGATGGCGCCGCCGACCGGTGCGTTGCCGGCGCCGATCTGCTTGGCCACGTCGACCCCGCCCTTGCCGGCGACGAAGGTCACCTTCAGGCCCAGGTCGGCGTAGTAGCCCTTCTCCCGGGCGATCACCCAGGGTGCGAAGGCCGGCGAGTTCGGCGGTGCCGGCAGCAGGTAGGTGACTTCCCGCGGGGCGGCCTGGACGGTCAGGCCGGCGGCGAACAACG
Source organism: Pseudomonas aeruginosa (assembly GCF_001457615.1). Taxonomy (GTDB): domain Bacteria; phylum Pseudomonadota; class Gammaproteobacteria; order Pseudomonadales; family Pseudomonadaceae; genus Pseudomonas; species Pseudomonas aeruginosa. Next base: position 1,565,317 of record NZ_LN831024.1, on the reverse strand, counting down.
CGCCGCACAATGCGGCGTTGAGCAATGACTTGGACATCAGCGGCTCCTGTAACGGAATTCGGATCGGCAGGCGGCGATCAGTGCAGCTCGGCGCTCTCGCCCACTTTCAGCAGGGTCATCAGGCGCCCGACCAGCGGCCCGATCTCCGGCAGCTTGCGGCGCTCCAGCGGGTTGTCGCGCAGCGGCAGGCCGACCTCGATCTCCTCGACGATGGTGCCCGGCCGCGCGCTCATCACCAGGATGCGATCGGACATGGCGATCGCCTCGACCAGGTCGTGGGTAATGAACAGCGCGGTCTTGCGTTGCTCGCAGAGCATCCGCGCCAGGTCCTGCTGGAGGATCATCTTGGTCTGCGCGTCGAGGGCCGAGAACGGCTCGTCGAGGAACAGCACCTGCGGGTCGGTGGCCAGGGTTCGGGCCAGGGCGGCGCGTTGGCGCATGCCGCCGGAAAGCTGGAACGGATAGTGCTCGGCGAAACCGGCGAGGTGACACTTCTCCAGCATTTCCTCGGCGATGGCGCGCCGTTCGCCGGCCGCGCGACCGTCGATCTCCAGGCCCAGCTCGATGTTGCGGCGAATGCTGCGCCAGGGCATCAGCAGGTCCTTCTGCAACATGAAGGAGACCTTGCGTACCGGACCGCTGACCCGCTCGCCGCCGACCCGCACCTCGCCTTCGCTGGGTGCGTAGAGACCCGCCCCCATGTTCAGCAGGGTGCTCTTGCCGCAACCGGACGGCCCGATGATGGACACCACCTCGCCGCGGCGGATGGCCAGGTCGAGCCCCTGCACCGCGAGGGTCGCCGCGCTTTTGCCGCGGCCCGGAAAATGCTTGGCGACGCCGCGGAATTCGATTTCGAGACGGCTATCCGCAGGAGCGGCTACAGGTAGCGAATGCTCGGAAGTGAGGATGCTCAACGACGTCGCTCTCATCTGGACTAAGCCTCTTGTCTTGTTTTATATATGAAACATCGTTTTAAATATAAAACTTGCAGAAGCCATGCCAGATGAAAGTTCACCGGCGAAACAGCCTTGTTCCGAGTATTAAACTTTTAAAATCAGAGAGTTGAATTAAAGCGCGGAGAATTACCGAGGAATCCTGCGACGAAAGGCGCTCCGAGCGGTTTTCACGCGGTTCGCCAGGCTTCCGGGAAGTGGGGCGTTGTTGCACACACAAGGAGCAACATTGCTCCATTCGGTAACAGGGGAAGGTTTCCTGACAGCCACATCGCTCGCTTGAACGAGTGCCGCAGGCTCTCGACCTCTGCTCGCAGCAACTCCCCTGCTTATATAAGGACGAGGGTCTTCGCAGCGAAGACTTCAGGCCGAGGCAGACAGGGACGAAACGACTGCGGCGGTCCCGGACACACCGGGCTGCGGGTGGCGTCCGCCGCGGACGCCACCCTCGCCCCGGAGCCGCGCCAGGCGACTCCGGGCGTGCAACCTCAGGGTCGCAGTTCGAACAGCGCCGGCAGCGGCGGCCACTCCGAAGGCACCTTGCGGAAGCGACTGAAGCCGGCGGCCTCGGCCATCTGCCGCGCGCGGTCCTCGCCCATGAAGGCGCCGAGGCCCTCGCCGCCGTGGGACAGCGAACAGGTCATGCAATACAGCGTGCTCTGCGGGTACATCACGCGACCGAACAGGTTCATGTTCTCGTGCAGTTCCTGCGACAGGTTGAGTTCCACCATCAGGTAGGTCCCATCGTCGGCGGTCGACTCGCGCAGGTCCTTCATCATCTGCTGCGGGTCGGTCGCGTCGTGGATGACCACGAAGGTCGTGACGAAGTCGAACTTCTTGCCCGCCAGCGCATCGGAATCGCTGACCTCGAAGCGCACCCGGTCGCCGACCCCCGCGGCCTCGGCGTTCGCCCGCGCGCGTTCGATGGACGGCGCGTGGAAGTCACAGCCATAGACCTGGGCTTCGGGGAACGCCTTGGCCATCATGATCGCGGCCAGCCCGCTGCCGCAGCCGAAATCGAGCACGCTGCCACCCGCCTGGAGCTTTTCCTTGACGCCATCCAGCGAAGGAATCCAGTGCTGCACGAGGAAGTGCTTGTACCAGGGCATGGTCATGCGCTCCATGCCTTCCCAGGTTTCCAGCGGGAAGGATTCCTCGGGGCAACCGCCGCCGCAGCGGAAGGCCTCGATGATCTTCGGCGCCATGCTCACGAAGGGCACGCTCAACTGGATGATCCCGCCGGCGAAATAAGGCGAGTCCTCGTCGGCGAGCACCGGGACGAACTCGGCCGGCAACCGATAGCTCCTGCTCTGCGGATCGTAGGCCAGGTAGTTGCCGGTGACCATGCTGCCCAGCCATTCGCGCAGGTAGCGGGTGGTGTAGCCGGTCTGCTGCGCCAGCTCTTCCAGGGTCACCCATTGGCCATGGGCGAGCGCCTTGAACAGCCCCAGGCGGTCGCCGATGTAGAGCATCGCGCCGCGCAGGGTATTGCCGTAGTCCTCCATGATCCGTGCTGAAAACTGCTTGACCTTCGCGGTTTCGATCTCGTTAGCCTTTGTCATTCTTGTTCTCCGTTGATGTGCAGTACCGCCGCCTCTGGCGGCGGGTGATTCAGTGGTGGCTGGCGACCTTGTCCAGCACCTTGTCGACGATGGTCCCGGCCATGCCGAGATGGGTCCGCGGCTCGAACAGCCTGGCCAGGGTTTCCTTCGGCATGACGGCGCCCACCCGCGGATCCGACTCGAGCGCCTGGCGCATCGGAATCCGCTTGCGCTGGCAGGCCTGGGTGATCTCGAAGATGATTTCGTAAGCGCTGCTCTTGCCCAGTTGCTTGGCCATCTCGAAGACGAACGCCTCGGTACAGATCGCATCGCTGTATGCATTCGCCGTCCGCGCCATGGTCTCGTCGTGGACCGTGAGCCCGTCGATGGTGTCGGTCAGCAGCGACAGCGCCATCAGCGCATAGTGGGAAACGTCCGCCACCGCACACCATTCCAGGCGCGTGCCGCGGTAGTCCCGCTCGTGCTCGAGGATCATGGCGTCCAACGCGAGCAGGACCTGGGCCTTGGCCAGCCGGGCCAGCACCACGACCTGCTCGCAGCCTTCCGGATTGCGCTTGTGGGGCATGGTGCTGCTACCGATCTGCTGCTGCGTCCAGCCCACCTCCAGCTCGCCGATCTCCCAGCGGTTCAGGGTGCGGATCTCGTCGGCGATCCGCGCCAGGGACGCGGTGACCATGGCCAGGGTGCTGACGAACTCGGTAACCCGGTCGCGGGACACGTGCCAACCCGCCAGCGGCACGTCCAGCGACAGCCGCCGCGCGAAGCTTTCGAGCAGGAGCATGGCCTCGTCGCCGAAGGCGGCCATCGTGCCCACGCCGCCGAACAGTTGCACCACCAGGATCCGCTTGCGCGCCTCGCCCAGGCGTTCGCGGTGACGCAGCAACTCGTCGATCCAGCCGGCCACCTTCAGCCCGAAGGTGGTTGGCAACGCCGGGATCGAGTGGGTCCTGGCGACCATCAGCGCATTGCGGGTCCCGCTCGCCAGCACCGAGAGCCGGTCCAGGAGGATGTCCAGCGCCCGCTCCGTTTCATCCAGCACATCGCGCATTTCCAGGGACTGCGCGGTGTCCTGGATATCCTGCGTGGTCGCGCCGAAATGCACGTACTCGCGCGCGCTGGGGCTGCAGTTCCTTTGCAGCGCGCCCAGCAGGGGCATCAGCGAGTGCCCGGTGCTGGCCACGCCGTCGGCGATCTGCTGCAGGTCGACGGCCGAAAGCCTGGCGGCCTTCGCGATCTCCAGCGCCGCCTCGGGCGGAATGACGCCGACATCGGCCTGCGCCAGCGCCAGCGCCGCCTCCACGTCGAGCCAGCGTTGCAGGCGGCAGTGGCTACAGAAGATCCGGCGGCTCACCGGACCGGCGTAGCCGCCGCCATGGGTTTTAGAGTCAACGATGTGACTGTGTTCGTGCTTGCAGGACGACTCGGCCGGTGCGCCGCCGAAGCTCTGCGGATGCGCGGTGCACGAGGAACGGGCAAGCATTTCCAGCGATTCAGCATCCATCACCTATCCTCCATCACGTACTGGGACTGACCGGGATTTCCTTGGGAAGAGGCGGCGCCTTCGGGCCTGTCGCCCGACGCGCCGGTTCGTGGTTTGCCGGCGACCAGGTCGACCATCTCCGCGGCGAGGCCGACGTAGCCGACGGGGTCGAGCAGTTCTTCGAGCGCCTCGGCGCTGAAACAGCCGCGCAACCTTGGCTGCCCGAGCAGCGCCTCGCGGAACGGAACGCCCTGCCGCTGGGAGGCCTGGGTTATCTCATGGAGCAGTTCGTGGGCGGTCTGCTTGCCGAACTGCCCCGCCAGCGCGAGCATGACCCGCTCCGACAGGATCAGCCCACCCAGCAGGTCGAGGTTGGCGCGCATGCGTTCCTCGCGCACCTCGAGCCCCTCGGCCAGCACCGCCTCCATGCGGGTCAGCAAGGCGCCGGCGTAGACGAACAGCTCCGGCAACGCCGCCCACTCGATGCGCCAGGCGGTGCCGTCGCGCTCGTGCAACTGGAACGCGGCATCGGTGAGCGCCACCATCTGTGCCCGCACCAGCCGCGACAGCGCGCTGACCAGGTCGACCGACGACGGGTTCCGCTTGTGCGGCATGGTGCTGCTGCCCACCTGTCCCGGCCGGCTGCCCTCGCGTACCTCGTCGATTTCGCTGCGCTGCAGGTGGTAGATCTCGTTCGCCACCCGGCCCAGCGTCACCGACACCTGGACCAGCAACCCGGCAACCTCCAGCACCCGGTCCCGGGCGCTGTGCCAACTGGTCGACGGCGCGCCGAGGCCAAGCCTGGCCAGGGTTCGCCGCTGTAGCTCGAAGCCCTGGGCGCCGAACGACGCCAGGGTTCCCACGGCACCGGTCAGGTTGCCGACCAGGACGCGTTCGCGCGCTTCGTCGAAGCGCGCCAGGTGACGGTCGATTTCATCCACCCAGACGGCGACCTTGTAGCCGAAGGTCGTGGGCAGCGCCTGCTGCCCGTGGGTGCGTGCAACCATCGGCGTGTGCTGGTGGCGCAG